>NZ_KV812625.1:0-106339 GCF_001813485.1 Pseudomonas sp. HMSC067G02
GGCATTTTATCAACCAGAAATTCCGGATACCCGAAATTCTTGATCATGTATTCGCCCATGCCGACATCCGCGCTGACGAAGAAACGGATGCGGTTGAGCGTACGCAGGTACTCCTCGCCGGACTTGGTCTTGGTCACCAGCAGGTTCTCCACTCCGCCCAACTCGTCGAGCAGCGCCTTGCGTCCACTGTAGGCCACGCTGCCGGTACTGCCGACGAAGCCCAGCTCGATATCGCGCGCCAGGCCCAGGTCATGCAACAGGGTCTGGTCGTAGCCCTTGGGCACGAATACCGCGTCGAATCCCTCCTGGCGCAGGCGTTCGCTGACCGTATGGCCCGAACTGATCACCCGAACCCAGGGCAGGCGCCGGTAATGGGCACTGAACTTGCCGGTGTACTTGCAGGGAATGTAGTTCTGGTAGGCATCGTGCTCGAGGATCACCAGGTTGGGCACGCTGCGAATGAAGCGGACCTGGCGCATTTCCTTCTTGAAGCGGAGGAAGAACAGGATGCGGTCGTAGCGCGAGACATCCACGTGCTTGCGGAAGTAGCCGCGCAGGTCGGCCTGCTCCTCGCTGCTCAGCCAGCGGGTATCGCACTCGCAATGGGCGGCGATGCCGTCGTACAGGCGATCCAGGATCGCTCGCTGCTCTTTCTGGACCAGAAACAGAACTTTCATCAGACCTTCATCCTCGCGGCTGCTCCGAAGCAGCATGGCGGCTCGAACCTTGCCGAACGCTCGACCCAAGCATCATGCCTCCCCGTCCAGCGACTCCACCCAGAACAACTCGTGCCGACGCACCGCCTTGCGCATGAACTCGTCCTCGCCGTATGCCGGCCAGCGACGCCCGGCGAGCCAGCCCTGCAGACGGCGGCGCAGACGGCGCTTGAACGGCGGCCTGGGTTGCAGGTCGTGCATCATGCCCAAGGCCATGGCCTTGTCCACCTGGCGCGTGCGCTCCAGCGCCAGCGTCCATGGCAGCAACGGCGAGCACTCTTCGGTCAACGGCGGCAGGCTGACCCCCATGTGCGCATCGCCCATCGGCCAGCGATCGTTGTCGTGCAGGTGATTGGCATAGTGCAACAATGCCTGCGGCTGCCAGTCCAGACCCTGGAGCGCCTCGCGCACGGCCTCCTGGGCGCGGACATGGTCCGGGTGCGGATCGAAATGCGGATGAGGCAGGACGATGACCTCGGGACGTGCCAGCAGGATCAGCTCGCGGAGATCGGCCAGCAGATTGTTCCAGGTCGACAGGCCGTCGGCATCGCTGGCCAGGCGCAGGCGGTTGAACTGGCGGAACGGACGGATATCGGCGAGATCGGCCTCACGGGACGGTACCACCTCGCCCGGGTTCGCCTGCATGGCAGGCAATTGCAGGCAGAAATAACCCAGTTGCACGCAGCGCTCGGCCGGCACCCCACCCCACGCCGGCACGGCCTGGCTATCCCAGGCGCGCAGGCGGCCCTTCAGGCGCGCCGCAGCTATTCCGTCGAGGCCCATGCGGCGGTAATGCTCGGTTTCGATCTCGCCGGCGGTCAGGGTCACGATCCAGGCCTCGCGTGCCTGGCTGTAGAGGCCGAAGGCGGCCAGCTCGGCGTCGTCGGCATGCGGAGCGATGACCATCACCCGCCGCTCACGGTAATCGGGATGGCGCGCACGCCACAGGGTCGGTTCGCCGACCAACCGGCAATGCCGGCCGCGCAGGCGAATCCGGCCCTCGCCCAGCGGCCCGGCCAGTCCCGTCAGGTTCAGGTAGCGCAAGCCGTTCACCCCACGTTCGAAAGCCTGGGCATCGGCCTCCGCGCCACCTTCCAGCAGTACCGAGGGTTCGAGGAAACGCCCCAGCCAGCCAGCGCGCACGCCGATGCCAAGCACCAGCGTATCGCCTTCGCGCAGCTCGCCGTCGACTCGCAGACGGCCATCCGCCAGGCGTACCGGCAGCGACTCGACCCCTTCCGCGAAACGGTAGCGGTAGTCCTCGCCCGGCGAATAGAACAGGTGATCGGCGAACCAGGCTTCGTGGGCGACCCACAGGGCCACGAGGAGGATCGGCAACAACCAGGGGCTGACCAGCAGACCGACGGCCAGCAATGCCAGCAGCGCAACCAGTAGGCCGATCCGCTTGTTGCGTCGATGACGCTTGAGCAACTGCTGCTTGCGTGCGCTCATGCTTCAGACCTGGAAGACCGGAGAAGGATGGCACCAGCGATCCTTGTATTCGCGGTCGGCGCGACCGAACGAATAGCGCAGGGGTTTGCCCAGCGCTCGCGCATCCTCCCAGGCGGCCTGGGTGTTCAGGTAACTGAGCACGCTGCCAGGGCTGAACTCGCGGGTCTGCGGATCGACGCCGCCGTTGATGTACTCGACGCTGAGCCAGCCCGGCGCTTCGGCGCGATACAGTACCTGGACCGCGATGGGCTGGTCGTTGAGCAGCAGGACCGAGCCGCGCAGCAATTCGCGCAGCCGCTCGAAGACCTCGGCCATGCGCTCCGCGCCGGTGGCCGGGAAACCCCAGCGACGCTGGAACAGTTCGAGATAGATGGCGGCGAACTCGGCCGGGGCGAAGCTGTCTGCCTGGCGCACCTGGCCACCGGCCTCCTCCACCAGGCGCACTTCGCGCCGCTGGTTGTAGCGGAACTTCTTGGAGAAATCCTCGGGGGCGCGAGCGAAAGCCAGTTGCTCGGCCTGCGGGCGCAGCGTGACGATGTTCCGCTCATGCAGCACCGACAGGTAACGTCCCCCATGGCGGAGGGCGATGCGGGCATCGCCAGCCACCGGCAGGATCAGTTCGGCGTTGCCCAGGTCGTACAGGCCCTTCTTGCCGCGCCGCTTGAGCACGTCCTTGGACAACGCCAGGTGGCGGCCCCAGGTCGGGATCGCCGCAACCAGTTCGCCAGCGCTCTCCCAACCCAGGTAACGCACCGGGATTCCAGCCATTTCGGCGAGCTGCTCGACCACCAGCGGGTGGGTCGCGACGCTGCCGCCGAAACGCTGCCAGGCCTGGGCGTAGGTCAGCGCATCCACTTCGCGCCAACCGCGTTCGCGGAAGGCGCGCAACCTGTTCAGCATGCAGACTCCGAAGCGAAGCCGGCAATCGTCGGCAGGCGCCAGAATTCGCGGCGCACCGCGGCGTCGGAGAAGCGTGTCTCCAGGCGCTCGAGCATGAGCCGCGCACAGGCCTCGCGCTGGCGGCGGTCGAGCGCTGCCAGGTGGGTCAGACCCTCGGCCAGGGCCGTCTCGTCGCCCAGCGGGAAGAGGATGCCGACCCCCTCCACCACTTCGCGGGCGCCGCCACAGGCGGTGGCGATCAGCGGTACGCCGGCGACCATGGCCTCCAGCAGGACCATGCCGAACGGCTCGTGGTCGGAACTCAGGGCGAAGGCGTCGAACGCCTTGAAGTAGCGCCGTGCCTCTTCGACCTGGCCGAGGAACAGCACGCGCTCGCCGATGCCCAGTTCGCAGGCCAGGTCCTTGAGCTGCTCTTCCAGGCGGCCGCTGCCGAGGATCGCCAGCAGGCTGTTCTGTGGCAGGCGCGGCAGCGCGGCGGCGAAGCCGCGCAGCAGGGTAGCCTGGTCCTTGTCCGGATGCAGGCGGCCAACGTTGCCGACCACCCAGGCCTCGTCGGGCAGGCGCAGTTGCCGGCGCGCACTCAGGCGCTCGACCTGCTCGGCCTGCAGCGCAGCGACGTCGATGCGGTTGTAGAGCGTCTCGATCCGCTCCGCCGGCCACTTCGGCAGGCAACGGCGGATATCGTCGCGCACCGCGTCGGACACCGCCAGCAGGCTCAGGCGCTTGCTCATCAGGCCGGCGAAGACCTTGCGCGACAACCGCTGGTAATCGCCGAAGGCGTGGTGCACGCCAACGATCGGCAGACGAGTGGCCAGGCTGGCGATCCAGATCGGCTTGAAGCGGTGCGCGATGCAGAAGCGGAAGTCGCGCGAACGGGCGATCTCGCGCAAGTCGCGGATCGCCTTCAGCTTGAGGCCACGGATGTCCCTGGAGCCGTACTCGAGGAACAGTACCTCGTCGGAGGCGCAACGCGCCGCCACCTCAGGATCGGAACGCCCGGTGAGGAACACCGTGGTGACCTTGTACGGGGTTCCGGCGAACAGGCTGGCGTACTGACGGGCACAGTCGAGGAAAGGCCCGTCGTAGCCGTGACAGAACTGCAGGACGCGAGGTTCAGCCGACCGAGTCATACCAGTCCACGCCCTCCTTCACCACCAGGATGTCCTCCATGATCAGGTACTGCAGATCGGAGCCGAAGAACATGTTCAGGGCGTCGGTCGGCGAGCAGATCATCGGTTCGCCACGACGATTGAGCGAAGTGTTCAGGGCCACGCCGTTGCCGGTGAGGTTCTCCAGTTCCTTCATCAGGTCGTAGTAGCGCGGGTTGTACTCGCGCTTCAGCACCTGGGCGCGGGAGGTGCCGTCTTCGTGCACCACTTCCGGCACTCGCTCCTTCCACTCTTCGTTGACTTCGAAGGTGAAGGTCATGAACGGGGCCGGGTGGTCGATCTTGAACATCTGCGGGCCGACGGTATCCAGCATCGACGGGCAGAAGGGCCGCCAGCGCTCGCGGAACTTGATCTGCGCATTGATCCGGTCGGCCACGCCCGGCACGCTCGGGCAGCCGAGAATGGAGCGGCCACCGAGGGCACGCGGACCGAACTCCATGCGTCCCTGGAACCAGGCCACCGGGTTGCCGTCGGCAAGGATCCTGCCGATACGCCGGCTGCGGTTGTCGATCTTCTGCCACTGCGGCCTGGCCTCGTGACGGGCGCAGGCGGCGATGACGTCCTCGTTGGAATACTCCGGGCCGAGGTAGACGTGCTCCATCTTCTCCACCGGCACGCCGCGCTGGTGCGACACGTAGGCCGCCGCGCCGACCGCGGTGCCGGCGTCGCTGGCCGCCGGCTGGACGAACAGCTCCTTCACTTCGGGGCGCGAGATGATCTTCTGGTTGAGCTTGACGTTCAGCGCGCAGCCGCCGGCGAAAGCGACCTTGCCGGTCTCGCGGATGATATCGCCGAGGTAGTAGTCCATCATCTCCAGCGCGAGCTTCTCGAACAACGCCTGGATGCTCGCGGCGTAATGGATGTAGGGATCGTCGGCGATGTCGCCTTCGCGCTTGGGCCCCAGCCACTCGATCAGCTTGGGCGAGAAGTAGTAGCCCTTGCCTTTCTCCTTGTAGCGGCGGAAGCCGATGACGTTGGCATAGTCGGTGTTGATCACCAGTTCGCCGTTCTCGAACTTGGCGAGACGGGAGAAATCGTACTTGCTGGCGTCACCGTAGGGCGCCATGCCCATGACCTTGAACTCGCCGTCGAGCATGTCGAAGCCGAGGTACTCGGTGATCGCGCCGTACAGGCCGCCCAGCGAATCCGGATCGTAGAACTCCTTGATCTTGTGGATCCGACCGTTCTCGCCCCAGCCGAAGAAAGTGGTGGCGTACTCGCCCTTGCCGTCGATGCCGAGGATCGCGGTCTTTTCCTTGAACCCCGAGCAATGGTAGGCGCTGGAGGCATGGGCAAGGTGGTGCTCGACCGGCTGGATCTTGATTTTCTTCAGGTCGAAGCCGAGTTGCTGCAGGCACCACTCGATGCGCTTGTAGTAACGCTTGTAGCGGCGGTTGCCGAGCAGGATCGCATCCAGCGCGCGATCCGGCGCGTAGGCGTAGCGCTTGGCGTAGTGCCAGCGGGCCTTTTCCATGATGCTGATGGGAGCGAAGGGAATCGCCACCACGTCGACATCGGCCGGCTCGATCCCTGCCTGCTCCAGGCAGAACTTCGCCGATTCGTAGGGCATGCGGTTCTTCGCGTGCTTGTCGCGCACGAAGCGCTCTTCCTCGACGGCCGCGACCAGCTTGCCGTCGATGTACAGGGCGGCGGACGGGTCATGGCTTACGGCGCCAGACAGGCCTAGGACGGTCAATGCCACGGTAGAACCTCTTCAAAGCAGCTCGCGGTTGCGGAGTGGGACCGACAACCGCGGCTTTCGTTTAACTCGTCGACCGCCGCAGGCGGTGGTCGTCGCTTGTCGTTCAAGCCCCGGCGGCGTCGCCGAGGCGGGGAATCCGTTGCTCCAGCAGCCGGTAGAGGCCGCTGTCCTGCGGCCAGTTGCGCAGGAAGCGCGCGCGGTCGCGGGCGTAGGCGCGGGCAAAGGACGCCTGGCTGTGATGCTTGCGCATCGCGTCCAGGTCGATCAGCGCCCATTCGCCGCCTTGTTCATGGGCCTGCCAGAACAGGTTGTGTCCCTTCAGGTCGCCGTGGCTGATGCGTTCGCGGATCAGCGTCGAAAACAGCCGATCCAGTGCCGCCAACTCGGCTTCCGGTGGCGAAACGGCGCCATCGGGCATGTCCAGGCAAGGCTTAAAACGAGCGATTATATCCTGACCGCCGAGATAATCGGTAATCAGGTAGGCGCGCCCGCGCAGCCAGCACCAGCGCCGCTCCAGCATCGCCAGCGGACGGGCGGTGGCGATGCCGAGGAATTCCAGGCGGTTGCCTTCGCGCCAGGAGGCCCAGGCCCGGCTCGGCCGCCAGAAGCGCTTCAGCCAATGGACCCAGCCCTTGATGTTGTAGCGTTTGATGATCAGCGTGCGGCCATTCGCTTCGACCCGGGCGACGGTGGCCGCGCCGCCGTCCTTGTAGACGTGGCCGGCGGCGATCAGGCGGTCCGCGTCCGCCAGCAGCGGCGCCATCGTCTCGGCCTCGCTGCGGCGGGCGGCGAACAGGCGGAACGGACCGCGCACGACGCTGAACAGGCTACAGTCGCGACCGACCTTCCTCAGCAGGTCGCGCACCCGCCAACGGCGAACCTTGGCGATTTCCTTCTGCAAGGCTTCCAGCGGCAGCGCATGCTCGCCGTTGGCCAGCAGGTAATGCACCAGCAACTCTTCCAGGAAAGGATCGAGGACCGCCGGCAACTGGGCGAAGAACACCCCGAGGTTTTCCAGCACTTTCTGTCGCGACAGCGGCTGGCCGGGAGTTTCCGCACGCACGCCGCCACCGTCGATGAGATACAGGCGGCCGGCGTGGCGCAACAGGTTGTCCAGGTGCAGGTCGTCCTGCCAGAGGCCCTTGGCATGCAGCTCGCCAATGGCCGCCAGGGCTTCGCCGAGCACCGCTTGCTGGGCATCGCCCAGCGGCGCCTGGGCCTCCACCGCACGCCAGGCGTCACCGAGGCTCTGCGCCGCGTCGAGGTAGTCGAACAGCAGCCAGCCGCCCTCGCCCTCCTGCAGCCCGTCGGCCAGCAGCGCCGGGGTGGTCAGCCCCTGGGCCGCGAGCAGACGCGCCCCTTCCAGTTCGCGCTGGAAATGCCGTGCGGCCTTGCCGCCCACCAGCAGCTTGGCCAGCACCTTGCGCCCACGCCATTCGCCGGCACCGACGTAGCGCTGCCCGGGCAGCACCCGCAGCAGACTGTCCAGGCGCAATTCGGCAGCGCCAGCGCCATCCGCCAGGGTCACCCGCAATGGCAGTTGCGGGTGGCGGCCGGCGGCTTGCAGTTCGGCCAGTCTCATCGGCGCGACTCCTTGCGCCGGCGGCGCTGGTCGAGAAGGCGATACCACTGCTCGACCTCGGCCGAGTCGAGGGGTTCGTCGACATAGGCGGAGATGAATTCGTGCACGTCCGCTTCGCTCCAGTCCGGGGCACGGCGCAGCATCGGCTCCAGGTCCTTGACCTGGTCGCGGCGGCCGAACCAGATCGGGCGGGTCTTCTCCAGGTCGATCAGGCAGGCCTCGAAGACACCATCGGCCCCCTCGCGGAGGAATACATGCTTGGGATAGAAGCAACCATGCATCTGTCCGGCCGCGTGCAGCTGGCGCGCCAGCCTGCCAACCGCCCGGAGAATCGCCCGGCGCCGCTCTTCGGCCAGGTCGTGCCAGGACGCCAGCCAGGTGTCCAGGTCCTGCCAACCGTCCAGGGCACGGGTCAGGAGGATCGCCTGGCGCTCTCCGCCGACCGCCTGCTGGGCGAAGAACGCCGCCTGCAGGGCGGGAATGCCCAGCGCCCGGTAGCGCTCGATGTTGCGGAACTCGCGGGCGAAGGTCGGCTCGCCCAGCGGATGGCGCAGGCTGCGGGTCAGGTGGTTGCTCTGGCGCTTCAGGTAGTAGGCGGAGTCGCCCAGGTCGAGGCGGTAGACGCTGCTCCAGCCACCCCGTTCGGTATTCGGTTCGTCCACGGCGTCCAGCTGCAAGGCCCACAGGGCGTCGAAGCTGTCCAGACGGTTGCGCTGGAGCAGGTCGTGGTCCTGCGCGGCGATGAAAACGCTCATTCGCGCCCCTCGAAGAAAGCCACCACCTGGCGAATACGCTTCTTGTCGGATTCGTTCAGGTGCCGGCGACGGCGATATTGCAGGTAGAAGCGCAGGCGCTGGGTGCGCGACAGGTGGTACTTGGCCACCTTGTCCAGGCAGGCCAGGTCCTTGGTGATCCGGTAGCGCAGCATGAAGCTCCACCAGAACGCGCCGTTCGGGCAGTCGATGAAATACACCAGCGGCTGGCCGTCCACCAGCAGGTTGCGCCACTTCAGGTCGTTGTGGGTGAAATGCTGGTCGTGCATCAGGCGCGTAGCCTTGGCGATCTGCCGGCTGACGCCGTCCACCCAGCGCGGGTCCTTCAGGCGCGGATCCCGGTTGCAGGCGAGCACCGACAAGTCCTCGGTGCCCGGCAGCTCGCGGGTGATCATGGCGCCGCGCTGGAAGGCGCCGGCCTTGCGCTCCAGCCCCCAGGCGACCACTTCGGCGGTGGGAATGCCCCACTTCTCGAAGCGCTTGAGGTTCTGCCACTCGGCCTTGATCCGCGGTCGCGCCAGGTAGCGGCGCAGGCCCTTGCCGGCGCTGCGGTAGCGCTTGACGTAGTAACGCACGCCGTCGCGCTCGATGCGGATGACTTCGGACAACGGGTCGCGGGTCAGGCGCTCGCCCTCCAGGGCGAACACGCTATCGAGGCTACCGAAGTCGGCGGCCAGGTGACGGTAATCGGGTTCGAGGGTCCACCCCGCCATCAGAGCAGGTCTCCGTAACGCTGCTTGCGTTCGTAGAGTTTTTCCGCCTTGCGTTCCATCCAGGCCAGCAGGCCGGCCTCGTCGCGCAGTATCTCGCGCAACGGCCGGCGGAAATAGGTGCGCAGGAAGCGTAGCTTGTCGCGACGCGTCAGTCCGATGTCCAGCGCAGAGAAATACAATGCCGCCAGATCCTTGTTACGCCAGCGTTTCGGCGTGGCGTCGCGAGTCTGGGCACGGTGCAGGTCGATCACCGAGAGGCGGAAATCGTCCGCGCTCACCGGCTTGTCGGTGTGCAACAGGAAATGACAGATGTAGCAGTCGCGATGGTTGACTCCGGCACGGTGCATGTCGCCGACCATCCGCGCCACCGCCTCGACCAGCGCGCGCTTGAGCCGCGGCGGTGGAGGACGTTCGCGCCAGTCCTGGGAGAACACCTCGAGGTCCACGGTCGGCGCCAGTTCCTCGGTGACGATGAAGGAATGCTGCCGCGCCGGATCGCTGCCGCGCTCGCCGTAGGCGACCGCGGTCATGGTCGCTACGCCGGCCTCGTGCAGGCGCCGGATGGCCTGCCACTCCTGGCGCGCGCCGAGCACCGGGAGCTTGGCGGTGAGCAGGTTCTTGGCGATCTCGCCCCAGCCGATGCCACGGTGGATCTTGACGAAGTAGCCGCGCCCGTCGACCTCGGTGCGCAGGGTGCGGCGCCCCTCCAGTTCGCGGTAGACCTTGCCTTGCAGCGCCTCCACCGCCTCGAACGGGTCGCGCCCGCTCCACAGGCGCTTGAACGGCTCTTCCAGCACCAGCCTCATGAGACCTCCTCGAGGATCAGGTCGGCGGCGCGCTGCGGCATGCTGTAGAGGTCGGCGTGATCGGCGTAGGCCAGGCCATTGCGCGACCAGGCGGCGCGCGCCGGAGCGTCCTCCAGCATTTCCGCGAGCAGGCGGTTGAGACTGTCCTGCTCGAAGGGACTCGGCAGCACCCGCCCGGCGTCGGCCTCGGCGATGTAGTGGGCGTAGCCGCAGACATCGGTCACCAACACCGGCAGGCCGGAGACCAGCGCCTCCAGCAGCACCGTACCGGTGTTCTCGTTGTAGGCCGGGTGGATCAGCAGGTCGGCGCCGAGCAGGAAGCGCGGGATATCGCTGCGACCCTTGAGGATCTGTACCTGGTCGTTGAGACCGAGGGCGGCGATCTGTAGCAGGAACGGCTTGGGATCGTCCTGGCCGATGGCGATCAGCCGGGTACGCCTGCGCAACGCCTTGGGCAGCGCGGCCAGCGCCTTCAGGCTGCGATCCAGGCCCTTGGTCTTGAAGCCGGAACCGATCTGCACCAGCAGCAGGTCGTCTTCCTCCAGGCCGAACTCGCGGCGGAATTCCGCACGCACGTCCGCGGCGTTGGCCGGCGCCCGGCGATCCTGGCTGATCCCCGGCGGCAGCAGATGGAAACGCTCGGCCTGGGTGCCGTAGTGCTTGACGAAGAGCGGCTGCTGCACCTCGGAGATCATCAGGATCTCGGTCTTCGAGGCCGGGTCGAACACTGCCCGTTCGTAGCCGGCGAAGTGGCGGTAGCGGCCCCACTGGCGGTACAGCGGGTTGCGCAAGGTCTGGGCCTTTTCCTCGAAACAGGCGTCGGCGGCGTAGTAGACATCCAGTCCGGGCATCTTGTTGAAGCCGATCACCCGCTGCACCGGGCGCCTGGCCAGGTCGGCGCGGACCCACGCGGTGAACTTCTCGTTGCGCCGGTGGTTGAAGATCGAGCGCACCGGGGCCACCAGCACTTCGAAGCCGTCCGGCACGTCGCCCTCCCAGATCAGGGTATAGACGCGGATGTCGTGCCCGCGCCGCTGGCATTCCAGGGCGATGCGCATGAAGTCGCGCTGCAGGCCGCCGAAGGGGAAGTATTTGTAGAGGATGAACGCCAGGGTCATCGGAGGGTCTCCGGGGCCAGCAGCATGGCCTCCAGCTGGGTGGCCACGCGCTGGGGATTCAGCCGGGTGAAGCACAGCGGCTGCTCACGCTTGAGATCGAACAGTTTGCGGTCCTCTTCGGTCGGCTGGTAGGTACAGGTCTTCTTCAGGCACGGCGCACAGGGGAAGTCGCTGCCCAGGTGGACCTGGGAGCGCCCGTAGGCGCCGGTGAAGCCAGGATTGGTCGGGCCGAACAGCGACAGCGTCGGCACGTCCAGCGCCGCCGCCAGGTGACCGAGGCCGGTATCCACCGCCACGCAGGCGCGCGCGCCGGCAAGCACCTTGGCCATGCCGGCCAGGGATAATCTGGGGAGTACCGCGGCATTTTCCAACCCCGCCGCCAGGCGCCCGGCCCGCTCCCGCTCGGCGGCGCTGCCCCAGGGCAGGCGCACCGACCAGCCGCGCTCGCACATGCGCTCGGCCAGTTCGCGCCAGTAGGCTTCCGGCCAATGCTTGGTGTCCCAGGTAGTACCGTGCAGGAACACCAGGTACGGCGCTCCAGGGTCGGCGTCGGCCAACTGCTCGCGGTCCAGGCCATAGTCACCGACCGACTCGGGCAACGGGTAGTCCAGCACCTGGGCGAACAACTGGCGCGTGCGCTCCACCGCATGCTGTCCCCAGGCGACCGGATAGGCACGGCGATAGAAGCGGCTGGCGAGCGGCTCGCGCGCCGAGTCGCGATCGAGACCGGCGACCGGCGTCTTGCCCACGTAGCGGGTCAGCCAGGCACTCTTCAGCAGCCCCTGGGCGTCGATCACCAGGTCATAGTCGACTTCCTTCAGGCGCTGCTTGAAGCGCCGCCATTCGCCGTTGCGCAGGGTCTGCCAGAGGTTCTTGCGCCAGCGCCGGATCGCCACCGGGATCACCCGCGCCACCGCCGGATGCCAGGCGGGAATCTCGGCGAAACCTTCCTCCACCACCCAGTCGAACTGGATGCCGGGAATCGCCCGGGCGGCGTCGGTAAGCGCCGGCAGGGTGTGGATCACGTCGCCGAGGGACGAGGTCTTGACCAGCAGTACCCTCATCCGGCGACCTCGGCAGGGTCGCCGACCAGCCGCTCCAGGGCTTGCAATACCAGACCAGGCGGCAGCTCGCGGAGGCAATTGTAGTGGCCGAAGCGACAGGTGCGCTCGAAGCACGGGCTGCACTCGAGACCGAGGCGGACGATCTCCACCCGGTCCGCCAGCGGCGGGGTGAACTGCGGCGAGGTGGAGCCATAGACGCCCACCAGCGGGCGATCCAGCGCGGCCGCCACGTGCATCAGGCCGGAATCGTTGGACACCACCGCGCCAGCGCAGGACATCAGGTCGATGGCCTCGGCCAGCGAAGTCTCCCCGGCAAGATTGAAGGACTCCTCGCGCAACCCCGGAATCAGGCGCTGGCGAATCTCCTCTCCACCGGGATGGTCGTTCTTCGAGCCGAACAGCCAGACCTGCCAGCCGGCACGGATCTTCGCCTCGGCGACCGCGGCGTAGTGTTCCGCCGGCCAGCGCTTGGCCTCGCCGAACTCGGCGCCGGGACAGAGCGCCAGCACCGGGCGGTCCAGGCTCAGGGCGAACTTGTCGAGCGCCGCCTGGCGGCTGCCGTCGTCGATCCGCAGGCGCGGCTGCGGATAGGGCTTCGGCAACTCCACGCCCGGCTCGAAGGCCAGGGCCATGAAGCGTTCGATCATCAGCGGATAGCGCTGCTTGTCGAGCTTGCGGATGTCATTGAGCAGCCCGTAGCGCATCTCGCCGCGCCAGCCGGTGCGCTTCGGTATTCCGGCGAACCAGGGCACCAGCGCCGACTTCAGCGAGTTGGGCAGCAGGATCGCCTGCTCGTACTGACCGCGCAGGCCGCGTCCGATCCGGCGCCGGGTGGCGACGTCCATCACCCCGTGGCCGAGCGGGAAGCTCAGGGCCTGGCGCACCTCGGGCATGCGCTCGAGGATCGGTCGGCTCCATTCGGGCGCCAGCACGTCGATCACGCACTCGGGATGCCGCTGGCGCAGACACTGGAACAGGGTCTGCGCCATCACCATGTCCCCCACCCAGGAGGGACCTACGATCAGAATTCTCATTCAGGCTCCGGAAATGATCAGGGAGGCTTTCGCCTCCCTGTCACACCCTTCTTCGGTGCTTACTTGACCAGGGTACGCCACTCGGCGTGGGCCTCGGTCTTGCCGCTGACCAGGTCGAAATAGGCTTTCTGCAGCTTTTCGGTGACCGGGCCACGGCGGCCGGCGCCGATCTTGCGCCCGTCCACTTCGCGGATCGGCGTGACTTCCGCGGCGGTGCCGGTGAAGAAGGCCTCGTCGGCGATGTACACCTCGTCGCGGGTGATGCGCTTCTCGACCAGTTTAAAACCGTGTTCGGCGGCCAGGGTCAGGATAGTGTTACGAGTGATGCCGTTCAGGCAGGCGGTGACTTCCGGGGTGTAGATCACGCCATCCTTGATGATGAAGATGTTCTCGCCGGAGCCTTCGGCCACATAGCCTTCCGGATCGAGCATCATGGCCTCGTCGGCGCCACCGGAGATCGCCTCCTGGAGGGCCAGCATCGAGTTGATGTAGGCACCGTTGGACTTGGCGCGGGTCATCGAGATGTTGACGTGGTGGCGGGTGAAGGAACTGGTGCGCACCTTGATGCCTTGCTGCAGGGCTTCCTCGCCCATGTAGGCGCCCCAGCTCCAGGCGGCGATGATCACATGGACCTTCAGGCCGCTGGCGCGCAGGCCCATGCCTTCGCTTCCGTAGAACACCATCGGGCGGATATAGGCGCTTTCCAGGTTGTTCTCGCGCACGGCGGCGCGGGTCGCCTCGTTGATCTCGTCGCGGCTGTACGGGATCTGCATGTTCATGATGTGCGCGGAGTCGAACAGCCGGTCGGTGTGCGCCTGCAGGCGGAAGATCGCCGTGCCCTGCGGGGTGTCGTAGGCGCGCACGCCCTCGAACACGCCCATTCCATAGTGCAGGGTATGGGTCAGCACGTGCGTGGTCGCATCGCGCCACTGCACCAGTTCACCGTCATACCAGATCACGCCATCACGATCGGCCATCGACATAGTTGCCAGCTCCTTCAGATATTCGTTACGTACTTGCGTTACGTGCCTGAGTGGATCAGCCGAGCCGTAGCTCGCGCCAGATCCTGATCACTTCTCGCCGCTCCGTCTGGAAGTGCTCGCCGCTCACGACCCCGGCCTCCTTCTGTAGTGCCAGGCGGTGTGCGGCTGCGCGATAGGCCTTGTAGGCCTCCTGCAGGAGACGGACGTCCTCGCTGGCGATCAGGCCAGCCCGTTCCAGTCCTTCCAGAATGCGGATGTTATCGGTGAATTCGAGCAGCGCCGGGTGTTCTCCGGACCAAGCTAGAACCGCATATTGCACCATAAATTCGATATCGACGATACCACCGGCATCGTGCTTGAGATCGAAGGCTGCCGTGGCCTCGAAGGCATTCGAAGCGGTACCGGCGGCGGTCGCGCGGGTTCCCAGGTTGTCGCGCATCTTGGCGCGCATTTCGCTGACTTCGGTGCGCAACGCGTCGAGATCGCGCGGCCTCGCCAGCACCTCGGCACGTACCGCCTCGAAGCTCGCCTGCACCCGCCGGCAACCGGCCAGCACCCGGGCGCGGACCAACGCCTGGTGCTCCCAGGTCCAGGCCTCCTGCTCCTGGTAGCGCTGGAAGGCGCCCAGCGAACTCACCAGCAGGCCGGCCGCGCCGCTCGGACGCAGGCGCATGTCGACCTCGTAGAGGGTACCGGATGGCGTCTGCGCGGTGAGGAAATGGATGATCTTCTGCCCCAGGCGGGTAAAGAACTGCGCGCCATCGATGGATTTGCCGCCATCGGTCTCGCAGTGGGGGTCGCCGTCATGGATGAACACCAGGTCGAGGTCCGAGCCATGACCGAACTCCAGCCCGCCGACCTTGCCGTAGCCGACGATGACGAAGTCCGGATCGCACGGCGTGCCGTCGGCGCGCAACGGCCGGCCGTGACGCTGCACCAACTGCCGCCAGGCCAGTTCGAGGACCTCGACGAGGATCGCCTCGGCCAGCCAGGTCAGGTAGTCGCTGACCTTCATCAACGGCAGCGTGCCGGCGATCTCCGAGGCCGCCACCCGCAGCCCGTGGGCCAGCTTGAAGTGACGAAGGGTCTCCATCTGCTGCTCGAGGTCGTCCTCGGGAATCCGCATCAGCCGTTCGCGCAGCTCGGCGGCCAGCTCGGCGGCCTGTGGAGGACGGAACAGGCGCCCCTCGTTGAGCAGTTCGTCGAGCAGGATCGGGAACCGCGCGATCTGCTCGGCAACCATCGGGCTGGCCGCGCAGAGGGTCAGCAGGCGCTCCAGCGCGCCAGGGTTCTCGGTCAGCAACACCAGGTAGGCGGAACGCCGCGCCACCGCTTCCACCAGCGGCAGGACCCGCTCCAGCACCAGGTCCGGCTGAGGGTTTTCCACGGTCATCGCCAGCAGGCGCGGAACGAAGGCATCCAGGCGTTCCCGGCCGAGACGCTGCATCGCTCGCACCTGGGGGCCGTGGCGCAGATCGCTGAGACGCTTCCAGGCCGCCTCGGCATCGACGAAGCCGGCGTCGGCCAGTTGCCGACTGGCCGACTCCTCGTCCAGCGCCTCCTCCCACAGCGGGATCCACTCGGCGCCGACGCTGCCGCAGGCCGCCTCGCCGCTTTCGTCCTCGTCCGGGTCGGCGATCACCTGGCGGAAGTGCCAGTCGATGCGCGCCCGCCAGTGGCTCAGGCGCTCGTGGAATGCGGCCCAACTGGCGAAGCCCATGATGAAGGCCACGCGGATGCGGTCGTATTCGTCGCTGGGCAGCATTTGCGTCTGCCGGTCGGCCAGCGCCTGGATGGCATGCTCGGCGTAGCGCAGGAACTCGTAGCCGCCACGCAGCTCCTCGACCACCGCCGGCGGCAGGTAGCCCTGCCCCTCCAGGGTCGCCAGCACCTTCAGCAGCGGCCGTTGCTGCAAGCTCAGGTCGCGCCCGCCATGGATCAACTGGAAGGCCTGGGCGATGAACTCCACCTCGCGGATACCGCCTTCGCCCAGCTTGATGTTTTCCGACATCCCCTTGCGCCGGACCTCCTGCTGGATCAGCTGCTTCATGGTGCGCAGCGCCTCGATGGCGGAGAAGTCCAGGTAGCGCCGATAGACGAACGGCCGCAGCATGCCGAGCAGTTGCTCGCCTGCCTGCTGGTCGCCGCCGACCACCCGCGCCTTGATCATCGCGTAGCGCTCCCAGTCGCGCCCCTGGTCCTGGTAGTACTGCTCCAGCGCGGCGAAGCTGTAGACCAGCGGTCCGCTGGAGCCGTAGGGACGCAGGCGCATGTCGACGCGGAAGACGAAGCCGTCGACGGTGATCGCATCCAGCGCCTTGATCAGCTTCTGCCCCAGGCGGGTGAAGAACTCCTGGTTGTCCAGCGAACGCTTCGCCCCCTCGGTCTCGCCGCCCTCCGGGTAACCGAAGATCAGGTCGATGTCCGACGACAGGTTGAGCTCCACCGCGCCCAGCTTGCCCATGCCGAGGACCACCATCCGCTGCGGTTCGCCGGAGCGCCGGCCGATCGGCGTGCCGAACTGCTCGCACTGGCGCCGATGGAGCCACTCGCAAGCCAGGTCGATGCAGGCGTCGGCCAGGGCCGACAGGTCGCGACAGGTTTCCGCCAGCGCGGCGCGGCGGGTCAGGTCGCGCCAGATGATGCGCAGTTGCTGGCGTGTGCGGAAACGTCGCAGGCGCCGACCGAGTTCGTCCTCGTCGGCGCAATCCTCCAGCCGCGCCTGCAACTGGCTGCGCAATTCGCCGGGCGCGTGGGGGTTCTCCAGCTCGCCGCGTTCGGCCAGATCCAGCAGCATCGCCGGGTCGCGCACTGCCTGCTCGGCGACGAAATCGCTGGCCGCAGCGACCCGTCGGAAATCCTCCAGGCGCTCCTCGGGCCAGGCCTCCAGGCGGGCCAGGGCGGCGGCATCGAGGGCGGCGACAGCGGAGCGGAGGGCAGTCCCGGCGCGTTCGGCGGCGGGCAGCAGGGTGGCCGGCAGATTCGCCAGCGAAGGCAGGCTCATGGTCTATCCTGTTTGGGCTTCCGACCGAAGACCACAGGCTCGACGCACAACGTCGAAAAGGCTCTACATCGGGCCTTATAGCCTGACAGCGACAATCGAAATGTAGTTTTACTACTAAAAATTGTATCCAGAGGGCTGTTTCTCAGACTGATCTGTAGTAAAACTACAAGTCGCCGGGTACACCCCCGGAGAACATCCAAGAATTAGCTGCGGTCGCCCACGAGGCCGGCCGCTCACCTATGGCATCCGATTCTGGAAGCCTTTCCGCCCTGGAGCAAGCCATGCAAGACCTCGATCCCGTCGAAACCCAGGAATGGCTGGACGCCCTGGAGTCCGTACTCGACCGCGAAGGTGAAGACCGCGCTCATTACCTGATGACCCGCATGGGCGAGCTGGCCAGCCGTAGCGGCACCCAACTGCCCTACGCGATCACCACGCCCTATCGCAACACCATTCCGGTAACCCACGAAGCACGCATGCCCGGCGACCTGTTCATGGAGCGCCGGATCCGCTCCCTGGTGCGCTGGAACGCCCTGGCGATGGTGATGCGGGCGAACAAGCACGACCCGGACCTGGGCGGCCACATCTCCACCTTCGCCTCCTCGGCGACCCTCTACGACATCGGCTTCAACTATTTCTTCCAGGCTCCCACCGAAGAACACGGCGGCGACCTGGTGTTCTTCCAGGGCCACGCGTCCCCCGGCGTCTACGCCCGGGCCTTCCTCGAAGGCCGCATCAGCGAGGAACAACTGGAGAACTTCCGCCAGGAAGTGGACGGCAACGGCCTGTCCTCCTATCCGCACCCCTGGCTGATGCCGGACTTCTGGCAGTTCCCCACCGTATCCATGGGCCTTGGCCCGATCCAGGCGATCTACCAGGCACGCTTCATGAAGTACCTGGAAAGCCGCGGCTTCATCCCCGCCGGCAAGCAGAAGGTCTGGTGCTTCATGGGCGACGGCGAGTGCGACGAGCCGGAATCCCTCGGCGCGATCTCCCTGGCCGGCCGCGAGAAACTCGACAACCTGATCTTCGTCATCAACTGCAACCTGCAGCGCCTCGACGGCCCGGTCCGCGGCAACGCCAAGATCATCCAGGAGCTGGAAGGCGTGTTCCGCGGCGCCGAGTGGAACGTCAACAAGGTCATCTGGGGTCGCTTCTGGGACCCGCTGTTCGCCAAGGACACCGCCGGCCTGCTGCAGCAGCGCATGGACGAGGTCATCGACGGCGAATACCAGAACTACAAGGCGAAAGACGGCGCCTACGTCCGCGAGCACTTCTTCGGCGCGCGTCCGGAACTGCTGGAAATGGTCAAGGACCTTTCCGACGAGGAAATCTGGAAGCTCAACCGCGGCGGCCACGACCCCTACAAGGTCTATGCGGCCTACCACCAGGCGGTCAACCACAAGGGCCAGCCGACCGTCATCCTGGCCAAGACCATCAAGGGCTACGGCACCGGCAGCGGCGAAGCGAAGAACATCGCGCACAACGTGAAGAAGGTCGACGTCGACAGCCTGCGCGCGTTCCGCGACAAGTTCGACATCCCGGTCAAGGACGCCGACCTGGAGAAGCTGCCGTTCTACAAGCCTGAAGAAGGCAGCGCCGAGGCCAAGTACCTGGCCGAGCGCCGCGCCGCGCTGGGCGGCTTCATGCCGGTGCGCCGGCAGAAGAGCATGAGCGTGCCGGTTCCGCCGCTGGAAACCCTGAAGGCCATGCTCGACGGCTCCGGCGATCGCGAGATCTCCACCACCATGGCCTTCGTGCGGATCATCTCGCAGCTGGTCAAGGACAAGGAACTCGGCCCGCGCATCGTCCCGATCGTCCCGGACGAGGCCCGTACCTTCGGCATGGAAGGCATGTTCCGCCAGCTCGGCATCTACTCCTCGGTCGGCCAGCTCTACGAGCCGGTGGACAAGGACCAGGTGATGTTCTACCGCGAGGACAAGAAGGGCCAGATCCTCGAGGAAGGCATCAACGAGGCCGGCGCCATGTCCAGCTGGATTGCCGCCGGTACCTCCTACAGCACCCACAACCAGCCGATGCTGCCGTTCTACATCTTCTATTCGATGTTCGGCTTCCAGCGCATCGGCGACCTGGCCTGGGCCGCCGGCGACAGCCGCGCGCACGGCTTCCTGATCGGCGGCACCGCCGGTCGCACCACGCTGAACGGCGAAGGCCTGCAGCACGAGGACGGCCACAGCCACCTGCTGGCCTCGACCATCCCGAACTGCCGCACCTACGATCCGACCTACGCCTACGAACTGGCGGTGATCATCCGCGAAGGCTCGCGGCAAATGATCGAAGAGCAGCAGGACATCTTCTACTACATCACCGTGATGAACGAGAACTACGTCCAGCCGGCCATGCCGAAGGGCGCAGAGGAAGGCATCATCAAGGGCATGTACCTCCTCGAGGAGGACAAGAAGGAAGCCGCTCACCACGTGCAACTGCTGGGCTCCGGCACCATCCTGCGCGAAGTCGAGGAAGCGGCCAAGCTGCTGCGCAACGACTTCGGCATCGGCGCCGACGTCTGGAGCGTGCCGAGCTTCAACGAGCTGCGTCGCGACGGCCTTGCCGTCGAGCGCTGGAACCGCCTGCATCCGGGCCAGAAGCCGAAGCAGAGCTACGTCGAGGAGTGCCTGGGCGGCCGTCGCGGCCCGGTGATCGCCTCCACCGACTACATGAAGCTCTACGCCGAGCAGATCCGCCAGTGGGTTCCCTCCAAGGAGTACAAGGTGCTCGGCACCGACGGCTTCGGCCGCAGCGACAGCCGCAAGAAGCTGCGCAACTTCTTCGAAGTGGATCGTCACTGGGTGGTGCTGGCCGCGCTCGAAGCGCTGGCCGATCGCGGCGATATCGAGCCGAAAGTGGTGGCCGAGGCCATCGCCAAGTACGGTATCGATCCGGAGAAGCGCAACCCGCTGGATTGCTAATTCGCTCCATACTCCCCTCGGCAGCGAGGGGTTTCGAGCACGCCGGCGCCGCCAACGGGCGGCGCCGGCTCACAACGAACCAAGGACCAAAAGTCTTTGTTTTGCGCGCCGCACAGCGGTGGTGGCACGTAAAAGGAGAGGAATGTGAGCGAACTCATTCGCGTACCCGACATCGGCAACGGTGAGGGTGAAGTCATCGAGCTGCTGGTCAAGCCCGGCGACAAGGTCGAGGCCGATCAGAGCCTGCTGACCCTGGAATCCGACAAGGCCAGCATGGAAATCCCCAGTCCCAAGGCCGGGGTAGTGAAAAGCATCAAGGCGAAGGTCGGCGACACCTTGAAAGAAGGTGACGAAATCCTCGAGCTGGAAGTGGAAGGCGGCGAACAGCCTGCCGAAGCCAAGGCCGAGGCAGCGCCCGCCCAACCGGAAGCGCCGAAAGCCGAAGCGCCTGCTCCCGCCCCGAGCGAGAGCAAGCCGGCCGCCCCCGCCGCAGCCAGCGTCCAGGACATCAAGGTCCCGGACATCGGCTCGGCCGGCAAGGCCAACGTCATCGAAGTGATGGTCAAGGCCGGCGACACGGTCGAGGCCGACCAGTCGCTGATCACCCTGGAATCCGACAAGGCCAGCATGGAGATCCCCTCGCCGGCCTCCGGCGTGGTGGAAAGCGTCTCGATCAAGGTCGGTGACGAAGTCGGCACCGGCGACCTGATCCTCAAGCTGAAGGTGGAAGGCGCCGCTCCGGCAGCCGAAGAGCAACCGGCAGCCGCTCCGGCCCAGGCCGCGGCGCCCGCCGCCGAGCAGAAGCCCGCCGCGGCGGCCCCTGCGCCAGCCAAGGCCGATACCCCGGCTCCGGTCGGCGCACCCAGCCGCGACGGCGCCAAGGTCCACGCCGGCCCGGCGGTGCGCATGCTGGCGCGCGAGTTCGGCGTCGAGCTGAGCGAAGTGAAAGCCAGCGGTCCCAAGGGCCGCATCCTCAAGGAAGACGTCCAGGTCTTCGTCAAGGAGCAACTGCAGCGCGCCAAGTCCGGCGGTGCCGGCGCCACCGGCGGAGCCGGTATCCCGCCGATCCCGGAAGTCGACTTCAGCAAGTTCGGCGAAGTGGAAGAAGTGGCGATGACCCGCCTGATGCAGGTCGGCGCCGCCAACCTGCATCGCAGCTGGCTGAACGTGCCGCACGTGACCCAGTTCGACCAGTCGGACATCACCGACATGGAAGCCTTCCGCGTTGCCCAGAAGGCCGCGGCGGAGAAGGCCGGGGTCAAGCTGACCGTACTGCCGATCCTGCTCAAGGCCTGCGCCCACCTGCTCAAGGAACTGCCGGACTTCAACAGTTCGCTGGCCCCCAGCGGCAAGGCGCTGATTCGCAAGAAGTACGTACACATCGGCTTCGCCGTGGACACTCCGGACGGCCTGCTGGTCCCGGTGATCCGCGATGTCGACCGGAAGAGCCTCCTGCAACTGGCCGCCGAGGCCGCCGAGCTGGCCGACAAGGCCCGCAACAAGAAGCTCTCGGCCGATGCCATGCAGGGCGCCTGCTTCACCATCTCCAGTCTCGGCCACATCGGCGGCACCGGCTTCACGCCGATCGTCAACGCGCCGGAAGTGGCGATCCTCGGTGTGTCCAAGGCGACCATGCAGCCGGTATGGGACGGCAAGGCCTTCCAGCCGCGCCTGATGCTGCCGCTGTCGCTGTCCTACGACCATCGCGTGATCAACGGCGCCGCCGCGGCGCGCTTCACCAAGCGCCTGGGCGAACTGCTGGCGGACATCCGCACCCTGCTCCTGTAATACCTGCGCCGCTCCCCACGGAGCGGCCAGCCCCTCTCGCGAGCATGCCACGCTCGTCTCTCGGCCCCACCGGATGGTGGGGCTTTTTTTGCCCGCCTGACGGCTCGGCGAAACTGCGACCCGTCGTACCGCCAGCGAATGCCACAGCACCCGCAGGCGCGAGTTCGGCGCGCACGATGACAGGCGCTCGACGCCAACCCTCCCGGCGAAGCCAACCCTACGAAAAACAGGGCTTTTCCAGCGGCGCCGCAGACCTCCGACCGTCCAGCGGTTTTTTCCCGGATCCGCTTAACTTGGGCCCTGCCGGGCCGATACAGAGTTACTTGTCAGACCAATCGGCATAATGCACCCTTTGCCTGCACCCCATCGAAACGGGTCGAGGCCTCCCCCTCGCTCAGTACCTGGAATCAGCCTCGCATGAAAAGTCATCCCGATGCCGCCAGCCGTTCGGCGGCCGAGGTTGTCACGCAGCTACCCGTGCCGTCGCGGCTCGGGCTGCTGCGTTTCGAGCGGCTGAACGAGCCGAGCTGGGCACTGCTGTTCCTCGATCCTGCCTGCGAGCGCCAGCTCGGGCTGCCGGCGACTACCCTCTGCGCACTGCTCGATGCGCCTTACGCCAGCCTGATGGAACCCGAGGCCCGCCACCGCCTGCACGAGCAGATCCAGCAGCAACTGGTGAAGCGCCCGCACTACCAGGTGAGCTACAAGCTGCACACACCCAACGGCGTGCTGACCATGCTGGAGTTCGGCGAAGCCTTCCAGCAGCATGGCCGCCAGTTGCTGCACGGCTACCTGATGGTCGAGGAGCGAGCGGAGAGCGCCGAGCGCAGCGAACAGTTGCTCGACCTGGAATCGCAGAACCTGCGCCTGAAGGCGTCCCTGGACCTCTACCAGCGCTCCCAGGACGACCACCTGCAACACCTGCTGCGCTCGCGCACCCAGCAGAACCTGATCGTCCGCCTGGCCCGCCATCGCTACCTGTCCAGCGACCCGCTGCTGGAAGCCGCGCAACTGATCACCCAGGCCGCCTGCGAAGCCTACGGCACCGCGCGCGCCGGCATCTGGCGCCTGCTCGACGACCAGCGCCTGGAAGCGGTGACCGTCTACCGCCGCGACCTCGACCAGTACGAGAAGCCCCAGAGCATCGACGCCAGCCGCTACCCCGCCTACCTCGAGGCGGTACACAGCGGGCGCGCCATCGACGCCCACAACGCCCAGCGCGACCCACGCACCCAGGAACTCTACAAGGACTACCTGAAGCCGCTGGGCGTCAACGCCCTGCTCGACGCCACCATCCGCATCGGCGGCGAGGTGGTCGGCGTGCTGTGCCTGGAACACGCCGGCGAGAACCGCATGTGGCAGAGCGACGAGATCGCCTTCGCCGGGGAACTCGCCGACCAGTACGCGCAGGTCCTGATGAACCACGAGCGACGCAATGTCTCCAGCGCCCTGCACTTGTTCCAGCGCGCGGTGGAACAGAGCGCCAGCGCCTTCCTGCTGATCGACCGCGACGGCGTGGTGGAATACGTCAATCCGAGCTTCACCTCGATCACCCAGTACAGCGCCGACGAAGTGCGTAACCGACGCCTGTCCGAGCTTCCGGCGCTGGAGAACCTCAGCGAGCTGCTGTTCGACGCGCGTTCCGCGCTGACCCAGCAGAACAGCTGGCAGGGCGAGTTCCGCAGCCGCCGCAAGAACCACGAGCCTTACTGGGGCCAGTTGTCGCTGTCGAAGGTCTACGACGATCTCGGCGAGCTGACCCACTACATCGGCATCTACGAAGACATCACGCAGAACAAGCTGGCCCAGCAGCACATCGAGAAACTCGCCTACCGCGACAACCTCACCGGCCTGGCCAACCGGCACTATTTCATCGGCGCCCTCGAGGAACGCCTGGAAAGCAGCGGCGACCGCCCGCTCAGCCTGCTGCTGGTGGACATCGACAACTTCAAGCGGATCAATGACAGCCTCGGCCACCAGACCGGCGACAAGCTGCTGGTCAGCCTGGCCCGGCGCTTGCGCAGTTGCCTCGGCGACGGCGCCACCCTGGCGCGCTTCGCCAGCAACGAGTTCGCCGTGCTGCTCGACGACACCGCGGTGGAAAAGGGCGAAAGCATTGCCGCGCAGGTCCTGCACATGCTCGACAAGCCGCTGTTCGTCGACAACCAGTTGATCAACATCACCGGCTCCATCGGCCTGGCCAGCGCCCCGCAGCACGGCTGCGACCCGCAGACCCTGATGAAGTACGCCGGCCTGGCGCTGCACAAGGCCAAGGCCAACGGCAAGCACCAGGTCCAGGTGTTCACCGAGGCGCTGACCGCCGAGGCCAGCTACAAGCTGTTCGTCGAGAGCAACCTGCGCCGCGCCCTGGCGCAGAACGAACTGGCGGTGCACTACCAGCCCAAGCTGTGCCTGCGCAGCGGCCAGTTGCTCGGCCTGGAAGCCCTGCTGCGCTGGCAGCATCCGGAAAAAGGCATGATCCGCCCGGACCGCTTCATCAGCGTGGCCGAGGAAACCGGACTGATCGTGCCGATCGGCAAGTGGGTGATCCGCGAAGCCTGTCGCCAGGCCCGCGAGCTGGCCGAGGCCGGGCTGGGCGAGCTGCAGATCGCCATCAACCTGTCGCCCAAGCAGTTCACCGACCCGGACCTGGTCGGCTCGATCGCGGCGATCCTCCACGAAGAGAACATCCCGGCCAGCCAGCTGGAACTGGAGCTCACCGAAAGCCTGCTGCTGGACGCCACCGACGATACCCGCCAGCAACTCGAACGCCTGAAGAGCCTCGGCCTGACCCTGGCGATGGACGACTTCGGCACCGGCTACTCGTCACTGAGCTACCTGAAGAAATTCCCCATCGACGTGATCAAGATCGACCGCAGCTTCATCAAGGACATCCCGGACAGCCAGGACGACATGGAAATCACCTCGGCGGTGATCGCCATGGCCCACAACCTCAAGCTCAAGGTAGTCGCCGAAGGCGTGGAGAGCGCCGAGCAACTGGCCTTCCTCCGGCGCAACCGCTGCGACATCGGCCAGGGCTACCTGTTCGACCGGCCGATCCCCAGCGACCTGCTCAATACCAGCCTGCTGCGCTATCCCTGCCGCACCCTGCACTGATCGCCCCAGGCCTCCCCCGCCGGCGCGGAAAGGCTGTACTCTCTGTGCTCATCCGCGAGTCATTCGCCTACCCCCTGAGCAGGAGACGAGAGCCATGGTTCTGCGTTCTGAAATCCTCACCAAGAAAAGCGAGCTGCCCACGCCGGACCAGGCCCTGCCGGGTCGCGAAAGCGCCATGCCGGTGCCCGAAGCGCACTTCGTCAACGGCCGCCCGCTGACCGCGCCATTCCCCGCCGGCCTGCAACAGGTGCTGTTCGGCATGGGCTGCTTCTGGGGCGCCGAGCGTCGCCTCTGGCAGCAACCGGGCGTCTGGGTGACTGCGGTGGGTTATGCCGGCGGCTACACGCCGAACCCGACCTACGACGAAGTCTGCTCCGGCCTGACCGGCCACAGCGAGGTCGTGCTGGTGGTCTACAACCCGCAGGAGACCAGCTTCGAACAGCTGCTCAAGGTATTCTGGGAAGCCCACGACCCGACCCAGGGCATGCGCCAGGGCGGCGACATCGGCACCCAGTACCGCTCGGTGATCTACACCTTCGACGCGGCCCAGAAGGCCGCGGCCATGGCCAGCCGGGTGAACTTCCAGGCCGAACTGGCGAAAGCCGGCTACGACCGCATCACCACCGAGATCGCCGACGTCCCGCCCTTCTACTACGCCGAGGCCTACCACCAGCAGTACCTGGCGAAGAACCCCAACGGCTACTGCGGCCTGGGCGGCACCGGGGTGTGCCTGCCGGCCTGACGACTATTCCGCCACCAGCCAGTCGAGACGCCAGCCACCCTGGCTCTGGGCCATGACCTCGGCCAGCCAGGGCAGCAGGTCGCGCAGTTCGTCCTCCAGCGGCCACGGCGGATTGACGATGGCCAGCCCGGAGCCGTTGAAACGCTCGGCGTCGTCGATCGGATGCACGTGCAGCTCGGCACGCAGCAGCTTCGGCGCGACGCTACGTTCCAGGGCCTGGTAGAAACGCTTGAGCTGGCGCTCGTCCTTGATCGGATACCAGATCACCACCACCGTCTGGCGCATCCGCCCGATCGCCTCGTCGAGCGCAGCAACACAACGCTGCAATTCGTCGGCCTGCTCGAACGGCGGATCGATCAGCAGCACCGCGCGCTTTT
This sequence comes from Pseudomonas sp. HMSC067G02, assembly GCF_001813485.1. NCBI lineage: Bacteria > Pseudomonadati > Pseudomonadota > Gammaproteobacteria > Pseudomonadales > Pseudomonadaceae > Pseudomonas > Pseudomonas sp. HMSC067G02. The sequence goes on from NZ_KV812625.1 coordinate 25,971, forward strand.
CCGGCGCCGGCAGGAACGCCCGCGGCAGCAGCCAACCGTCGCCCTGGTGCACGGCGACCCGCCGTTCGCCAGCCATGTTGGCCTTGAGCAGGCGGCCGTCCTCGGGATGCAGTTCGTTGAGCAGCACGCGGTCCTGGGCGCGGGTCAGGCGCCGTGCCAGTTCCGGCGAGCCCGGGTAGTAGCGCAGGGAGCCGTCCGGGTTCAGGTGACGGATCACGTCCAGGTAATCGTCCAGTTGCTCGGGCAGGCCTTCGCGCTCCCACAGGCGGGCGATGCCCTGCTCCCACTCGCCGGTGCGGCTGGCCTCGTCACCCTGCAAGTCGTAGAGGCCGACCCCGGAATGGCTGTCCAGGTAGGCGTACGGCGTGTCCTTGCGCCCCAGCAGGGCGAAGATCCGCGCCAGCACCAGGTGCTTGAAGACATCGGCATGGTTGCCGGCGTGGTAAGCGTGACGATAGTTCATGATGACTGCTCCTTGGACAGCGCCAGGCAGCGCTGCTAGCCGGACCGCCCGGCCCCGGCGGATTCACGCCGACCCCGCGTCGGCACAGGCCCTCGCCCATGGGCGAGGGGCGCGGATTCTACCAGCCTCCCGAGGCTTCGGCAGCGGTCTCGCCGTCGCAGGTTTGGCCCTTGTATCACGCATGTCGATGTTGGTTGGCGACCTTCATTCACCAGCCTAGACTCGCTGGCACCCTGGCACCGCCTGCGACGGTCGATGCCTTCGCCGCGCCGCCCCACGATCCCCTTTCGCCGAGGTCGTCATGTCCGAAACCCTGCTCAGTTCCCGCAACCTGGCGTTCGAGCTGTACGAAGTCCTCGATGCCGAAGCCCTGACCCAGCGCCCGCGCTTCGCCGAACATAGCCGCGAAACCTTCGATGCCGCCCTCGGCACCGCGCGGAGCCTGGCGGAAAAGCTGTTCGCCCCGCACAACCGCAAGGGCGACGAACACGAGCCGCTCTATGAGAATGGCTCAGCCACGCTGATTCCGGAAGTGAAGCCGGCAGTGGATGCCTTCCTCGACGCCGGCTTCCTCAACGCCACCCGCAGCTTCGAGCAGGGCGGCATGCAGTTGCCGACCCTGCTGTCGCAGGCCTGCTTCGCCCACTTCCAGGCGGCCAACGTCGGTAGCTCGGCCTATCCGTTCCTGACCATGGGCGCCGCCAACCTGATCGAGAGCTTCGGCAGCGAGGAGCAGAAGCGGCGCTTCCTGCAACCGATGATCGAGGGCCGCTTCTTCGGCACCATGGCCCTCACCGAGCCGCACGCCGGCTCCTCCCTCTCCGACATCCGTACCCGTGCCGAACCGGCCGCCGACGGCAGCTATCGGATCAAGGGCAACAAGATCTTCATCTCCGGCGGCGACCACCCGCTCTCCGAGAACATCGTGCATATGGTCCTGGCCAAGCTGCCGGATGCCCCGCCGGGGGTGAAAGGCATCTCGCTGTTCATCGTGCCGAAGTTCCTGGTCAACGCCGACGGCAGCCTAGGGCCGCGCAACGACGTGATCCTCGCCGGCCTGTTCCACAAGATGGGTTATCGCGGCACCACCTCCACCGCGCTGAACTTCGGCGACAACGGCGCCTGCGTCGGCTACCTGGTGGGCAAACCGCACCACGGCCTGGCCTACATGTTCCAGATGATGAACGAGGCGCGCATCGGCGTCGGCATGGGCGCGGTGATGCTTGGCTATGCCGGTTACCTCTATTCGCTGGAGTACGCCCGCGAACGCCCGCAGGGCCGCCTGCCGGACGGCAAGGACCCGAGCGCGCCACAGGTGGCGATCATCCGCCACGCCGACGTGCGGCGCATGCTGCTGACCCAGAAGGCCTATGTCGAAGGCGCCTTCGACCTGGGCCTGTACGCCGCGCGCCTGTTCGACGACAGCCAGACCCTGGAGGACGACGAACAGCGCCGCCAGGCCCACGAACTGCTCGACCTGCTGACCCCGATCGTCAAGTCCTGGCCCTCGGAGTTCTGCCTGAAGGCCAACGAGCTGGCGATCCAGATCCTCGGCGGCCACGGCTACACCCGCGAATACCCGGTGGAACAGTACTACCGCGACAATCGCCTGAACCCGATCCACGAAGGCACCCACGGCATCCAGTCCCTCGACCTGCTGGGACGCAAGGTCGGGCAGAACAACGGCGCCGGCCTGCGCCAGCTGACCCGCCTGATCCAGGACGCCTGCCGGCGCGCCGAAGCCCATCCATCCCTGGCCGCCCTGCGCCAGCCGCTGGAACGGCTGGTGGCGCGGCTGTCCGAAGTGACCCTGGCACTGCTCGGCGACCTGATGCAGGGCCAGGTCAACCAGGGCCTGGCCAACTCGGCGCTGTACCTGAAGGTGTTCGGCCATGCGGTGATCGGCTGGCGCTGGCTGGAGCAGGCGATCCGCGCCGAGGAAGGGCTGGCTCGCGGCGACTGCGCCGACGCCGACTTCTATCGCGGCAAGTTGCAGGCCGCTCGCTACTTCCTGACCTGGGAAGTGCCTGGCTGCCACCACGAACTGGCGCTGCTGGAGGCCCGCGACGACGTGTGTTCGAGCATGCAGGAAGAATGGTTCTGATCCTGCCTGCCCTTTCCCGCCCCGGTCACGTCCGGGGCTTTTTTATGTCCGGGCATGAACGCCGGGTTGCCGTTGCCTGGCGGCCACGCCAGCGAGTTCGCGCGCACTCGCCCGGACAACGCGAAAGCCTCGGAATTCCTTCGAAAAAAACCGCCGACGCCCCTTTACAGTCCGCCAAATCCGCAGGTTAGAATCACTTGGCATGCGGCCTGCATCCTGTCTACGTAATTCCCCTACGTAAAACCGACCCGTAGCGTCGCCTTCCCCCTGTCCCGCCGCGAGGAGGCCGACCTTGGACGCCGTCACCGTCAATAATTTCTTCCTGATCGGGGCGGTGCTGGTCGGCATGAGCATCCTCGTCAGCTCGCTGTCCTCCCGCCTGGGCATCCCGATCCTGGTGATCTTCCTCGCCGTCGGCATGATCGCCGGCAACGACGGGGTCGGCGGCATCGTCTTCGACAACTATCCGGTGGCCTACCTGGTGGGCAACCTGGCGCTCGCCGTGATCCTCCTCGACGGCGGCCTGCGCACCCGCGTCTCCAGCTTCCGCGTGGCGCTCTGGCCGGCATTGTCGCTGGCCACCCTGGGCGTGCTGGTGACCACCGGCCTGACCGGCATCGCGGCGGCCTGGCTGTTCGACCTGCACTGGATGGAAGGCCTGCTGATCGGCGCCATCGTCGGCTCCACCGACGCCGCCGCGGTGTTCTCCCTGCTCGGCGGCAAAGGTCTCAACGAGCGGGTCACCGCGACCCTGGAGATCGAATCGGGCAGCAACGACCCGATGGCGGTATTCCTCACCGTGACCCTGATCGAGATGCTCGCCAGCGGCCAGACCGGCCTCAGTTGGGGCTTCGCCCTGCACCTGGTGCAGCAGTTCGGTCTCGGCGCCCTGCTCGGTCTCGGCGGCGGCTGGTTGCTGCTGCAACTGATCAACCGCATGCACCTGGCCGGCGGCCTCTACCCGCTGCTGGTGATCAGCGGCGGCCTGCTGGTGTTCGCCCTGGCCAACGCCGTCGGCGGCAGCGGCATCCTGGCCATCTACCTGTGCGGCCTGCTCCTCGGCAACCGGCCGATCCGCAGCCGCCACGGCATCCTGCACATGCTCGACGGCATGGCCTGGCTGGCGCAGATCGGCATGTTCCTGGTCCTCGGCCTGCTGGTCACCCCCCACGACCTGTGGCCGATCGCCCTGCCGGCGCTGGCCCTGGCGCTGTGGATGATCCTGGTGGCGCGGCCGCTGTCGGTGCTGATCGGACTGATCCCGTTCCGCGCCTTCCACGACCGCGAGAAAGCCTTCATCGCCTGGGTCGGCCTGCGCGGCGCGGTGCCGATCATCCTCGCGGTGTTCCCGCTGATGGCCGGCCTGCCGAACGCCCAGCTGTTCTTCAACGTGGCCTTCTTCATCGTCCTGGTCTCGCTGCTGGTGCAGGGCACCAGCCTGCCCTGGGCGGCCAGGCTGCTGCGGGTGGTGGTGCCGCCGGACCCGGCACCGATATCCCGCGCCGGCCTGGAGATCCACCCGACCAGCGAGTGGGAGCTGTTCGTCTACCACCTGAACAAGGAAAAGTGGTGCATCGGCGCCGCCCTGCGCGAGCTGAAGATGCCCGGCGGGACCCGGATCGCCGCGCTGTTCCGCGGCACCGAACTGCTCCACCCGTCGGGCAGCACCATCCTCGAGGCCGACGACATCCTCTGCGTGATCGGCCACGAACACGACCTGCCGGCCCTCGGCAAGCTGTTCAGCCAGGCGCCCGACCGCGGCCTCGGCGCGCGCTTCTTCGGCGACTTCGTGCTGGAAGGCGATGCCCAGCTGTCGGCGGTGGCCTCGCTCTACGGCCTGAAGCTCGACGGCATCGACGGCGAGCAAGCGCTGGGCCGCTTCATCGCCCACGAGATCGGCGGCGAAGCGGTGATCGGCGACCAGGTGGAGTGGAACGGCCTGACCTGGACCGTGGCCGCCCTGGAAGGCAACCGTATCCGCAAGGTCGGCGTGAAGTTTCCGGAAGGCCGCCCAGGGCCCGGACTTTTCCTCTGATTTCCTGTCGAATCCCCGTTCCGTGACGCCTTGCGGCGTCCCGGAGCCACCACTAACCTGCATTCACCCTTCTTCGAGTCTCTTCTCGACCATGCCTGCCCTCCGCTCCCTGATCGCTACTCTTTTCCTCGGCCTCTGCCTTGCCAGTCCGCCGCTCCTCGCCCAGTCCGAGCCGCCCTCGGCCGAAGCCGTCCAGCAAAGCCTCGACAAGCTGGCCGAACGCAAGCTCGCCGAAGCCGACCAGAAGGTCGTCAAGGCCAGACTCGAACAGACCCTCAAGTTCCTCGCCGCGCGCGACGAAGCGCTGCAGAGCCTGGAAGACCTGAAAAAGCGCCTGAGCGACGCGCCCCGGCAGATCGAGGATAACCAGCGCGAACTGGAGCGCCTGAAGAAGACCCGCGAACGCCCGGTCAGCGAGCGCTACAGCGGCGAGAGCGTGGCCCGCCTGGAGATGCTGCTCAACGACCGCACCACCCAGCAGGCCGAGTGGCAGAAGGCCCTGGGCGAGGCCAACAGCCTGTCGATCACCGCCGAGACCCGCCCGGAACGAGCCCAGGCCGGCATCAGCAGCATGCAGGCACGAATCCTGGAGATCGGCTCGCTGCTCAAGGCCGGCAAGGAAAGCGGCAAGGCGATCAACGCCGACCGTCGCGGCGAGCTGCTCGCCGAGCAGGCCGCGCTGACCGTGCAGAGCCAGCTGTTGCGCCAGGAGCTGGCCGGCAACAACCTGCTGCAGGACCTCGGCAAGAGCCAGCACGATCTGCTCACCGAGAAGATCTCGCGCCTGGAAAAGGAAACCCTCGACCTGCAGGCGCTGATCAGCGAGAAGCGCCGCGAGCAGTCGGAAAAGACCGTCGCCGAGCTGTCCAAGGAAGGCGCCCAGGGGGCCGGCACCGACAGCCTGCTGAGCCAGGAGAACGCCAAGAACCTGCGTCTCTCCGACTACCTGCTGCGCGCCACCGACCGCCTCAACGTGCTCACCCGGCGCAACCTCGAGACCAAGCAGCAACTGGACAACCTGACCCAGTCCAACCAGGCCCTCGAGGAACAGATCAACGTCCTGCGCGGCAGCCTGCTGCTGTCGCGCATCCTCTACAAGCAGAAACAGGCGCTGCCGAAGATCAAGACCGACCAGAGCCTGGCCGACGAGATCGCCGACCTGCGCCTCGGCCAGTTCGAACTGAACCAGGAACGCGACAAGCTGGCGACCCCGCAGCAATACCTGGACGACCTGCTCGCCCAGCAGCCCAGCGAGCAGGTCACGCCGGAACTGCGCAAGGATCTCGACACCCTGCTGGCAACCCGTTCCGAGCTGCTCGAACGGCTCAACCACGAACTCAACGCGCTGCTCAACGAAGCGATCACCTTGCAGTTGAACCAGAAGCAGTTGCTTTCCACCAGCGAGAGCCTGCGCACCACCCTCGACGAGCAGATGTTCTGGATTCCCAGCAACCAGCCGCTCGACCTGTCCTGGTTCAAGATGACCCCGACCCTGCTGAAGAACCAGCTCACCGAGATCCCCTGGGGCTCCGGGGTGCGTGAACTGGGCGAAGGCCTGGTCGATCGGCCGCTGCTGTTCTTGCCGCTGTTCCTGCTGATCGCCGCGCTGCTGTGGAAACGCCGCTACCTGTACGACAAGCTGGCGGAGCTGAACGACGACATCGGCCACTTCAAGCGCGACAGCCAGCTGCATACCCCGCTGGCGATCCTGATCACCATCCTCCTCGCCCTGCCCGGCACCCTGACCTTCGCCGTCGCCGGCCTGGCCCTGCTGCTGGACGCCCGCGGCCAGAACGCCACCCTCGGCAGCGCCCTGCTGGAAATGGCCCAGGTCTGGCTGCTGTTCTACACCGCCCATCGCATCCTCACCCCGGGCGGCATCGCCGAGCGGCATTTCCACTGGAGCCGCGAACAGGTCGGCTTCCTCGACCGGCACCTGGTCCGCCTCGGCGTTGTGGTCCTGGCGCTGGTCGGCGTGGTGACGGTGGCCGAGCACCAGCCGGCGAGCCTGGCCGACGACGTGATCGGCATCGCCGTGGTCCTGCTCGGCTACGCGGCCATGGCCTGGCTGCTCAGCCGCCTGCTGTTCAGCAGCCCCGGCGACGAGCGTCCGTCGCTGATCAAGATGATCGTCGGCCTCCTCTTCACCGCGCTGCCGCTGGTGCTCTTCGTCGCGGTCTGCTTCGGCTACTACTACACCTCGCTGAAGCTCACCGACCGTCTCATCGATACCCTCTACCTGCTGCTGCTCTGGTTCGTCATCGAGGCCGCCTTCGTCCGCGGCCTGGGTGTGGCGGCCCGGCGCCTGGCCTACGCCCGGGCCCTGGCGAAACGGCAGAACGCGGCGAAGGAAGGCGTCGACGGCGAGACCAACGTCGAGGAGCCGACCCTCGGCATCGAGCAGATCAACCAGCAATCGCTGCGGCTGATCCGCCTGGCCCTGCTGATCGGCTTCATCGTCTGCCTGTACTGGGTCTGGGCCGACCTGATCAGCGTGATCTCCTACCTCGACAACGTCACCCTGTACCAGTACACCGCCGGCACCGGCGAAGCGGCCACCAGCGTGCCGATCAGCCTGCGCGACTTCCTCGCGGCGCTGGCCATCGCGGTGGTCACCGTGGCCCTGGCGCGCAACCTGCCCGGCCTGCTGGAGGTATTGGTGCTACAGCGCCTGACCCTGGCCCAGGGCAGCGCCTACGCCACCACCACCCTGCTTTCCTATGCCATCAGCGGCATCGGCATCGTCAGCGCCCTGTCCACCCTCGGGGTCAGCTGGGACAAGCTGCAATGGCTGGTGGCGGCGCTCTCGGTAGGCCTCGGCTTCGGCCTGCAGGCGATCTTCTCCAACTTCGTCTCCGGCCTGATCATCCTTTTCGAGCGTCCGGTGCGAATCGGCGACGTGGTGACCATCGGCAACCTGTCCGGCACGGTCAGTCGGATCCGCATCCGCGCCACCACCATCACCGATTTCGACCGCAAGGAGATCATCGTCCCGAACCAGACCTTCATCACCGGGCAACTGGTGAACTGGTCGCTGAGCGATACCGTGACCCGGGTCACCATCAAGATCGGCCTGGCCTACGAGACCGACCTGCCGCTGGCGCGCAAGCTGATGATGCAGGCGGTCAAGGAAAACCCGCGGGTACTGCGCGACCCGGAGCCGCTGCTGTACTTCCTGACCATCAGCGCCAGTACCTTCGACTACGAGCTGCGCTTCCACGTCCGCGAACTGGGCGACCGCAACCCCTCCACCGACGAGATCCTGACGAAGATCGCCACCAGCTTCCGCGAACACAAGATCGACATGGCTTTCAACCAGGTCGATGTGTTCGTCAAGAACCTCCAGGGCCAGCAGGTCCAGCTGTTCGTCGGCGAGCCGCAGCACAGCGGCGTCGGCAATCCGCCCGCGCTCAAGGGCCAGGACGGTCCCGCCGAACCGACCCGCTGAACCTCCGGGCCTGGACGCCCTCCGGCAATTCCCAGCACAATGCTCGGGAATTGCCGGAGGCCTCTCTTGAAATCACTCGACGACCTCGACTTCGACAACCGCTTCGCCCGCCTGGGCGACGCCTTCTCCACCGAAGTCCTGCCCGACCCCATCGCCGAGCCGCGCCTGGTGGTAGCCAGCCCCGCCGCCCTGGCGCTGCTCGACCTGCCAGCGGAAACCAGTGACGAAGCGCTGTTCGCCGAGCTGTTCGGCGGGCACAAGCTGTGGTCGGAGGCCGAGCCGCGGGCGATGGTGTATTCCGGCCACCAGTTCGGCTCCTATAACCCGCGCCTGGGCGACGGCCGCGGCCTGCTGCTCGGCGAGGTGATAAACCAGGCCGGCGAGCACTGGGACCTGCACCTCAAGGGCGCCGGCCAGACCCCCTACTCGCGGATGGGTGACGGCCGCGCCGTGCTGCGCTCGTCGATCCGCGAGTTCCTCGCCTCCGAAGCCCTTCCGGCACTGGGCATTCCCAGCAGCCGGGCGCTCTGCGTGATCGGTTCGAGCACGCCGGTCTGGCGCGAGAAGAAGGAAAGCGCGGCGATGCTGCTGCGCCTGGCGCCCAGCCACGTGCGCTTTGGTCACTTCGAATATTTCTACTACACCCGCCAGCACGACCAGTTGAAACAGTTGGCGGCGTTCGTCCAGGAACACCACTTCGCCGACTGCAACGCAGCCGAGCGGCCGTACGCGGCGATGTTCCTCCAGGTCGTCGAGCGCAACGCCGAACTCATCGCCCGCTGGCAGGCCTATGGCTTCTGCCACGGGGTGATGAACACCGACAACATGTCGATCCTCGGCATTACCTTCGACTACGGGCCCTACGCCTTCCTCGACGATTTCGACGCCAATCACATCTGCAATCACTCCGACGACGCCGGCCGCTACTCCTTCAGCAACCAGGTACCGATCGCCCATTGGAACCTGGCCGCCCTGGCCCAGGCGCTGACGCCACTGGTGGAAGTGGACGAACTGCGCGCCAGCCTCGACCTGTTCCTGCCCCTCTACCAGGCCCACTACCTCGACCTGATGCGCCGGCGCCTGGGCCTGGGCGTCGCCGCGGAGAACGACCAGGCCCTGGTCCAGGAACTGTTGCAGCGCATGCAGGGCAGCGCAGTGGATTACTCGCTGTTCTTCCGCCGACTCGGCGAGGAGACTCCGGAGCGGGCGCTGGCCAGCCTGCGCGACGACTTCGTCGACCGCGAGGCCTTCGACCGCTGGGCCGAGGCCTACCGCCGGCGCGTCGAGGAAGAAGGCGGAGACCAGGAGTCGCGGCGCCGGCGCATGCACGCGGTCAATCCGCTCTATGTACTACGCAACTACCTGGCACAGCAGGCTATCGAAGCGGCCGAGCAGGGCGACTACACGGAAGTCCGCTTGCTGCACCAGGTGCTGAGTCGCCCGTTCGAGGAACAGCCGGGCATGGAGCGCTTCACTCGGCGCCCGCCGGACTGGGGGCGGCACCTGGAAATCAGTTGCTCCTCCTGACGGGATGCCCTGACAGAACGGCGGCCGATAATGCCGCAATGGAATAAATACCTTCGGAAAACTTCTTAGACGCACTAAGAAAAGCCGATTATCTTCGCCGCCACACTTATTCCAGCCTGTTCTACCACCTCCTGTCAGGCGCCTTGCCGCATGAAGATACGCGACCTCGATCTCAGCCAGAGTTCGATCAACACCGAACACCAGGCGCTAGGTCTGCCTCCTGTCGAAGATTTCGTCACCCATCCGGACGACCACCCGGTACTGCGCGCCGCCATGTGGGCGGCGGTGCTGATCCTGGTCGGCCTGCTCGCCTTCCTGGCCTGGCGCCTGTTCTTCGACAACGGCGGCAGCAACGGCTTCGAGATCATCGAGCAGGCCCTGACCAGCCGGGGTTTCTGGAGCGCGGTGGCGGTGGGCTTCTTCGCCCAGGTGATCGACGGTGCGCTGGGCATGGCCTATGGCATCACCGCGACTACCTTCCTGCTCAGCGCTGGTGCCACGCCGGCCGCTGCCAGCGCCAGCGTGCACATCGCCGAAGTGTTCACCACCGGCTTTTCCGGGATTTCCCACGTCAAGCTCGGCAACGTCAACAAGTCACTCTTCCTCCGCCTGCTGCTGCCGGGAATGATCGGCGCGGTGCTCGGCGCCGTGCTGATCACCCGCTTCGACGGCCACCAGCTCAAGCCCTTCATCTCCGCCTACCTGCTGCTGATGGGCCTGTACATCCTGAGCAAGGCCTACCGCCACGTGATCAAGCGCCGGGCACCGCGCCACGTGGCCAAGCTGGCACTCTTCGGCGGCTTCGTCGATGCTGCCGGCGGCGGCGGCTGGGGCCCGGTGGTCACCAGCAGCCTGATCGGCTCGGGTAGCGACCCGCGCACCACCATCGGCTCGGTGAACTTCGCCGAGTTCTTCCTGACCATCGCCAGCGCCACCTCCTTCATCCTCCTCGCTGGCCAGCCGGACACCTGGAAGATGGTCGCCGGGCTGGTCTTCGGCGGCCTGTTCGCCGCACCGTTCGCCGCCCTGCTGTGCAAGAAGCTTTCGCCGCGCACCCTGCTGGTCATCGTCGGCACCCTGATCACCCTGATCAGCGCCTACAACATCTACATCGGCCTGCGCTGAAACCGACGCCGCCGCTCAGGCATAAGCGGCGAACACAACGGTCTAACCAGGCACGCTTTTCCTTGCCCGGGCGCATTGACCCGCCCGGCGCGCTTTCCCATGCTGCGTCCTTCCAATCTGCCCGAAGGAACGCTGCATGAAACTGGAAACCCTGGCCGTCCACGCCGGCTACAGCCCTGACCCGACCACCCGCGCGGTGGCGGTGCCGATCTACCAGACCACCTCCTACGCCTTCGACGACACCCAGCATGGCGCCGACCTGTTCGACCTGAAGGTACCGGGCAACATCTACACACGGATCATGAACCCCACCAACGACGTACTGGAACAGCGCGTCGCGGCGCTGGAAGGCGGGGTCGGGGCGCTGGCGGTGGCCTCGGGGATGGCGGCCATCACCTACGCGATCCAGACCGTCGCCGAGGCCGGCGACAACATCGTCTCGGTGGCCAAGCTCTACGGCGGCACCTACAACCTGCTGGCCCACACCCTGCCACGCATCGGCATCCAGGCGCGCTTCGCCGCCCACGACGACGTCGCCGCCCTGGAAGCGCTGATCGACGAGCGGACCAAGGCCGTGTTCTGCGAAACCATCGGCAACCCGGCGGGCAACATCATCGACCTGCAGGCACTGGCCGACGCCGCTCACCGCCACGGCGTGCCGCTGATCGTCGACAACACGGTAGCCACCCCGGTGCTCTGCCGGCCGTTCGAGCACGGCGCCGACATCGTCGTGCACTCGCTGACCAAGTACATGGGCGGCCACGGCACCAGCATCGGCGGGATCGTGGTCGACTCCGGCAAATTCGACTGGGCGGCGAACAAGTCGCGCTTCCCGCTGCTGAACACGCCCGATCCGTCCTACCACGGCGTCACCTACACCGAGGCCTTCGGACCCGCCGCCTTCATCGGCCGCTGCCGGGTGGTACCGCTGCGCAACATGGGCGCGGCGCTCTCGCCGTTCAACGCCTTCCTCATCCTCCAAGGCCTGGAGACCCTGGCGCTGCGCATGGAGCGCCACTGCGACAACGCCCTCGCCGTGGCCCGCTACCTGCAGCAGCATCCGCAGGTGGCCTGGGTGAAATACGCCGGCCTCGCCGACAACCCCGAGCACGCCCTGGCCCGGCGCTACCTGGGGGGCCGCCCGGCGGCGATCCTGTCCTTCGGCATCCAGGGCGGCAGCGCCGCCGGCGCGCGCTTCATCGACGCCTTGAAGCTGGTGGTGCGGCTGGTCAACATCGGCGACGCCAAGTCCCTGGCCTGCCACCCGGCGAGCACCACCCACCGCCAGTTGAACGCGGAGGAACTGGCCCGCGCCGGAGTCTCCGACGACATGGTGCGGCTGTCGATCGGCATCGAGCACATCGACGACATCCTCGCCGACCTCGACCAGGCCCTGGCCGCCGCCGCACGCTGAGCGGATCGGTCAGTCCGGGCGAGCGTTTCGGTCCTTGCCCGGCCTGGCCGGCCGGCTAGTCTGGCTGGGATCCCCGACATGGAGAGCGCCATGCCACTGCCCACCGAACTCGCCAGGCACCTGACCGAAGAAAAGATCGCCTTCGTCCAGCGCAGCGGACTCAGGGCGGAAGTCCTCGAACCCGGCTACGTGCGCCTGCGCATGCCGGGCGCCGGCAACGAGAACCACATCGGCAGCATGTACGCCGGGGCGCTCTTCACCCTCGCCGAACTTCCCGGTGGCGCGCTGTTCCTGACCAGCTTCGACAGCGCCCGCTTCTATCCCATCGTCAAGGAGATGACCTTGCGCTTCCGCCGTCCGGCCAAGGGCGACATACGCGTCGAGGCACGCCTGGATGCCGAGCGCATCCGCCAACTGGAAACCGAGGCCGGGGAGCACGGCAAGGCCGAATACAGCCTCGAACTGCAACTCACCGACGAGCAGGGCGAGGTAGTGGCGGAAAGCGCCGCGCTGTACCAGCTACGCAGCCACGCGCGACCCTGACTGGCAGATTTCGCAGGGCCCGGCGAAGGTTTTTTCTGCCGTGGATCAAGGTCCGTAGCGAGCTGCGGCGCGACAGTGGGGAAGCCAGCGTAGCCATCCCACGGAGTCCGCCATGATCCGCCACCTCCTGGTCGCCCACGACCTCACCCCGGAAGCCGACGTCGCCCTCGCCCGCGCCGCCCAGTTGGCCCGCCAGCACGATGCGCGGGTCAGTCTGCTGCACGTGTACGACCCGGGGCTATCGGCGTCGGCGGTGAAGACCGTCAGCGCCATGCTGCAACTCAAGCGCAAGGAGGCCGGCCTCGACGAGGACAGCGCCATCCACCTGTTCAGGGGCCAGCCGATCGACGGCATCCTGCAGCAGACCCGGGCGCTCGAACCGGACCTGCTGCTGATGGGCGCACACCACCAGAAGACCTTCGAACGCTTCGGCAACACCACCCTCGACCAAGTGGTGCGGCGCAGCCGGGTGCCGGTGCTGCTCGCCGTGCGCGAGGCGGACGAACCCTACCGCCAGGCGCTCAGCGCCCTGGACTTTTCCCAGTGCGCCTGTACCGCGCTGCGCCAGGCCTACCGCCTGCTGCCGGTGGAAGCCGACCTGCACGCCCTGCACGTGTTCGAGTCCCCCGACGACGGCGTGCTCGGCCTGCCCCGGCAGAATGCCGCGCACCTGGCCACCCAGGCCGGGCTGATCGAACAATTGCTGAGCGACGAGCAGGAGCGCCTGCCGGGCGTCGGGCCGCAGCTGAGCCACGAAGTGGTTCCCGGCGTGCTGCCGTACAGCCTGGACGCCGCGTTGAAGCAGCGCCAGCCGGAGCTGCTCGCCCTCGGCCGGCACAGCCGAAACGCGCTGATGCAGGCGCTGCTCGGCAACCTGGCGCAGCGTTACCTGCGCCAGCCGAGCTGCGACGTCCTGGTTACCTCGTAGAAGCGCTGCCGCAGAGGCTGCTCAGCTTTCGAGCAGCCCGTGCAACTCGACGAACTGCTGGGTCAGCTTGTGCCGCGGTTCGAGGAAGATCAGCGGGGTGCAAGCCTGGTGCGACTCGCGCATCTTCACCGAACTCATCAGGTACACCGGCAGCACCGGCAGTTCCTCCGCCACCAGCTCGTCGAGCAGTTGCTGCGGCAGGCTGGCGCGCGGCTGGAACTGGTTGACCACGATGCCCTCGACCTGCAGGTCTTCGTTGTGGTCGTCGCGCAGTTCCTCGATCTCCTGGAGAAGGCCATACAGCGCCTGGCGGGAGAAGCTGTCGCAATCGAAGGGAATCAGGCAGCGATCGGCAGCGATCAGCGCAGATACCGTGTAGAAATTCAGTGCCGGCGGGGTATCCAGGTAGATCCGATCGTAGTCTTCGTCCAGTTCGTCCAGCAATTTGCGCAGCTTGTTGATCTTGTGCTTCGACTCCAGCTTCGGCTGCAGGTCGGCCAGTTCGGGGCTGGAGGTGACGATGTGCAGGTTGTCGAACGGCGTCTCGTAGATGTCGACCCTGCCCTTCTTGCTGAAGGGCCCGGAAGACAAGGTCTGCTTGAAGAAGTCGGCGATCCCCACCGGCAGGTCCTCGCCGGTCAGTCCGGTCAGGTAGTGCGTGGAGTTGGCCTGGGCGTCCAGGTCCACCAGCAGGGTGCGATAGCCCTCCGCCGCGCTGACCGCCGCCAGGTTGCAGGCGATGCTGGACTTGCCTACCCCGCCTTTCTGATTGAACACCACGCGCCGCATGGGAAATCTCCGTGAGCCGAGCCTGATCCCGGATGATAGGCAAAGCCGCGGGCAAGCGCGAGCGCCGTCTCGGTCCTGACATAGAGCGGTTCAGCGCCGGCGCAGGCTGGCCGCCTCGCGGGTCACCAGGTCGATGAAGGACAGCGCCAGCGGCGAGCCCTCGTTCTGCCGGCGGACCAGCCATACCGCAGTCGTCGCCTCGGGATCGCTCAGGGTGCGGTAGACCACGCCGTCGACCCGGGTGCGGCGGAACGACGCCGGCAGGATCGACACCCCCAGTCCGGCCGAGACCAGGCCGATGATGGTCATCGCCTCGCTGGCCTCCTGGGCGATGCGCGGGCTGAAGCCGGCCTGTCGGGTCAGGGCGATGACCTGGTCGTAGAGCCCGGTGCCATAGCTGCGCGGGAAGAACACGAAGGGCTCCTCGGCCAGGGCGGCGATGGCCAGGCCATCCTCGCTGCCGGCCGCCAGCGGATGGTCGGCCCGCAGCACCGCCACCAGCGGTTCGCGGAACAACTCCACCCAATGCACCGCATCCGGCAGCGCCAGCGGACGGATCACGCCCACCTGCAGGCTTTCCTCGAGCAGCGCCTTGAGTACCTGGCGGCTGCTCATTTCCTGCAGGTCGAGGTGTACGTCCGGATAGGCCTTGCGGAAGGCATGGATGCTGCTGGGTATGGTCGAGGTGAAGGGTGCCGAGGAAGTGAAACCGATCTTCAGCTCGCCCAGTTCCCCCAGGTGGGCCCGACGCGCCAGCAGCACCGCCTTGTCTACCTGGGCCAGCACTTGGCGGGACTCGTCGAGGAACAGTCGGCCGGCGTCGGTGAGTTCGACGCGGCGGTTGGTGCGCTCGAACAGGCGCGCACCGATTTCCTCCTCCAGCGCCTGGATCTGCTGGCTCAACGGCGGCTGGGAGATCCCCAGGCGCTCGGCGGCGCGGCCGAAGTGCAGCTCCTCGGCGACGGCGATGAAATAGCGCAGGTGCCTGAGTTCCACGCGGCCCCTCCAATTAGGTCTTTTTACATATCAATCGTGTCGATCAATATATTGGAAATCATATAAACCTATCTATATCCTTTGCCACATAACCTCCAACAACGACCCCTTGTCCCTGAAATCCAGGTGGCGCGGCCTCGTTGTGCCTGCTCGCCACCGTCCCCAGAGGTGCCCCGTGAGCAATCCGCAAGTCCGGCCACAGGCCGAAGAAGAACCCGCGTTAATCGAGGCGGCCCGCGAAGCAGCCAACGAGGTGCTGGAAGCCGCCACCGAAGTCGAACGCTATATCGAAAAAGGCACCCCGCAGTTCATGCGCACCTCGCTGGCGCTGTTCTCCGGCGGTTTCGCCACCTTTGCCCTGCTCTACTGCATCCAGCCGATGATGCCGGTGCTGTCCAAGGCGTTTTCCATCAGCGCCGCGGAAAGCAGCCTGGCATTGTCCGTCGCCACCGCCATGCTCGCCCTTGGCCTGCTGGTCACCGGCCCGATCTCCGACGCGATCGGCCGCAAGCCGGTGATGGTCGTCTCGCTGCTGGCCGCCGCGCTGTTCACCCTCGGCAGCGCGGTGATGCCCACCTGGCATGGCGTGCTGCTGATGCGCGCGCTGGTCGGGCTGTCCTTGAGCGGCCTGGCCGCGGTGGCGATGACCTATCTCAGCGAAGAGATCCATCCGCAGCACATCGGCCTGTCGATGGGCCTGTACATCGGCGGCAACGCCATCGGCGGGATGAGCGGACGCCTGATCAGCGGCGTCCTGGTCGATTTCATCTCCTGGCATGCCGCACTGGCGGTCCTCGGCGGCCTGGCCCTGGTCGCCGCGCTGGTGTTCTGGCGCGTGCTGCCCGAGTCGAAACACTTCCGGCCGGCACCGCTGAAGCCGGCGACCCTGCTCAACGGCTACCGCTTGCACTTCCGCGACGCCGGACTGCCCTGGCTGTTCCTGATCGGCTTCCTGCTGATGGGCAGCTTCGTCACCCTGTTCAACTACATCGGCTACCGCCTGCTGGCCGAGCCCTACCACATGAGCCAGGCGGTGGTCGGCGTGCTCTCGGTGGTTTACCTCTCGGGCATCTACAGCTCGGCCTGGGTCGGTTCGCTGGCCGACAAGCTGGGGCGACGCAAGGTGCTCTGGGCGGTCATCCTGCTGATGCTCGGCGGCCTGCTGCTGACCCTGTTCGAGCCGATCCCGCTGATGCTCGCCGGCCTGCTGCTGTTCACCTTCGGCTTCTTCGGCGCGCACTCGGTGGCGAGCAGCTGGATCGGGCGCCGCGCCCTGCGCGCCAAGGGCCAGGCCTCGTCGCTCTATCTGTTCAGCTACTACGTCGGCTCGAGCCTGGCCGGCACCCTCGGCGGGGTGTTCTGGCATTACTACGGCTGGAACGGCATCGGGCTGTTCATCGGCTCGCTGCTGGTGGTCGCGGTATTGGTCTCGCTGCACCTGGCGCGCCTGCCGGCCCTGCCTGGCAACACCCTGGCGCAGCCCGCCCACTGAGTTCGAGGCGCCGGTCTCCCGGCGCCTTCACTCCGACCAGAAGCGTACTCCGGTCAGTTCTTCCGATAGCGCCCACAGCCGCGCGGCCAGCCCCAGGTCGCGCGCATTCCGCGGAATCCGCGCCGCTGCCGGATAACCGCGGGTTTCCAGCCAGCGATCCGGGCCGACATAGGCGCCGCCATACCAGCGCTGTTCGGTCAGCGCGGAAAGTGCCGGCAACGCCCCCATCTCCGCCGATTGCGCGAACGCTCCGTTGGCCACCTTCATCGCCCAGCGTCCCAGGCGCGAACCGGACATCGCCGGTGCCGCGTACTGCAGGTTGGTCGCCGCGTAGCCCGGATGCGCCGCCAGGCTCTGCAGAAGCACGCCCCGCTGGCCGGCGCGGCGCTGCAACTCCAGGCTGAACAGCAGATTGGCCTGCTTGCTGTGGCAATAGGCGAGATAGCGGTTGTAGCCGCGCTCGGCGTTGAGGTCGTCGAGCGGCAGCCGGCCGAACTGGTTGAAACCGCTGGTCATACCCACCACCCTGGGCCGTGGAGCGGCCAGCAACGAGTCCAGCAGCAGTCCCGTAAGCGCGAAGTGGCCAAGGTGATTGGTGCCCATCTGCATCTCGAAACCGTCGCGGGTACGCCGCAGGGGCAGGAACATCACTCCGGCGTTGTTGAACAAGAGATCGAGGCGTTCGTGGCGCTGGCGGAAACCGGCGGCGCAGGCGCGGATCGAGGCGAGGTCGGCCAGGTCGAGATCGGCCAGCTCCAGGCGTGCCTGGGGATACTCGTCGAGGATCGCCCGCCGCGCCCGCTCCGCCTGTTCGCGATTGCGGCAGGCCATCACCACGGTTGCCCCTTTGCCGGCCAGCGTGCGCGCCGCCTGCCAACCCAGGCCGCTGTTGGCGCCGGTGACCAGCGCCAGGCGCCCGGCCAGTTGCGGAATGTTGCGTCGTGCCCAGGGATGCATCGCTCGTTCTCCGCTTGACTGCGTTGTCGGGCAGTATCGCGGCGCCAGCCAATGCAGCGGCAGACGCGCTCGCGCCAGACTGCCGATCATTTCGGGCCAGGACACGCCAGCATGAGCCGCCGCACGGACTCCGACGCACCGACCATCACCGCCGCCTATCCGCGCCTGCTGCTCGGCCTGCTGGAGGAACGCGGCCTGGACGGACGCGCGCTGCTGCGGGAAATCGGTCTGTCGACGCTGCGACTGGAAGAGCCGGAAGCACGCGTCACATCGCAGCAGTACCAGGCGATCGCCGCCGCGGCGCTCGCGCTGAGCGGCGACCCCGGCCTCGGCGCACAGCTCGCCTTGCGCACGCCTCCCACCGCCCATGGCAGCCTGGGCTACGCGATGATGGCCTCGGCGACGCTCGGCGATGCCTTGTGCCTGGCGCTGCGCTACATGCCGCTGCTGCAGGGCAACGTCGAAATCAGCCTGCTGCGCGAGGACGAGCAGGTGATCCTGCGCCTGCTGCCAGGCCCCGCGCTCCCGCCGGCGCTGCACCGGTACTTCAGCGAAGCCCTGCTGATCGGCCTGTATCGCTCCGGCGCCTGGCTGCTCGGCGAACCGGCCCTGGTCGGCAGGCTCGACTTCGACTATCCCGAACCTGCCGTGCCTGTGCCACTGCCGCAGTGCCGCTACGACCAGGCCCACGTCCAGCTGGTGTTCCCCGCCATCCTGCTCGCCCGCTCGCTACCGATGGCCGATCCGGCTGCATTGCGCCGCGCCCGCGAACACTGCGAACGCGAACTGGCGCTGCTCGATGCCGGCCGCCGGGACATCTGCGCCCGCGTGCGGCTGGAGCTGGAACGCCAGGAACAGCGTTTCCCCAACCTGGAGGAAGTAGCCACGCGCCTGCACCTGTCCAGCCGCAGCCTCAAGCGGCATCTGCATGACGCCGGCACCAGCTTTCGCCAGTTGCTCGGCCAGGCTCGCCAGCGCCAGGCCTTGCGATTGCTGCGGCGTCCCGAGGTGTCGTTGCAGCGTATCGCCCTGTACCTGGGCTACAGCGATCCAACCAACTTCACCCGCGCCTTCAAGCGCTGGACCGGCGAGCCGCCGAGCGACACCCGCGCCCGCCTGCTGGGCGGGCAACCAGTTTCACGAACAAATGCCAAGCGCTCGACAAATCCCTCGCGTTTCCCTTGAGCGCGGCAAGCGCTGTCCTATGCTGCTGCGGCCGGCATCCGGCCGGCCTCGACAGCGATATGAAAGGGACTTTATGAAACCAGCGATCAAGCGCGCCTGCCTGCTCGGCACGGCACTGTTCTCCCTCTGCGCCAGCGCAGCCCAGGCGGCCGGCGTTCTGGTAGGAACCTGGGACCTGCGGGGCAACGGCCAGCTCGCCGCGGTCTACCGCGACGGCGCCAACCTGCAGGTGGTGGAAGGCGGCAGCACCCGCAACTACAGCTTCGGCAACGTGGTCTGGTCGGTCTTCGGCGCCACCGATACCGACGGCCAGCCCGGCGCGGAAATCCTGGTCAAGGCCGGTCCCGACATGGTGATCGTCTCCCACGCCAGCACCACCCAGCGCAAGTACCCGGTAGGCAACGTCTCCTGGGCGATCATGCGTGCCACCGACGTCGACAACGTCGCCGGCGACGAAGTCATCCTCAGCATCGGCAACGGCGTGCGCACCGTATTCGATCGCACCCGTACGCAACGCGACGCCACCTTCAGCTACAACGGCACCTGGGGCCTGTTCGACGTCGCCGACGTGGACGGCGCGCCGGGCAAGGAACTGGTGCTGAACATGGGCAACGGCGTCAAGGTCATCGACCCGCGCACCAGTGGCGCCAAGGACTTCACCTTCAGCGGCTACCACGCACTCGCACAGATCGCCGACCTCGACGGCCAGCCCGGCGCGGAGATCATCGGCCGCACCAGCACCGGCATCTACGTGATCAGCAACGCCAGTTCCCGCAAGGAATACAGCATCGGCGCCAGCGCCTGGGCACTCTATGGCGGCACCGCGGACACCGACGGCAAGCCGGGCAACGAGCTGATCGTGGTGATGCAGGGCAAGGTGCGGGTCATCCACCACGCCAGCGGCGCCAGCAGCGACTACCGCATCGGCGACGTCAACTACAGCATCGATTCGGTGGCCGACATGGATGGCCAGCCGGGCGCGGAAATCCTCGTGCGCGACGCCAACGGCAAGCTGTTCGTGATCAACGACCGCACCGGCAAGGTAAGCAACTGAGCCGGGCGGTTTGCGTAGGGCGGGTACGCCACCGGCGCGGCCCCGCCAAGCAACGCGCCGGAGGGCCGTCGGCCCGCGCATGAAAAAGGGGGGCCTCGGCTCCCCTTCTTTCGTTCCGGCTCAGCCGTGGTACTGCGCCGACAGCTCGTGCACCGCCTCGAAGAAGGCGCCGGCATGGGCCGGGTCGACTTCAGGGGTGATGCCGTGGCCGAGATTGAACACATGCCCCGTACCCTTGCCGTAGGCCGCCAGGATCCGCGCGACTTCGGCGCGTATCGCCGCCGGATTGGCGTAGAGCACCGAGGGATCCATGTTGCCTTGCAGGGCTACACGCTCACCGACACGGGCCCGGGCGCTGCCGATGTCGCAGGTCCAGTCCAGGCCCAGCGCCTCGGCGCCGACCTCGGCCATCGACTCCAGCCACAGGCCGCCTCCCTTGGTGAAGAGGATCACCGGCACCCGGCGTCCGTCGTGCTCACGGATCAATCCATCGACGATCTTGCGCATGTAGGCCAGGGAGAACTCCTGGTAGGCCGCCGCCGACAGGCTGCCGCCCCATGAGTCGAAGATCTGCACCGCCTGGGCGCCGGCGCGGATCTGCCCGTTGAGGTAGCTGGTCACCGATTGCGCCAGCTTGTCCAGCAGAGCGTGCATGGCCTTGGGGTTGTCGTAGAGCATCGCCTTGGACTTGCGGAAGTCCTTGCTCGAGCCGCCCTCGACCATGTAGGTGGCGAGGGTCCAGGGGCTGCCGGAGAAGCCGATCAGCGGTACGCGGCCGTTCAGCTCGCGGCGGATGGTGCGCACGGCGTCCATCACATAGCCCAGGTCCTGTTCCGGGTCGGGAACCGGCAGCGCCTCGATGTCGGCCAGCGACGAGACCACCTTGCGGAAGCGCGGGCCTTCGCCGGTCTCGAAGTACAGGCCCTGGCCCATGGCATCGGGAATGGTCAGGATGTCGGAGAAGAGGATCGCGGCGTCCAGCTGCGGGTAACGGTCCAGCGGCTGCAGGGTCACTTCGCAGGCCAGCTCCGGGTTCATGCACAGGCTCATGAAATCGCCGGCCTTGGCACGGGTGGCACGGTATTCCGGCAGGTAACGACCGGCCTGGCGCATCATCCAGACGGGGGTGACATCGACGGGCTGCTTGAGCAGGGCGCGGAGGAAGCGGTCGTTCTTCAGGGCAGTCATAACGGCATCCGATCAAAGGCTGCTGGCTTCACGCGGGCACGTGCGGAAGAGGGTTATCCACAGGCCGGCGGGCGAAAAGGGCCGCTATTGTCGCAAAGCACAAAACAAAAGGCACGGCGGGGGCCGTGCCTTTTGTCTATCGCGGTGATTTGTCGCAGCGCCGGTGGCGCCGCGGGTCAGACGCCAAGGTAGTCGAGGATGCCTTCGGCCGCGGTACGTCCTTCGAAGATCGCCGTCACCACCAGGTCGGAACCACGGACCATGTCGCCACCGGCGAAGATCTTCGGGTTGCTGGTCTGGTGCTTGAACTGCGCCTGCGCCGGAGCCACCACGCGGCCCTGGCTGTCGGTGGCGATCTCGAAGCGCTCGAACCACGGCGCCGGACTCGGCCGGAAGCCGAAGGCGATCAGCACGGCTTCCGCCGGGATGATCTCCTCGGAACCGGGGATCGGTTCGGGGCTGCGGCGTCCGCGGGCGTCCGGCTCGCCGAGACGGGTCTCGACCACCTTCACGCCTTCCACCCGGTCCTCGCCGACGATGGCGATGGGCTGGCGGTTGAAGAGGAACTTCACGCCCTCTTCCTTGGCGTTCTTCACTTCCTTGCGCGAGCCCGGCATGTTTTCTTCGTCACGGCGATAGGCACAGGTCACCGACTTGGCGCCCTGGCGGATCGAAGTGCGGTTGCAGTCCATCGCGGTGTCGCCGCCGCCCAGGACCACCACGCGCTTGCCCTTCATGTCGACGAAGTCCTCGGCCGACTTCTCGAAGCCGAGGTTGCGGTTCACGTTGGCGATCAGGAAGTCCAGGGCGTCGTGTACGCCCGGCAGGTCCTCGCCGGGGAAACCGCCCTTCATGTAGGTGTAGGTGCCCATCCCCATGAACACGGCATCGTACTCATCGAGCAACTGCTCCATGGTCACGTCCTTGCCGATCTCGGTGTTCAGGCGGAACTCGATGCCCATGCCGGTGAACACCTCGCGGCGACGGCTGAGGACGTGCTTCTCCAGCTTGAACTCGGGAATGCCGAAGGTCAGCAGGCCGCCGATCTCCGGGTTGCGATCGAACACCACCGGGGTCACGCCGTTGCGCACCAGCACGTCGGCGCAGCCGAGGCCGGCCGGGCCGGCACCGATCACCGCGACGCGCCTGCCGGTCGGCTTGACCTTGGACAGGTCCGGGCGCCAGCCCATGGCGAAGGCCGTATCGGTGATGTATTTCTCCACCGAGCCGATGGTCACCGCGCCAAAGCCGTCGTTGAGGGTACAGGCACCCTCGCAGAGGCGGTCCTGCGGGCAGACCCGGCCGCAGACTTCCGGCAGGGTGTTGGTCTGGTGCGACAGTTCGGCGGCGGCCAGGATGTTGCCTTCGGAAACCAGCTTCAGCCAGTTCGGGATGAAGTTGTGCACCGGGCACTTCCACTCGCAGTAGGGGTTGCCGCAGCCCAGGCAGCGGTGGGCCTGGTCGGCGGCCTGCTGCGGCTTGAACAGGTCGTGGATCTCCACGAACTCGCGCTTGCGCTGGCGCAGCAGCTTCTTCTTCGGGTCCTTGCGCCCGACTTCGATGAACTGGAAGTCGTTGTTCAGGCGGTCGGAATTCAGACGTTCAGACATATCGAAACCTCATCACAACTTCGGGCGCTTATTGCGGGTTGGCACGGGTGCTGGTCAGCAGCGAACCGAGGCTGGCCGCCTTCGGTTTCACCAGCCAGAACCGACGCAGGTAGTCATCCAGGTTTTCCAGGATGTTCGCGCCCCACTCGCTTGCCGTTTCGTTCACGTACTCGACCAGAACCTTGCGCAGGTGGCTGCGATAGGCCTCCATCGCCTCGCCGCTGATCCGCTGGATTTCCACCAGCTCGTGGTTCACGCGGTCGACGAAAGTGTTGTCCATGTCGAGGACGTAGGCGAAGCCCCCGGTCATGCCGGAGCCGAAGTTGTAGCCGGTCTTGCCCAGCACGCAGACGAAACCGCCGGTCATGTATTCGCAGCAGTGGTCGCCGGTGCCTTCCACCACCGCATGGGAACCGGAGTTGCGCACGGCGAAGCGCTCGCCGGCGGTTCCGGCGGCGAACAGCTTGCCGCCGGTGGCGCCGTACAGGCAGGTGTTGCCGACGATGGCCGATTCCTGGGTCTTGAACGGGCTGCCCTTGGGCGGGGTGATGACCAGCTTGCCGCCAGTCATGCCCTTGCCCACGTAGTCGTTGGCGTCGCCTTCCAGGTACAGGTGCAGGCCACCGGCGTTCCACACGCCGAAGCTCTGTCCCGCGGTGCCCTTGAAACGGAACACCACCGGCGTCTTGGCCATGCCCTGGTTGCCGTGCAGGCGGGCGATCTCGCCGGATACCCGCGCGCCGATGGATCGGTCGCAGTTGCAGATGTCCAGCTCGTACTCGCCGCCGCTCAGGCCTTCGATGGCGGCCTTCGACAGCTCGACCATCTTCTCGGCCAGCAGGCCCTGGTCGAACGGCGGGTTTTTCTCCACCTCGCAGAACTGCGGCTTGTCGGCCGGGATCAGGTCACTGCCCAGCAACGGAGCGAGATCCAGGTTCTGCTGCTTGGCGGTCTCGCCGGGGAGGATCTCCAGCAGGTCGGTGCGGCCGATCAGTTCGCCCAGGCTGCGCACGCCGAGGCGCGCCAGCCACTCGCGGGTTTCCGTGGCGATGAAGGTGAAGAAGTTGATCACCATCGCGGTGGTGCCGATGAAGTGGTCCTTGCGCAGCTTGTCGTTCTGCGTCGCCACGCCGGTGGCGCAGTTGTTCAGGTGGCAGATGCGCAGGTACTTGCAGCCCAGGGCGATCATCGGCGCGGTGCCGAAGCCGAAGCTCTCGGCGCCGAGGATGGCCGCCTTGATCACGTCCAGGCCGGTCTTCAGGCCGCCATCGGTCTGCACCCGGACCTTGCCGCGCAGGTCGTTGCCGCGCAGGGTCTGGTGGGTTTCCGCCAGGCCCAGTTCCCAGGGCGAGCCGGCGTACTTGATCGAGGTGATCGGCGAGGCGCCGGTACCGCCGTCGTAGCCGGAGATGGTGATCAAGTCCGCATAGGCCTTGGCCACGCCGGCGGCGATGGTGCCGACGCCAGGCTCGGATACCAGCTTCACCGATACCAGCGCCTGCGGGTTGACCTGCTTGAGGTCGAAGATCAGTTGCGCCAGGTCTTCGATGGAGTAGATGTCGTGGTGCGGCGGCGGCGAGATCAGGGTCACGCCGGGCACCGCATAGCGCAGGCGGGCGATCAGGCCGTTGACCTTGCCGCCCGGCAACTGGCCGCCCTCGCCGGGCTTGGCGCCCTGGGCCACCTTGATCTGCAGGACCTCGGCGTTGACCAGGTATTCCGGGGTCACGCCGAAGCGGCCGGTAGCCACCTGCTTGATCTTCGAACTCTTCAGCGTGCCGTAGCGCGCCGGGTCCTCGCCGCCCTCGCCGGAGTTGGAGCGACCGCCCAGGGTGTTCATCGCCTCGGCCAGCGCCTCGTGGGCCTCCGGCGACAGCGCGCCGAGGGAAATCCCGGCGGCATCGAAGCGCTTGAAGATGGCTTCCAGCGGCTCCACCTCGTCGAGCGCCAGCGGCTGCGCGGCGGTCTTCACCTGCAACAGGTCGCGGATCATCG
This sequence comes from Pseudomonas sp. HMSC067G02, assembly GCF_001813485.1. Lineage (NCBI taxonomy): Bacteria > Pseudomonadati > Pseudomonadota > Gammaproteobacteria > Pseudomonadales > Pseudomonadaceae > Pseudomonas > Pseudomonas sp. HMSC067G02. The sequence continues at coordinate 50,824 of NZ_KV812625.1, forward strand.
ACACCGGGCGCTGGTCCACCAGCGCGGTGTATTCCTTGAACTTCTCGTAGTCGCCCTGCTGCACGGCAGCCTGCAGGGTATTCACCACATCCGGGTTGTAGGCGTGGTATTCGCCGCCATAGACGAACTTCAGCAAGCCGCCCTGCTGGATCGGCTTGCGGTTGCTCCAGGCCTCGGCGGCCAGGAGCTTCTGCTCGTTCTCGATATCGACGAAGCGCGCACCCTGGATGCGGCTGGCGACTCCGGTGAAGCACAGGCCGGTGACCTCGTCGGACAGGCCCACCGCCTCGAACAGCTGCGCGCCACGGTAGGACGCGACGGTGGAGATGCCCATCTTCGAGAGAATCTTCATCAGGCCCTTGGAGATCCCCTTGCGGTAGTACTTGAACACCTCGTAGAGATCGCCCAGCACTTCACCGGTGCGGATCAGGTCGGCCAGCACCTCGTAGGCGAGGAACGGATAGACCGCCGAGGCGCCGAAGCCGATCAGCACCGCGAAATGGTGCGGATCGCGGGCGGTGGCGGTCTCCACCAGGATGTTGGAGTCGCAGCGCAGCCCGGTCTGCACCAGACGGTGGTGCACCGCGCCGACAGCCAGGGCAGCATGCACCGGCAGTTTGCCGGGAGCGATATGGCGGTCGCTGAGGATCAGCAGCACCTTGCCGCCGCGCACGGCTTCCTCGGCCTGGTCGGCGATGTTGCGCACCGCGGCCTCCAGGCCCATCGACTCGTCGTAGTTGAGGTCGATGAAGTGGCGGTCGAAGCCCGGGCGGTCCAGGGTCATGATGGTCCGCCACTTCGCCGGCGAGATCACCGGAGTGGTGAGGATCGCCTGGTTGGCATGGTGCGGGGCTTCCTCGAAGATGTTCTGCTCGACGCCCAGGCAGGTTTCCAGGGACATCACGATGGCTTCGCGCAGCGGGTCGATCGGCGGGTTGGTGACCTGGGCGAATTGCTGGCGGAAGTAATCGTACGGAGAGCGGATGCGCCGGGAGAGGATCGCCATCGGCGTATCGTCGCCCATGGAGCCCACCGCTTCCTGGCCCTGCTCGCCGAGCGGACGCAGCACCTGGTCACGCTCCTCGAAGGTGACCTGGAACATCTTCATGAATTGCTTGAGCTGGTCGGCGTCGTAGCTGGCCACGCCATGGTCGTCGTCCAGGGTCGCCTGGATGCGCAGGGCATTCTGCCGCAGCCATTGCTTGTAGGGATGGCGCGACTTCAGGCGGTTGTCGATGTCGTCGCTGTGCAGGACCTGGCCGGTCTCGGTGTCCACCGCGAGGATCTGCCCCGGACCGACGCGACCCTTGGCGATGACGTCCTCGGGCTTGTAGTCCCAGACGCCGATCTCCGAGGCCAGGGTGATGTAGCCGTTCTTCGTGGTGACCCAGCGCGACGGGCGCAGGCCATTGCGGTCGAGCAGGCAGACGGCATAGCGACCGTCGGTCAGCACGACGCCGGCGGGGCCATCCCAGGGCTCCATGTGCAGCGAGTTGTACTCGTAGAACGCGCGCAGGTCGGCGTCCATGGTCTCGACGTTCTGCCAGGCCGGCGGGATGATCATGCGCAGGCCGCGGAACAGGTCCATGCCGCCGGTGACCATCAGTTCGAGCATGTTGTCCATGCTCGACGAGTCGGAGCCGACGCGGTTCACCAGCGGGCCTAGCTCTTCCAGGTCGGGGATCAGTTCGTTGGTGAACTTGGTCCGCCGCGCCTGGGCCCAGTTGCGGTTGCCGGTGATGGTGTTGATCTCGCCGTTGTGGGCGAGGAAGCGGAAAGGCTGCGCCAGCGGCCATTTCGGCAGGGTGTTGGTGGAGAAGCGCTGGTGGAATACGCAGATCGCGGTCTGCAGGCGCTCGTCGCCAAGGTCCGGATAGAAGGCGGCCAGGTCGGCCGGCATCATCAGGCCCTTATAGATGATGGTCTTGTGCGAAAAGCTGCAGATGTAGTGGTCGCTGTCGGCGGCGTTGGCCACCGACGAGCGGCGCCGTGCGCTGAACAGCTTGATGGCGAAGTCCTGGTCGCTCAGGCCGGCGCCGCCGATGAACACCTGTTCGATCTGCGGCAGGCGCTCCAGCGCCAGGCGGCCGAGAACGCTGGTATCGATCGGCACCTTGCGCCAGCCGACCAGCTCCAGTCCGGCGGCGACGATCTCGCGATTCATGTTCTCGCGTGCCGCCTCGGCTTTCACCGGGTCCTGGTTGAAGAACACCATGCCCACCGCGTATTGCTCGGGCAGGTCGACAGAAAAGGCTTCCCTGGCGACGGCACGCAGGAACAGGTCGGGCTTCTGGATCAGCAGCCCGCAGCCGTCCCCGGTCTTGCCATCGGCATTGATCCCACCGCGGTGGGTCATGCAGGTCAGTGCTTCGATTGCGGTTTGCAGAAGTTGATGGCTCGGCTCGCCCTGCATATGGGCGATCAGGCCAAATCCGCAGTTATCCTTGAACGTTTCAGGATGGTACAGACCTGCTTTCATAAGGAACTCTCACCGGCAAAACTTTTTTAGTCATCTACTTCGCCTGTCACCCGCTCATGCGGCGAGTTTTCGACAGGCAAAGGGAGGCCATTGTACATAGGTGCACAAGGCCTCACAAATTTTGCGGCGAGAAAATGAAATTCAATGTCGCCAAAATGAAAGACGAAACCCGCCGGTCATGCTAACGACTAGCGAGTTTCGTCAAAAGGCGACGGCAGGTCGGATCAATGCGCCTGGCCGATCTCCTGCTGGATGCTGGCGAAGGTACGCGGCCACGGCTTGCCGGCCTGCACCTTGGACGGCAGTTTTTTCACTGCGGCCAGGGCGGCGGCACGATTCGGGAAGCTGCCATAGGTGACGACGTAGAACGGCTTGCCTTGCAGGGTTTTCTTGAAGTAGCGGAAATCGCCGCCGCCCTGCTGGCGAATGAACGCCTGGGCATTGGCTTCGGAGCCGGTACCGAGGATCTGCAGGGCGAAGTTACCACCAGACTGGTTGCGATACCACTGGCTTCCCGCACCGCCACCGCTGGCCGGCTTGGCGGCCGGAGCCGGGGCCGGCTTCGCCGCGGCGGTGGTGGCCGGCTTGCTCGCCGCCGGCTTGGCCGGAGCGGGGGCCGGGGCCGGCTTGCTGGCCGGGGCGCTGGCGACCGGCGCGGCCGGTGCCGGGGTCTGCGCCGGAGTCGGGGTCGCCGCAGGCGCGGTCGGTTCGGTCGGCGCCGGCGGCACCGGATGCATCGGCGTGACGCCGTTGTTGGCCAGCGGCGTCACCGGAGGAGCCGAGCTGGAAACGGTAGGCGGCACCGCGGCGGACGGCAGGCCGCCTTCGTCGTCGCCACCTTGCCCGGCGGCCTGGGCCAGCGGCTCGCGAATGACCGGCTGCGACTCGCCGACCAACGGTAGCGGCAACGGCTGGCTGGAGCCGTTGAACTCCACGGCCGGGCCGCTGCCCGGCTGCTGGGCCTGGGCCGGCGTAGCGCCATTCATGGACAATTCGGTAGAGGCGGTCTGCGGCGCCTCCGGCTTGCTCTTGCCTTGCATGAACCAGGCGGCGATCACGCCGATGGCCACGACCGCAAGAATCACCAGATGCTTCTTGGGCAAGTTGAAAGACCCTCCGGTTGCCTTGCGCGCTGCGCCACGATTGGCCAGCATCGCTTCGATCAGGGCATCGCGGGCGACCTGGTTGATCGCTCCCGGCCAGCCTTCCGACTGCTCGTGGATGTCCACCAGCAGGTCGTTGGAAATCAGCTCGATGCCCTGCCCGGCGCCCTCGAGACGCTGGGCCAGGTAGTCGCGGGTTTCCTCTTCGCTGTATGGCTGCAACTCGATGGCATGGAAGCGCTCCTCACCCTCGGAAAACACCTCCAGGCGCGGCAGCAACGACGGCTCACCGAACAGGAATACATGCAGGCGTCCCTCGTTGGTGCCGGAAGCCAGCAGCAACAGCACTTCCAGCGCGCTGTCCTGGAGCTGCTCGGCATCGTCCACCATCAGGTAGACGTCCTGCCCGGTGATCGCCAGCTGCGCCACCTTGGTCAGGATCGCCTCCAGGCTCGCCTGGTTGATGCTCAGGCCCTGCGCCACCTGGCGCAGCAACGAAGTCTCGTCGGCGGCGGTGCGCGCCGAGATCACCACGCTGAGGACCGCATCCTTGTTGGTGCTGGCCACCAGCGCCTGGCGCAGCAGGGTCTTGCCGCTGCCCAGGGGCCCGGTGACCAGCAGCAGGAGCTGGCTGTAGCGGGCCAGATGGTGCAACTGGCCGAGCACCGGCTTGCGCTGCGCCGGGAAGAACTTGAAACCCGGAACGCGCGGCGCGAACGGGTCGTGACTGAATTGGTAGTGGCCCAGGAAGGCCTCATCGGCATGCAAGCTGGTCATGGGACCTCATTCATCTCCAAGCTGGTCGGCCAAGGCCCGATAGTCGGTGCGCAGGGTCGCGTCCAAGATCTCACGGGGAAAATCGCCGGTGACCACGGCATTCCCCAGTCCTTGCAGCAAAACCAGACGCAGGCGGCCATCGAGCACTTTCTTGTCGACGGCCATGTGTTCCATAAAATCTTCCGCCGTCATCTCGGCCGGCGGTACCACGGGCAGGCCAGCCCGGCGCAGCAGACGGATACCGCGATCGCGCTCGGCGGCGCTCAGCCAACCCAACCGATGCGACATCTCGAGTGCCATCACGGTTCCCGCCCCTACCGCTTCGCCGTGCAACCAGACGCCGTAACCTTGCTGGGTCTCGATCGCGTGACCGAAGGTATGGCCGAGGTTCAGCGTGGCACGCACGCCCGACTCGCGCTCGTCGGCGCCCACCACGCGGGCCTTCGCCGCGCAAGAGCGCTCGATGGCCTCGGTGACAACGGTCGGCTCCAGTGCCAGCAAGGCATCCATGTGCTCTTCCAGCCAGGTGATGAACGGTTCGTCGCAAATGAAACCGTACTTGATCACCTCCGCCAGCCCGGCGGACAGCTCGCGGGACGGCAGCGTCTTCAGCGACGCGGTGTCGATGACCACCGCCTGGGGCTGGTAGAACGCACCGATCATGTTCTTGCCCAACGGATGGTTGATCCCGGTCTTGCCGCCCACCGAGGAGTCGACCTGGGACAACAGGGTGGTCGGCACCTGGATGAAGTTGACCCCACGCTGGTAGCAGGCCGCGGCGAAACCGGCCATGTCACCGATGACGCCGCCGCCCAGGGCGATCAGGGTAGTCTTGCGGTCATGCCGCTCCTTCAGCAGGGCATCGAAGATCAGTTGCAGGGTTTCCCACTGCTTGTAGGCCTCGCCGTCGGGCAGCACCACAGGGGTGACCTCGTGGCCTTGCAGTGCCTTGAGCAGGGTTTCCAGATAGAGAGGAGCGACCGTTTCGTTGCTGATCACCGCGACCCGGCGACCGACGATATGCGGCGCGAACCAGCGGGCGTCGCCCAGCAGGTTTTCACCGATGTAAATGGGATAGCTACGCTCGCCTAGATCGACGTGAAGTGTGCGCATGAGGCCCCCAGACAGGAAAGGGCAATAGGATAACGCAATTCGCCGCGCCTCAGCGGGGCGGCAACTTGCGCAGGCGTTCGAGAATTTCCTGGACGACCAGGCGCGGCGGCCTTTCGTCGGTCTCCACCACCACATCGGCGATTTCGCGGTAGAGCGGGTCGCGCAGCGCCATCAGGTCGCGGAGGATCTGTCCCGGGTTGGGCTTCTGCAACAAGGGGCGGTTGCGGTCCCGCGCCGTGCGCGCGATCTGGTGCTCGACCGAGGCATGCAGGTACACAACCCGGCCACCGGCGCGCAGCACCTGGCGGTTACCGTCGCGCATCACCGCCCCGCCGCCGGTGGCGATCACCATGCCGTCGGCGGCGCAGAGTTCGGTGAGCATGGCCTGCTCGCGCTCGCGGAAACCGACCTCGCCCTCGACATCGAAGATCCATGGGATATTCGCGCCGCACCGCTGTTCGATCTCCTTGTCGGAGTCCTTGAACGCGAGATGCAGCTCCTTGGCGAGCAGGCGCCCGATGGTGCTCTTTCCAGCACCCATCGGGCCGACGAGGATCAGGTTGACCACGTTGTTCGATATCAGCGACCGATTGCGATGGCCTGATTATTCATGATCCGCGGTGTCAGGAAAACCAGAAGTTCGTTTTTCACGTCCGAGACCGTATCGCGCCGGAACAGCCGCCCCAGGTAAGGCAGGTCGCCGAGGAACGGCACCTTGTCCACCGACTTGCTCTGGGTGTTGCTGAACACGCCGCCGATGACGATGGTCTCGCCGTCGTTGACCAGGATCTTGGCGTTGACCTCGTTCTTGTTGATCGGCGGTACGCCGTTCAGTGCGCGATCGAAGTCCGGCGCATCCTTGGTCACCTTCACTTCGACGATGATCCGGTTGTCCGGGGTGATCTGCGGGGTCACCTCGAGGGACAGCGCGGCCTCCTTGAACGAGGTGCTGGTAGCGCCGCTGGAGCTGGCCTCCTGGTAGGGTACTTCCTGGCCCTTGAGGATCTTCGCGGTTTCCTTGTCCGAGGTCACGACCTTGGGCTGGGAGACGATCTCGCCGTTGCCGGTCTTTTCCATCGCCGACAGTTGCAGGTCGAGGATGATGTTGTCGGTGATGAAGCCGATGCCGATCCCGGAAGTGGCATCCTTGGCGCCGATGTCGACGAACGGCGACGGCGACTTGCTGGTTCCCGTGGTGGGGAAAGTACAGTTGCCGGCGATCGGGCCGCAGTTCATGCCGTCCTCGTCCTTGATCCCGATATTGCCGTCCTTGCCGTAGCCGTTCCAGTTGCCCTTGTGATAAGCGCCGCCCCAGCGCACACCGAGGCTCTTGTCGTAACCGACGTTGGCCTCGACGATGCGTGCCTCGATCATCACCTGGCGCACCGGAATATCCAGCTGCGAAACGATCCGCCGCAGTTCGTCCAGTCGCTCCTGGGGCTGATAGGCGATGATGCTGTTGGTGCGGTCGTCGACGGTGATCGAGCCGCGCCCGCCTTCCTTGCCTTCCTGGCCACCATCGCTGGTCACCGACTGGAACAGCTTGGCGATGTCCGCGGCCTTGGCGTAGTTCACCTGGATCAGTTCCCGACGCAGTGGCGCCAACTCGGCGATCTGCTTCTGCGCTTCCAGCTCCTGGCGCTCACGGGCGGCGATCTCGTCGGCCGGGGCCACCAGCAGCACGTTGCCGAGCTTGCGCTTGTCCAGGCCCTTGGTCTTCAGCACCAGGTCCAGCGCCTGGTCCCACGGCACGTTCTGCAGGCGCAGGGTGATATTGCCCTGCACGGTATCCGAGGCCACCAGGTTCAGGTCGGTGAAGTCGGCGATCAGCTGCAGTACCGAACGCACGTCGATGTCCTGGAAGTTCAGCGACAGTTTCTCACCGGTATAGGCGAAATTGTCCTTCTTGCGCCGCTCGGCGTCTTCCGTGGTCATCGGCTTGATGCTGACGGTCAGGCGATTGTCGGTCTGGTAGACCAGATAGTCGTAGAGCCCGCTCGGTTCGATGGTGATGCTGGTACGGTCGGATTGCGCGCTGGCGTTGACGAACTGCACCGGCGTGGCGAAGTCCTTGACGTCCAGGCGAACCCGCAGCGCATCCGGCAGCTGGGTCTTGGCGAAGTCCAGGCGGATCTTGCCGCCCTGTTCTTGAATATCCGGGCTCAAGGTCGGGTCGGACAGGTCGATGACCACGTTGCCCTCGCCCTTTTCGCCACGCTGGAAATCGATGTTGCGGATGGCACGACCCGCCGGCACGTACGGCTTGGGCTTGATCGGCTGGGCATAGCTGGCCGGAGCCGGGCTTGCCTTGACCGGAGCGGCGGAAGCGACGCTGGCGCCGGCCGGCGAATTGCCGACCACCACGAAGAGGTTGTTGCCTTCCACCCGGGTGGTGTAGGACGACAGCGTGGTCAGGTTGATGATCAACCGTGTGCGATCCTTCGCCTCGACCACCGTGACGCTGCGCGTATTGCCCACGCTCAGCTCGCGATTCTTGGTGCCGAGTTTGTTCTGCACCCCCGGCAGATCGAGGGCGATTCGCGCCGGCTGCTCGATGGTATAGCCACGCGGCGCGGCGACGGGCTCGTCGAACTGCAGCTTTAGCTCGACCCGGTCGCCAGGCAGTGCCGCCACGTCGAGTTTCTCCAGGTCCGCGGCGAGCAATGCCGGCGCGAACATGGCGGCCAGCAAAGCGATCCCGAGGCGCGAGAGGCCACTGTTCATCGTCCGACTCCGTTGTACAGACTGCTGTTGGTTATGCATGTTTTTCCCCGCCCTCAGGAGCGTTCCTTGAGAGTCAGGCTGCGCGGACGCTCCAGCCAGTTCCCCTCTCCGTCAGGAACGATTTCGATCACGTCTATTTTTCCTTCGCTGATGCCGACGACCTTGCCGTCGTTGCGCCCCAGGTAGTCCCCGACCCTCACCCGGTGCACGCCACCCGCGCCCTTCACCAGGGCGAAGGTGCCCTGGGCGTTGGACAGGGTGCCGACCATCTCGAAGGTCTCGATGTTGAAGCCTTCCAGGAACTGCTTGACCCGCGTCTCATCGGGCTTGATCACCTTGTTGCCCTTCTGCCGCACGGTCAGGTCGATCTTCACCGGCGGCTGGAACGGGCTGCGTAGCGACGCGGCGCTATAGGTGAAGGCCTCGTACGGCTGGAACTTCGGCAACGGCTCGATGGTGCCCTTGGGTCGGGCGCGAACCTCGTCCATGTAGGACTGCAGATCGGCGAAATCGGAACCGCCGCCGCATCCGGCCAGGCTGGCGAGCAGCAGGCTGCTCAGAATCAGGCGGGCTCTCATTTCTTCAGCCCCTTGTCGTTGTAGCGATAGGTCTTGGCCAGGATGCTCATGCGCAGCTTGGACGTGCTGCCGGGCGCGACCGGCTTGATCTCGAAGTCATGCAGGGTGACGATCCGCGGCAGGCTGGACACGCCGCTGACGAAGGTCGCCAGGTCGTGGTAGCCGCCGACCACGCTGATCTGGATCGGCAGCTCGATGTAGAACTGCTGGGCAACCTCGGGAAGCAGCTTGATTTCCTCGAACTCAAGGCCGCTGCCCAGGCCGGTACGAGTGATGTCCTCGAGCAGCCCGGGTACCTCGGTGTCGCTGGGCAACTGCCGCAGCAAGGCGCCGAAGGACTCTTCCATCTCCTTCATCTGTGCCTTGTAGGCTTCCAGGTTCGCGGCCTGGAAGGCCTTGGTGGAGAACTGCTGCTTGAGCGTCTCCTCTTCCGCGGCCTGCTGTTCGAGCTGAGCCTGCATGTCACTCAGATGGAAGTTGTAGCCCAGCGCCAGGACCGCCGCGGTCAGCAGCACGCAGACGATGACCTTGACCGCCGCCGGCCAGGAACCGATGTTGTTCAGGTCGAGATCGTTGATATCGATCTTGCGCAGACTTTCCAGGGAACTGGCCAGACTCATTTCTTGGCTCCTTGCGCAACCCCATGCTTCGCCTTGGCGTCTTCCTCGCCGGGCTGCGTCTGCTGCACGGTCAGTTGGAACACGTTGGCCTGGTCCACCGCGCCCTGGGTCACCGCCTTGACCTCGTTCAGGGTCGGGGCGGTCAGCCACTCGGACGCGTCCATGTTGCGCATGAGATTGGAAACGCGGTTGTTGGACTCGGCCGCGCCGGCGATGGCGATGTTCTTGCCGGTCATCTTCAGGTCGGTGAAATACACGCCGTCGGGCAAGGTCCGCACGAGCTGGTCGAACACCCGTCCGATGATGGGACGGTTGCCCTGCAGGTCCTGGATGATCTTCATCCGCTCGAGCAATTGCTGGCGCCGCGACTTCAGTTCGCTGATTTCCTTGATCCGGGCGTCGAGTACGACGATTTCCTTGCGCAGGAAGTCGTTGCGGGCGTTCTGGTTCTCGATGGCCGCGGTGAAGTACTGGTCGCCAAGGAATACCAGCGCAGCCGATGCCACCAGGACGCCGCCAAGAATCACTAGGAACTGCTGCTTGCGCTGCTCGCGCAGCTCTTCGCGCCAGGGTAGAAGGTTGATCCGTGCCATCAGTCGAAACTCCTCAACGCCAGGCCGCAGGCGATCATCAACGCCGGAGCGTCGCTGGCCAGGGCGCCGGCATTCACCTTGCCGTTCAGCGCCATGTCGGCGAACGGGTTGGCGACCAGGGTCGGGGTGCCGATCTTCTGCTGGATCAACCGATCGAGATCCTGGATAGACGCCGTACCGCCCGCCAGGACGATGTAGTCGACGTCGTTGAACTGTCCGGCGGCGAAGAAGAACTGCAGCGAGCGGGAAACCTGCTGCACCACGGCGTCCTTGAACGGACGCAGAACTTCGCTGTCGTAGTCATCCGGAAGACCGCCCTGCTTCTTGGCGAGACCGGCTTCCTCCACCGAGAGTCCGTAACGCCGCTGGATCTCCTCGGTGAGCTGGCGACCGCCGAACAGCTGTTCGCGGGTATAGATGGTGCGTCCGTTGTGCAGGACGCTCAGGGTGGTCATGGTCGCGCCGATGTCCACTACCGCCACGGTCAACTGGTCGGTGTCGGCACCCAGCTGGCTGCTCAGCAGCGCATAGGAGCGCTCCAGCGCGTAGGCCTCGACGTCGACCACCTTGGCGGTCAGGCCGGCCAGCGCCAGGGCCGCTTCGCGAACCTCGACGTTCTCTTTCCGACAGGCGGCCAGGAGTACGTCCACGCGCTCGGGATTGCGCGCGGAGAGTCCCTGGACCTCGAAGTCGATGGCGACTTCCTCCAGCGGATAGGGGATGTACTGGTCGGCCTCGATCTTCAGCTGGTTTTCCAGTTCATCCTCGGAAAGCCCGGCCTCCATCTCGATGGTCTTGGTGATCACCGCCGAACCGGCGACGGCGACCACGGCCGACTTCAGGTTGGTTTTCGCCTTGACCAGCACCCGTGACAACGCCTGGCCGACCCCTTCCAGCTCGACGATGTTCTTTTCCACGACTGCATTCGGCGGAAGCGGCTCGACGGCATAGGCCTCCACTTTGTAGCGGCCTCCGGAGCGGCTCAACTCAAGGAGCTTTACCGAGGTCGAGCTGATGTCGATCCCCAGCAAGGTGTTCGCTTTCTTCTTTATGAGCCCTAGCACGACCAATTCCCTATTAGCGTTCAATACTTACGAACGATTCTTCTTTTTTCACATTAGATACCAGAGCCGAAGGCCAGGCAAATGGCTAGGTCACAGAAAAATTGCTTATAATGTGAACAGCTTTTGCCTTTTTCCTGTCCTATTCGCTTAACTCTTTCTTTTTCCTGGAAATCCGAATCTACCCATGCGCCTGCTGAAGTTCCTGTGGTGGACTTGCGTCACCCTGATTTGTGGAGTGCTGCTCAGTTTCAGCGGCGCCTATCTCTATCTGAGTCCCAGCCTGCCCTCGGTGGAAGCTCTGCGTAACGTCCAACTGCAGATCCCCCTCAAGGTCTACAGCGAGGACGGCAAGCTGATCTCCGAGTTCGGCGAGATGCGCCGGACGCCGATCCGCTTCGCCGACATCCCGCAGGACTTCATCCATGCCCTGCTGTCCGCCGAGGACGACAATTTCGCCAACCATTATGGCGTCGATGTGAAAAGCCTAATGCGCGCCGCCGCGCAATTATTGAAAAGCGGTCACATCCAGACTGGCGGCAGCACCATCACCATGCAGGTAGCGAAGAACTACTTCCTTACCAATGAAAGAAGCTTCTCGCGAAAGATCAATGAAATCCTCCTGGCCCTGCAGATCGAGCGACAGCTGACCAAGGACGAGATCCTCCAGCTCTACGTCAACAAGATCTACCTGGGCAACCGTGCCTATGGCATCGAGGCTGCCGCACAGGTCTATTACGGCAAGCCGATCAAAGACTTGAGCCTGGCCGAGATGGCGATGATCGCCGGCCTGCCGAAAGCGCCCTCGCGCTACAACCCGCTGGTCAACCCGACCCGCAGTACGGAGCGGCGCAACTGGATCCTCGAGCGCATGCTCAAGCTCGGCTTCATCGACCAGCAGCGCTACCAGGCCGCCGTCGAGGAGCCGATCAACGCCTCCTACCACGTGCAGACCCCCGAACTGAATGCGCCCTACATCGCCGAGATGGCCCGTGCCGAGATGGTCGGCCGCTACGGCAGCGAGGCCTATACCGAGGGCTACAAGGTCATCACCACGGTCCGCAGCGACCTGCAGAACGCCGCCAGCCAATCGGTCCGCGACGGCCTCATCGACTATGACCAGCGCCACGGCTACCGCGGCCCGGAGACCCGCCTACCGGGCCAGACCCGCGACGCCTGGCTCAAGCACCTGGGCCAGCAACGCAGCATCGGCGGCCTGGAGCCGGCGATCGTCACCCAGGTGGAAAAGAGCGGGATCATGGTGATGACCCGCGACGGCAAGGAAGAAGCCGTGACCTGGGACAGCATGAAATGGGCACGCCCCTTCCTCAGCAACAACAGCATGGGCCCGATGCCGCGCCAGCCCGCCGACGTGGCCCAGGCCGGCGACCAGATCCGCGTGCAGCGCCAGGAAGACGGCACCCTGCGCTTCGTACAGGTTCCCGCCGCACAGAGCGCGCTGATCTCCCTGGACCCGAAGGACGGGGCGATCCGCTCGCTGGTCGGCGGCTTCTCCTTCGAGCAGAGCAACTACAACCGCGCGATCCAAGCCAAGCGCCAGCCGGGCTCCAGTTTCAAGCCGTTCATCTACAGCGCGGCCCTGGACAATGGTTTCACCGCCGCCAGCCTGGTCAACGATGCGCCGATCGTGTTCGTCGACGAGTACCTGGACAAGGTCTGGCGACCGAAGAACGACACCAACACCTTCCTCGGCCCGATCCCGCTGCGCGAAGCCCTGTACAAGTCCCGCAACATGGTCTCGATCCGCGTCCTGCAGGGCCTGGGCATCGAGCGGGCGATCAGCTACATCACCAAGTTCGGCTTCCAGCGCGACGAACTGCCGCGCAACTTCTCCCTGGCCCTGGGTACCGCGACAGTCACACCGATGGAAATCGCCGGCGCCTGGAGCGTATTCGCCAACGGCGGCTACAAGGTCAATCCGTACGTCATCGAACGCATCGAGAGCCGCGACGGACAGGTGCTGTACCAGGCCAATCCGCCCCGCGTGCCGGTGGAAGAACAGGTCGCTGCGCCGGATGCGGAAGACGCCGGGAATCCTGGCGACCCCGAGCATCCGGAGAGCGCCGAAGGCGAAGGTTCGATCGAAGCCCAGCAAGTCGCCGCCAAGGCCCAGACCACCTTCGAGCCGACCCCGGCCGAGCGGATCATCGATGCCCGTACCGCCTATATCATGACCAGCATGCTGCAGGACGTGATCAAGCGCGGTACCGGGCGCCGCGCCCTGGCGCTGAAGCGCACCGACCTGGCCGGCAAGACCGGCACCACCAACGATTCCAAGGATGGCTGGTTCTCCGGCTACAACTCCGACTACGTGACCAGCGTCTGGGTCGGCTTCGACCAGCCGGAGACCCTGGGTCGCCGCGAGTACGGCGGTACCGTCGCGCTACCGATCTGGATCAGGTACATGGGCTTCGCCCTCAAGGACAAGCCGATGCACACCATGGCCGAGCCGCCAGGCATCGTCAGCCTGCGCATCGACCCGGTAACCGGCCGTTCGGCCGCGCCGGGCACTCCCGGCGCCTATTTCGAGATGTTCAAGAACGAGGACACCCCGCCCTCGGTCAACGAACTGCCGCCGGGCAGCTTCCCTGGCAGCCCGCTGCCGGATGACGAAGGCGCGCCGATCGACCTGTTCTGAACCGGCGCCTGCGCTTCGTCGACGACGACGGAGCGCGAGGCGCAGGCAAAAAGAAACCCCGCCAAGGCGGGGTTTCTTTTTATCCGGCGGATCGATCAGCCGTTGAAGACTTCGTCCACCGATTTCAGCGGATAGTTCTTCGGATACGGCAGGGTAGCCACGCCGGTCTCGATGGCAGCCTTGGCCACGGCATCGGAAACCACGGTGATCAGGCGCTTGTCCATCGGCTTCGGAATGATGTACTCGCGGCCGAATTCCAGCTTGTCCACGCCATAGGCGGCGCAGACGTCCTCCGGGACCGGCTGCTTGGCCAGGTCGCGCAGGGCCAGGGCGGCGGCGATCTTCATCTCTTCGTTGATGCGCGTGGCACGTACGTCCAGGGCACCGCGGAAGATGAAGGGGAAACCGAGCACGTTGTTGACCTGGTTCGGATAGTCGGAACGTCCGGTAGCCATGATCACGTCGTTGCGGGTGGCATGGGCCAGTTCCGGCTTGATCTCCGGGTCCGGGTTCGAGCAGGCGAACACGATCGGGTTCGGCGCCATGCGCTTGAGGTCTTCCGGCTCCAGCAGGTTGGCGCCGGACAGGCCGACGAACACGTCGGCGCCCTCCAGGGCGTCGGCCAGGGTACGCTTGTCGGTCTCGGTGGCGAACACCGACTTGTACTGGTTCAGATCGTCGCGACCGGCGTGGATCACGCCCTTGCGGTCGATCATGTAGATGTTCTCGACCTTGGCGCCCATGCTCACCAGCAGCTTCATGCAGGAGATGGCGGCAGCGCCGGCGCCGAGGCAGACGATCTTCGCTTCTTCCAGCTTCTTGCCGGCCAGTTCCAGCGCGTTGAGCATGCCCGCCGCGGTAACGATGGCGGTGCCGTGCTGGTCATCGTGGAACACCGGGATGTCGCACTGTTCGATCAGCGCGCGCTCGATCTCGAAACACTCGGGAGCCTTGATGTCCTCGAGGTTGATACCGCCGAAGGTGATGGAAATACGCTTGACGGTATCGATGAAAGCCTGCGGGCTCTCGGCGTCGACCTCGATGTCGAACACGTCGATGCCGGCGAAGCGCTTGAACAGCACACCCTTGCCTTCCATCACCGGCTTGGAGGCCAGCGGGCCGAGGTTACCCAGGCCGAGAATCGCGGTGCCGTCGGAAATCACTGCCACCAGGTTGCCCTTGCCGGTGTACTGGTAGGCCAGCTCGGCATCGCGGGCGATTTCACGCACCGGCTCGGCGACACCCGGGCTGTAGGCCAGGGACAGGTCCCGGGCGGTAGCGGTGGGTTTGGTCAGCTCGACACTCAGTTTTCCCGGACGGGGTTGTGCGTGATATTCGAGGGCAGCGGTTTTAAGATCGGACATTTGGGCACTTCCGCTTTATTGCTTGTTGGACAGACGGGGCGACCGAGCATACGCAAGAAGACGACGCCCCACAAGATCGTCAGGACCCGGCTGTCAAGACCTCTAGCGTACGACTTTAAGCCAATCGCCCGGACGGGGTTCACCGCTCGGATAAAGGTCATTCAGCAGACGCAGACGAGCCACGGAGTCACTCAATGACCCCTCGCCGCCAGCCGCCAATTGCTCCAGCGTCTGCCCCGCCTTGACCTGCACCAGATGCAGGCGTCGCGGCTGCGCCAGGGCCCGCTCCTTGTCGCGCAGCGGACGGAAGCTGCGGATCACGCTGAGGAAGCGGTCGTCCTGGGTCTCCAGGGAACCGACCTTGACCACGCCGACGAACAGGTAGGCGCGGTCGCCCTGGTAGATCACAGCAACCCGTCGCGCCGGGTTGCCTGGCACCACCGCCGTGTAGCCGTTCAGCCCGGCCTGCTTCAGCGACTCTTCCTGGGCCAGCCGTTGCCCGGCGTTCTTGCGCAGGAACTCCGCGGGCGTCAGGCGGGAATCATGGGGCACCAGCTTCATGCCGATGAACGACTGCTCGTCCGCCGGATAGCCAAGCAGGGCGCTGGGCTGGTTGAGGATCTTCCAGCCCGCCGGATAGCTCAGGGTGAAGTCCAGCTCGGCATGGTAGAAGTTCTGCCCGCGACGCACCCCGGCCGATGCCGAGTCGCCGAACGGCATGCCTTCCAGATGGCGAAGAAAGACCTCGCGCCCCACTTCCTGCTGTCCGTTGGCCAGCTGCCGGGCCGGGCCGACCACTTCCTGCAGGCGCCGGTCGTTGTCCGGATGGGTATCGAACAACCCGTGGTAGCCGCCGGCCTGTACCGCCTG
Organism: Pseudomonas sp. HMSC067G02; assembly: GCF_001813485.1. NCBI lineage: Bacteria > Pseudomonadati > Pseudomonadota > Gammaproteobacteria > Pseudomonadales > Pseudomonadaceae > Pseudomonas > Pseudomonas sp. HMSC067G02. The sequence continues at coordinate 66,765 of NZ_KV812625.1, forward strand.
GCCATTACGCGCGGCCTCTTCGCGAGCGAAGTCCTCCTGGTTCTTCAGCACCCGCACCACCTGGATCATCGCCGTCGGATCGTAGCCGGCGCGGGCCAGGTACTGGGCGCCGAGACCATCGGCCTCCAGTTCCATGTCACGCCCGTAGCCGCGGACGAAGGCCGTGCCGAGCACGTTGGCCAGGTCGCCGGCGGCGCCGACCCCGGTGCCGATCGCCACCGCCTGGCCAAGGATGTTCCAGGCGCTGGCCTGACTCTGCTGGCGCACGCTGTGGCGCGCCGTGACATGGCCGACCTCATGACCGAGCACCGCGGCCAGTTCGGCCTCGGAGCCAAGGTAGGCGATCAGTCCGCGATGGATATAGATGTAGCCGCCCGGCAGGGCGAAGGCGTTGATGTCCGGCGAATCGATGACGGTGAAATGATATTGCAGGTTGCTGCGGTGGCTGCTGCGGGCGACCCGCTCGCCTACCCGTTGCACGTAGGCCTGGAGCTTTTCATCGTTGTAGCGGGGGAACTGCTTGAGGATTTCCTGGTTGTAGCGAGCGCCCATGCCGAGTTCCTGCTGCTCGCTCATCATCACGAAATCGCTCTTGCCGGTGGCCGGGTTCACCGCGCAGCCGCCCAGAGCGCCGACTCCCAGCAACAGCAGCAGGAGCCAGGCGGTCTTCATGGCAACCATTCCAGCATCGCCGGATCGGTCACCGACATCTGCCAGCGCGCCTTGCCGGCCGGCACAGCGCCACGGCGGGAACGATCGACCACCCAGCCACGCACTTCCAGCGAACGTCCCGCCATCTGCATCACCCGTTTCGCATCGAACGCCTTGAGCACCTTCGGCTCGATCCGCAGGACCAGCGGACCGTCCATCTCCAGCCAGATACCGCCCCGGTTGCGTTCGACCTCGAGCACCCGCCCGCGGACCACGGCGAAGCCGCTCTGCGCCAGTCGATCGAGCGAAAGCACCGGCGAACGCTTCCATACACCCAGATTAGCCGAACGCGCGGCACGTTCCGCCGTTTGCTGACAGGCCGTCAGCTCGGTGTTCGGCGCGACCGCCACCAGGTAGCCCAGGCCCTCGCCGAGCAGGCGCGCCTCGAGGTTGGCGCCGCTGGCATCGAACAGGTGCGCCAGGGTCCTCCCGTAGTGATCGCGGGCCTGGCGGCCCGGCTGCAGCGCGAGACGCCCGTCGCTGGCCGATACCAGCGCCTGCAGCCGCTGCTTCGCGGCTTCGGCGAAGGGCTCGGTGGTGCGGCCGTTGTGCGCCAGTTCAGGCGCATTGATACCGATCAGCCGCACGCTGCGGCCATCGCGCAGGCGCACGGTATCGCCGTCCACCACCCGCGCCACCTCGACGTTCTGCAAGGCACCGGTAGGCCGGCAGGCCTCCGCCGCACCGGCGAAGGCGGAAACCACGGACATGAAAAAGGCGCCCACCAGGGACGCCTTTCTCGGTACAGCGACAAGTAGCATTGCGCGCGTTCGCGGCAAGCGGCTTACTTGGTGGCGCCGAATACGCCGAAACGCTGCTTGAAGCGGTCGATACGGCCGCCGGTGTCCAGCACCTTCTGCTTGCCGGTGTAGAACGGGTGGCATTCGGAGCACACGTCCAGGTGGATCGGCTTGCACAGGGTGGAACGGGTCTTGATGACGTTACCGCAGCTGCAGGTAGCTTCGATAGCTTCGTAAGTCGGATGGATGTCCGCTTTCATGATTCAATCCTCGAGGCGTTGTGTGCCGCCACCCAGCGCGTTTACCAGGCACCGCACGTAATTAAGGGCGTGGATCATACCAGACCGATTCATCTATGCAAGCGACCCCGCCCGCCGGTCGTCTGCTAACATCGCCGGCCCAGTCCTCGTTTCCTTCATCCCCGGAAGCCGCTGAGTGTCAGACCTGATCCTACGCCTAGCCCTGCCTTCGCCACTCCGCCGCCTGTTCGACTACCGCGCGCCCCGCGGCATTCCGCGCAGCGCCCTACAGCCGGGGATTCGCCTGCTGCTGCCGTTCGGGCGCCGGGAGCTGGTTGGCGTTCTGATAGAGGTGACGGACCGTTCCGAAGTACCCGAAGACAAGCTCAAGCCTGCCCTCAGGGTACTCGACGCCAAGCCGCCGATGCCGGCGCACCTGCTCGAACTCTGTCGCTGGACCGCCCAGTACTACCAGCACAGCCTCGGCGACACCCTGTCCTGGGCGCTGCCCAACCTGTTGCGCCAGGGCGAGCCGGCCGAGGCGCGCCAGCAGCGCTTCTGGCATGCCGCCGCGCAATCCAGCCTCGACGATCCGCGCCTGGCCCGGGCGCCGCGCCAGCGCCAGGCCCTGGCGATTCTCAAGCAGCATCCGCACGGGGTTTCCCATGAGTTGCTGAACCAATTGGAAATAAACAAGGACAGCCTCGACCTGCTCAAGGAAAAAGGCCTGGTCGAACTGGAGGTGCGGCGCCACAGCACCCCGCCGCGCGAAGGCGGCTGGCTGGCCCAGGCGGAGTTGCCGCTGAACCCCGAGCAGCGCGCCGCCTTCGAGGCGGTTCGCGCCAGCCACGGCGGTTTCCATTGCTTCCTGCTGGCCGGGGTCACCGGCAGCGGCAAGACCGAGGTCTACCTGCAACTGATCCGCGAAACCCTGGCCGCAGGCCGCCAGGCCCTGGTGCTGATTCCCGAGATCAACCTGGGCCCGCAGACCCTGGCGCGTTTCGAACGCCGCTTCAACGCGCGCATCGCCCTGCTGCATTCGGCCCTGACCGACCGCGAGCGCCTCGATGCCTGGCTCGCCGCCCGGGATGGCGAGGCCGACATCGTCATCGGCACCCGCTCGGCACTGTTCACGCCGCTGAAGCGGCCGGGACTGATCATCGTCGACGAGGAACACGACGCCTCCTATAAACAGCAGGACGGCCTGCGCTACCACGCCCGCGACCTGGCACTGGTACGCGCGCGCCTGGAGAATGTGCCGATCCTGCTCGGTTCGGCCACGCCCGCCCTGGAAAGCCTGCACAACGCCCAGGCCGGCCGCTACGGCCTGCTGCGCCTGACCCAGCGCGCCGGTGGCGCGCACCCGCCGAAGTTCATCCGCCTCGACGTGAAGAGCATGCCGCTCGACGCCGGCCTTTCCCGTCCGCTGCAACAGGCCATCGGCGATACCCTGGCGGCCGGCCAGCAGGTCCTGGTATTCCTCAATCGCCGCGGCTTCGCTCCGACCCTGCTTTGCCACGACTGCGGCTGGATCAGCCAATGCCCGCGCTGCGACGCGCGGATGACCGTGCACCAGGGCAGCGGCGAGTTGCGCTGCCACCACTGCGACCACCGCCAGCGGCCGCCGATGAACTGCCCGCAGTGCGGCAAGCTCGACCTGCGTCCGCTAGGCGCCGGCACCGAGCGCGCCGAGGAACGCCTGCGGATTCTCTTCCCGAACCATCCGGTGCTGCGCATCGACCGCGACAGCACCTCGCGCAAGCACGCCATGCGCGACCTCTTCGCCACCATCAACAGCGGTGAGCCATGCATCCTGGTCGGCACCCAGATGCTCGCCAAGGGGCACCACTTCCCACGGGTCACCCTGGTGGCGATCCTCGATGCCGATGGCGGCCTGTTTTCCGCCGACTTCCGCGCCAGCGAACGCATGGCCCAGCAGATCGTCCAGGTCGCCGGCCGCGCAGGACGCGCCGAGGAGCCCGGGCGGGTACTGATCCAGACCCACCTGGCCGATCACCCGCTGCTGGTCCAGCTCACCGAGGACGGCTACTTCGCCTTTGCCGAACAGGCCCTCAGCGAACGCCGCGCCGCCGGCCTGCCGCCCTTCGCCCACCTCGCCCTGCTGCGCGCCGAAGCGCACAAGCCGGGCCAGGCGGAAGCCTTCCTCGACAGCGCCTGCAGTGCCGCCGAGCAATTGCTCGAGCAGATGGGCGGACCGGAGGTGGAACTGCTCGGGCCGGTGCCCGCGCCCATGGAGCGGCGTGCCGGCAAGCACCGCGCGCAACTGCTGCTGCAGTGCATGAGCCGGGCGCCGCTGCATCGCCTGCTGACACCCTGGCTGCAGAGCCTCGAACAGTTGCCCGGCGGGCGCCAGGTGCGCTGGTCGCTCGATATCGATCCGATCGACCTGTTCTGAGCGCCTTCCAGGAAGACGCCCCGCTTGACTGGGGTCAGCCGGAATCCGCGATGTCCGGCGCAAACTGTCGGCTAATCGCCGCAACGGTTGGCAACGCCTGTCCGCCCACGGATAATGCGCGGTTCTGAGCCTCGACCGGCCACCCCGCGCACATCGCGGGGAGTGAACTTCGGAGCGCCGCATCCGCCGGCCCTTCCCCTGCCCGACCGTCGCGCGCCGCCCCTCTGCCCGCGAGCACGGAGAGAACGATGAAAGACACGATTCGCCAGCTGATCCAGCAAGCCCTCGACCAACTGACCGCGGACGGCACCCTGCCCGCCGGCCTGACCCCGGACATCCAGGTGGAGAACACCAAGGACCGTAGCCACGGCGATTTCGCCAGCAACATCGCCATGATGCTGGCCAAGCCGGCCGGGATGAAGCCGCGCGACCTGGCCGCCAGGCTGGTCGAGGCAATCCCCGCCCACGAGCAACTGGCCAAGGTGGAGATCGCCGGCCCCGGCTTCCTCAACTTCTTCCAGGATCACGTCTGGCTCGCCGCCAGCCTCGACCGCGCCCTCGCCGACGAACGTCTCGGCGTGCGCAAGGCAGGCCCGGCGCAGCGCGTGGTGATCGACCTGTCCTCGCCGAACCTGGCCAAGGAAATGCACGTCGGGCACCTGCGCTCGACCATCATCGGCGACGCCGTCGCGCGCGTCCTCGAGTTCCTCGGCGACACGGTGATCCGGCAGAACCACGTCGGCGACTGGGGCACCCAGTTCGGCATGCTGCTCGCCTACCTGGAAGAGCAACCGGTCGACGCCGAGGCCGAGCTGCACGACCTGGAGGTCTTCTACCGCGCGGCGAAGAAACGCTTCGACGAGTCTCCCGAATTCGCCGACCGCGCCCGCGAACTGGTGGTCAAGCTGCAGGCCGGCGACCCCGACTGCCTGCGCCTGTGGACCCGCTTCAACGAGATTTCCCTGTCGCACTGCCAGAAGGTCTACGACCGTCTCGGCGTGAAGCTGAGCATGGCCGACGTCATGGGCGAGAGCGCCTACAACGACGACCTCGCCCAGGTGGTCGCCGACCTGACCGCCAAGGGCCTGCTCACCGAAGACAACGGCGCGTTGTGCGTCTTCCTCGAAGAGTTCAAGAACGCCGAGGGCAATCCACTCCCGGTGATCGTGCAGAAGGCCGGCGGCGGCTACCTCTACGCCACCACCGACCTCGCCGCCATGCGTTATCGGCACAACGTGCTGCACGCCGACCGCGTGCTGTACTTCGTCGACCAGCGCCAGGCCCTGCACTTCCAGCAGGTCTTCGAAGTGGCGCGGCGCGCCGGTTTCGTTCCGGCCGGCATGGAGCTGGAGCACATGGGCTTCGGTACCATGAACGGCGCCGACGGCCGTCCGTTCAAGACCCGCGACGGCGGTACGGTGAAGCTGATCGACCTGCTGGAAGAGGCCGAGAGCCGCGCCTATGCGCTGGTCAAGGAACGCAACGAGCAGCGCGCCGAGCGTGGCGAGGAGCCGTTCGACGAGGTCCAGCTGCGCGAGATCGGCCGGGTGGTGGGGATCGACTCGGTGAAGTACGCCGACCTGTCCAAGCACCGCACCAGCGACTACAGCTTCAACTTCGAACTGATGCTCAGCTTCGAAGGCAACACCGCACCCTACCTGCTCTACGCCTGCACCCGCGTGGCCAGCGTCTTCCGCAAGCTCGGCCAGGGCCGCGAGCAACTGGGCGGGAAGATCGTCCTCGAGCAGCCCCAGGAGCTGGCCCTGGCCGCACAACTGGCGCAGTTCGGCGACCTGATCAACAACGTCGCGCTCAAGGGCGTGCCGCACCTGCTCTGCGCCTACCTGTACGAGTTGGCCGGGCTGTTCTCCAGTTTCTACGAGCACTGCCCGATCCTCACCGCCGAGGACCCGGCGCAGAAGGACAGCCGCCTGCGTCTCGCCGCGCTGACCGGCCGTACCCTGGAACAGGGCCTGGAGCTGCTCGGTCTGAAGACTCTGGAACGCATGTAATCGAACCCGCCCGAACAGGAGTCCGGGAACCCCCATGGCAAAGAAGAAACCCGCCCCCAAGCGCGGCGCCAGCCGCTACCAGGCGCCCGCCGCGAAGAACGGCGTTCCCGGCTGGGTCTGGCTGGTCGCCGGCCTGGCCATCGGCGGCTTCATCATGTTCCTGATGAAGCTCGAACCCGGGCGCAAGGACGTCCAGCGCGAACGCCCGGACGCCCAGCGCCCAGCCGCCGTGCAGGGCAAGCAGCCGCAGCAGAACGGCCAGGCCCAGCAGCCCGCGCAAACGCAGACGCCGGCCCAGGCCAAGCCGAAGTACGAGTTCTACACCCTGCTGCCGGAGTCCGAGGTCGTGGTGCCGCCGGAAGCGGTACCGGAGAAGGCCCCGCCGCCGCCCACCCCCGCCGAGCTGGCCAAGGCCGACGAAGCGCGGGCCAAGGCCGCACTCGCCGGGCAGGTGCCACCGCCGCTGCCGAAAGCGGTGGTCGCCGCCAGCACGCAGTTCTTCCTGCAGGCCGGCTCGTTCCGCAAGCAGTCCGACGCCGACCGCGTGCGCGCGCAGATCATCCTGCTCGGGCAGTCGGTGAACGTCGAGGCCGGCAACGTCCGCGACGAGACCTGGTACCGGGTGATGGTCGGCCCGTTCAACAGCCGCGACCAGTTGTCCCAGGCGCAGAAGACACTGTCCTCCAACGGCTTCAGCAACCTGCTGTTACAGCAACGCAAGGCCCGCTGAACGCGGGCCACGCCGTGCGTTCCGACGCACGGCGGTGCGTGCGGTTGAAAAGCCGCGGATCGCCCCTATATCTCCCAGCATTCCGGGCATTCGGCCCCGCAGTGTGGAGATTTCCCCCTTGACCACCATCGTATCTGTCCGCCGCAACGGCAAAGTCGTCATGGGCGGCGACGGCCAGGTTTCCCTGGGCAACACCGTGATGAAAGGCAACGCCAAGAAGGTCCGGCGCCTGTATCACGGTCAGGTACTGGCCGGTTTCGCCGGCGCCACCGCCGATGCCTTCACCCTGTTCGAGCGCTTCGAGCAGCAACTGGAGAAACACCAGGGGCACCTGGTCCGCGCCGCCGTCGAACTGGCCAAGGACTGGCGCACCGACCGCTCCCTGAGCCGCCTCGAAGCCATGCTCGCGGTCGCCAACAAGGATGCCTCGCTGATCATCACCGGCAACGGCGACGTGGTCGAACCCGAACACGGCCTGATCGCCATGGGCTCCGGCGGCGGCTTCGCCCAGGCCGCGGCCTTGGCCCTGCTGCAGCACAACGCCGAGCTGAGCGCTCGGGAAGTCGCCGAGACCGCGCTGAACATCGCCGGCTCGATCTGCGTCTTCACCAACCAGAACCTGACCATCGAGGAGCTGGACAGCGCCGTCTGAAGCGCTCGTCCCCCGCTGGAGTAAACGAATGTCCATGACGCCCCGCGAGATCGTCCACGAACTCAACCGCCACATCATCGGCCAGGACGACGCCAAGCGCGCCGTCGCCATCGCCCTGCGCAACCGCTGGCGACGCATGCAACTGCCGGCCGAGCTGCGCGCCGAGGTCACGCCGAAGAACATCCTCATGATCGGCCCCACCGGCGTCGGCAAGACCGAGATTGCCCGCCGCCTGGCGCGCCTGGCGAACGCGCCGTTCATCAAGGTCGAGGCGACCAAGTTCACCGAGGTCGGCTATGTCGGACGCGACGTCGAGTCGATCATCCGCGATCTCGCCGACGCCGCGGTGAAGATGCTCCGCGAACAGGAGATCCAGAAGGTCAAGTATCGCGCCGAGGACGCCGCCGAAGAGCGCATCCTCGATGCCCTGCTGCCGGCCGCGCGTCCCGCCATGGGCTTCGGCGACGAGCCGGCACGCGAGGACAGCAACACCCGCCAGCTGTTCCGCAAGCGCCTGCGCGAAGGCCAGCTGGACGACAAGGAAATCGACATCGAGGTGGCCGACAACCCGGCCGGCGTGGAGATCATGGCCCCGCCCGGCATGGAGGAGATGACCAACCAGTTGCAGAACCTGTTCTCCGGCATGAGCAAGGGCAAGAAGAAGACCCGCAAGCTGAAGGTCGCCGAGGCCCTGAAGCTGATCCGCGACGAAGAGGCGGTGCGCCTGGTCAACGAGGAAGAGCTCAAGGCACGCGCCCTGGAGGCGGTCGAGCAGCACGGCATCGTCTTCATCGACGAGATCGACAAGATCGCCAAGCGCGCCAACGCCGGCGGCGCCGACGTCTCCCGCGAGGGCGTACAGCGCGACCTGCTGCCGCTGATCGAGGGCTGCACGGTGAACACCAAGCTGGGCATGGTCAAGACCGACCACATCCTGTTCATCGCCTCCGGCGCCTTCCACCTGAGCAAGCCGAGCGACCTGGTTCCCGAGCTGCAGGGCCGCCTGCCGATCCGCGTGGAGCTCAAGGCCCTCAGTCCGAACGATTTCGAGCGCATCCTCACCGAGCCGCATGCCTCGCTCACCGAGCAGTACCGCGAGTTGCTGAAGACCGAGGGGCTGGCCATCGAGTTCGCCGAGGACGGCATCAAGCGCCTTGCCGAGATCGCCTGGCAGGTCAACGAGAAGACCGAGAACATCGGTGCCCGCCGCCTGCATACGCTGCTCGAGCGGCTGCTGGAAGAGGTCTCGTTCAGCGCCGCCGACCTGGCCAGCGAGCATAGCGACAAGCCGATCCTGATCGATGCCGGCTACGTCAACAGCCACCTCGGCGAGCTGGCCGAGGACGAGGACCTGTCCCGCTACATCCTTTGACCACCGCCGCCGCCACGGCCAACACCGTGGCGGCGGGCCGCGCGGTCCCGAACCGGGGTATCCTTGTACTCCGCCCTTCCGCGAGTCCGATGCGATGCGTATCCCTTCCGCCATCCAGCTGCACAAAGCCTCGAAGACCCTGACCCTGCGCTACGGCGAGGACAGCTACGACCTGCCCGCCGAGTTCCTCCGCGTGCATTCGCCCTCGGCCGAGGTCCAGGGCCACGGCAACCCGGTATTGCAGTACGGCAAGCTGAACGTCGGCCTGGTTGGCGTCGAACCCGCCGGCCAGTACGCACTGAAGCTGAGCTTCGACGACGGCCACGACAGCGGCCTGTTCACCTGGGACTACCTGTACGAGCTGGCGACCCGCAAGGACCAGCTATGGGCCGACTACCTGGCGGAGCTGGCCAGCGCCGGCAAGTCGCGCGACCCCGACGAGTCGGTCGTCAAGCTGATGCTCTGAAGCGCCGGGCCGAGTGCCCCTTCGCGGCACACGGCATCCTGGCGATTTTTCCCCGCTGCCCCGAACGAGGGCACGTCATTTGCAACATTCGCCCCGCAGACTGCCAGACCAGACATCCGGTCGGCGCGGTCGCCACGGCGAATGTCCTACCCTGCACGGCAGCAACGCTCTAGTCCGCAGGTCGGCCGCTCGCCGGGCCAGCCACGCCGGCCACCGATGCTTCTGCCAGCTTGCACGCCAGCGGAAACTCGCGTAACCAAGACGGTGCAGCCCCTTGTCCGGGTTCCCTTCCCTGACGTGCGTCCGCCCCGCCCTGAAACGTGCGGGTGGGCTGGTAGTCGAGCAGTAGCCGGCCGGACACCTGGTCCCCGGTTTCGTTGCGGTCCCCTGTTTCGCCTCGAACAATGGAGCGTTGCCGATGAGTCAAAAGAACAATAACGAGCTTCCCAAGCAAGCCGCAGAAAACACGCTGAACCTGAATCCGGTGATCGGCATCCGGGGCAAGGACCTGCTCACCTCCGCGCGCATGGTCCTGCTCCAGGCGGTGCGCCAGCCACTGCACAGCGCCAGGCACGTGGCGCATTTCAGCCTGGAGCTGAAGAACGTCCTGCTCGGCCAGTCGGAGCTGCGCCCAGGCGACGACGACCGGCGCTTTTCCGACCCGGCCTGGAGCCAGAATCCGCTGTACAAGCGCTACATGCAGACCTACCTGGCCTGGCGCAAGGAACTGCACAGCTGGATCAGCCACAGCGACCTGTCGCCGCAAGACATCAGTCGTGGCCAGTTCGTCATCAACCTGCTGACCGAGGCGTTGTCGCCGACCAACAGCCTGAGCAACCCGGCGGCGGTCAAGCGCTTCTTCGAGACCGGCGGCAAGAGCCTGCTGGACGGCCTCGGCCACCTGGCCAAGGACCTGGTGAACAACGGCGGGATGCCGAGCCAGGTGGACATGGACGCCTTCGAGGTGGGCAAGAACCTGGCCACCACCGAGGGCGCCGTGGTGTTCCGCAACGACGTGCTGGAACTGATCCAGTACCGGCCGATCACCGAGTCGGTGCACGAACGCCCGCTGCTGGTGGTGCCGCCGCAGATCAACAAGTTCTACGTCTTCGACCTGTCGCCGGACAAGAGCCTGGCGCGCTTCTGCCTGCGCAACGGCGTGCAGACCTTCATCGTCAGCTGGCGCAACCCGACCAAGTCGCAGCGCGAATGGGGCCTGACCACCTATATCGAGGCGCTCAAGGAGGCCATCGAGGTAGTCCTGTCGATCACCGGCAGCAAGGACCTCAACCTCCTCGGCGCCTGCTCCGGCGGGATCACCACCGCGACCCTGGTCGGCCACTACGTCGCCAGCGGCGAGAAGAAGGTCAACGCCTTCACCCAACTGGTCAGCGTGCTCGACTTCGAACTGAATACCCAGGTCGCGCTGTTCGCCGACGAGAAGACCCTGGAGGCCGCCAAGCGTCGCTCCTACCAGTCCGGCGTGCTGGAGGGCAAGGACATGGCCAAGGTGTTCGCCTGGATGCGCCCCAACGACCTGATCTGGAACTACTGGGTCAACAACTACCTGCTCGGCAACCAGCCGCCGGCGTTCGACATCCTCTACTGGAACAACGACACCACGCGCCTGCCCGCCGCGCTGCACGGCGAGTTCGTCGAACTGTTCAAGAGCAACCCGCTGAACCGCCCCGGCGCCCTGGAGGTCTCCGGCACGCCCATCGACCTGAAGCAGGTGACTTGCGACTTCTACTGTGTCGCCGGTCTGAACGACCACATCACCCCCTGGGAGTCGTGCTACAAGTCGGCCAGGCTGCTGGGCGGCAAGTGCGAGTTCATCCTCTCCAACAGCGGCCACATCCAGAGCATCCTCAACCCACCGGGCAACCCCAAGGCACGCTTCATGACCAATCCGGAACTGCCCGCCGAGCCCAAGGCCTGGCTGGAACAGGCCGGCAAGCACGCCGATTCGTGGTGGCTGCACTGGCAGCAATGGCTGGCCGAACGCTCCGGCAAGACCCGCAAGGCGCCCGCCAGCCTGGGCAACAAGACCTATCCGGCCGGCGAAGCCGCGCCCGGAACCTACGTGCATGAACGATGAAAAGCGACCAGCCTGAAGAACTGCCGCAGGAGCGATCCGCGGCCTCCGCCGACGAAACCCCGCCAGCGCCTCCGGCGCGGCCCCGCGCCGCGCGGAAGCCGGCCAGGCCCCGTATCGCCGAGCCCGCGGCTGCGCCGCCGAGGACCCCGAGCATGCCCCAGCCCTTCGTCTTCCGGACCATCGACCTCGACGGCCAGACCATCCGCACCGCAGTGCGGCCGGGCAAGGAAGGAAGCACTCCGCTGCTGATCTTCAACGGCATAGGCGCCAACCTGGAACTGGTATTCCCCTTCGTCCAGGCGCTCGACCCGGAACTGGAGGTGATCGCCTTCGACGTTCCCGGCGTCGGCGGTTCCTCGACGCCCAGCGTGCCCTACCGCTTTCCCGGCCTGGCCAAGCTGGCGGCGCGGATGCTCGACTACCTGGACTACGGCCAGGTCAACGCGATCGGCGTGTCCTGGGGCGGCGCGCTGGCCCAGCAGTTCGCCCACGACTATCCGGAACGCTGCAAGAAGCTGATCCTCGCCGCCACTTCGGCTGGCGCGGTGATGGTGCCAGGCAAGCCGAAGGTACTGATGCGCATGGCCAGCCCGCGGCGCTACATCCAGCCCTCCTATGGCGTACACATCGCACCGGACATCTACGGCGGGGCCTTCCGCCGCGACCCCAAGCTGGCCATGGCGCATGCCAGCAAGGTGCGTTCGTCGGGCAAGCTGGGCTACTACTGGCAATTGTTCGCCGGGCTCGGCTGGACCAGCATCCACTGGCTGCATAGGATCCGCCAGCCGACCCTGGTGCTGGCCGGCGACGACGACCCGATCATCCCGCTGATCAACATGCGCGTGCTGGCCTGGCGCATTCCCAACGCCGAACTGCACGTGATCGACGACGGCCACCTGTTCCTGGTGACCCGCGCCGAATCGGTGGCGCCGATCATCATGAAGTTCCTCGCCGAGGAGCGCCGCCGCGCCGTCATGCACCCTCGTCCGTTCCTGCCCAAGACCGGCTGAACTGCTGCGCGGGCAACACCAGGGCAGCAGACACTGCTTCGTCATGGTGCAGGTGCATAGTCAATGTTCCGCAACGGCGCATGGCGCCTGGCTTCGCCGCGACAGCGCAAGCTCTGCGACGCCCCTCCCGGCGTTGTGGTACAGCGCTTGCTGCCCCACTGTCGGGCGGCATCCTCCCTGTTCAGGCAGGTGTGCGGTTCTGCCCCGGGTGAAACGGAATTCACAGGCTATAACTGAGTATTCCGAGCCAGGGGACTATCGCCCATGGCATCCAGACTGTGGTCCTACGACGGAGTGTGGTCCATGCGAGAAAAACAGGAATCGGGTAGCGTGCCGGTGCCCGCCGAGTTCATGAGTGCGCAGAGCGCCATCGTCGGCCTGCGCGGCAAGGACCTGCTGACGACGGTCCGCAGCCTGGCCGTCCACGGCCTGCGCCAGCCGCTGCACAGTGCGCGGCACCTGGTCGCCTTCGGAGGCCAGTTGGGCAAGGTGCTGCTGGGCGACACCCTGCACCAGCCGAACCCTCAGGACGCCCGTTTCCAGGATCCATCCTGGCGCCTCAATCCCTTCTACCGGCGCACCCTGCAGGCCTACCTGGCGTGGCAGAAGCAACTGCTCGCCTGGATCGACGAAAGCAACCTGGACTGCGACGATCGCGCCCGCGCCCGCTTCCTCGTCGCCTTGCTCTCCGACGCCGTGGCACCCAGCAACAGCCTGATCAATCCACTGGCGGTAAAGGAACTGTTCAATACCGGCGGGATCAGCCTGCTCAATGGCGTCCGCCACCTGCTCGAAGACCTGGTGCACAACGGCGGCATGCCCAGCCAGGTGAACAAGACCGCCTTCGAGATCGGCCGCAACCTCGCCACCACGCAAGGCGCGGTAGTGTTCCGCAACGAGGTGCTGGAACTGATCCAGTACAAGCCGCTGGGCGAGCGCCAGTACGCCAAGCCCCTGCTGATCGTGCCGCCGCAGATCAACAAGTACTACATCTTCGACCTGTCGCCGGAAAAGAGCTTCGTCCAGTACGCCCTGAAGAACAACCTGCAGGTCTTCGTCATCAGTTGGCGCAACCCCGACGCCCAGCACCGCGAATGGGGCCTGAGCACCTATGTCGAGGCCCTAGACCAAGCCATCGAAGTCAGCCGCGAGATCACCGGCAGCCGCAGCGTGAACCTGGCCGGCGCCTGCGCCGGCGGGCTCACCGTGGCCGCCTTGCTCGGCCACCTGCAGGTGCGCCGGCAACTGCGCAAGGTCAGTAGCGTCACCTACCTGGTCAGCCTGCTCGACAGCCAGATGGAAAGCCCGGCGATGCTCTTCGCCGACGAGCAGACCCTGGAGAGCAGCAAGCGCCGCTCCTACCAGCATGGCGTACTGGACGGGCGCGACATGGCCAAGGTGTTCGCCTGGATGCGCCCCAACGACCTGATCTGGAACTACTGGGTCAACAACTACCTGCTCGGCAACCAGCCGCCGGCGTTCGACATCCTCTACTGGAACAACGACAACACGCGGCTGCCCGCGGCGTTCCACGGCGAACTGCTCGACCTGTTCAAGCACAACCCGCTGACCCGCCCGGGCGCGCTGGAAGTCAGCGGGACCGCGGTGGACCTGGGCAAGGTGGCGATCGACAGCTTCCACGTCGCCGGCATCACCGACCACATCACGCCCTGGGACGCGGTCTATCGCTCGGCCCTCCTGCTGGGCGGCCAGCGCCGCTTCATCCTGTCCAACAGCGGGCACATCCAGAGCATCCTCAACCCTCCCGGAAACCCCAAGGCCTGCTACTTCGAGAACGACAAGCTGAGCAGCGATCCACGCGCCTGGTACTACGACGCCAAGCGCGAAGAGGGCAGTTGGTGGCCGGTCTGGCTGGGCTGGCTGCAGGAGCGCTCGGGCGAGCTGGGCGACCCTGACTTCAACCTTGGCAGCGCCACGCATCCGCCCCTCGAAGCAGCCCCGGGCACCTACGTGCATATACGCTGAAAGACCCGGCCCGGGCGCCTGGAGCCGGGCACCTCCATCCCCAGAAGAAGTCCGGATGAAGACACGCGACCGTATCCTCGAATGCTCGCTGTTGCTGTTCAACGAACAGGGCGAACCCAACGTCTCGACACTGGAAATCGCCAACGAACTGGGCATCAGCCCGGGCAATCTCTACTACCACTTCCATGGCAAGGAACCGCTGGTGATGGCGCTGTTCGAGCGGTTCCAGGCCGAGTTGGCGCCGCTGCTCGATCCGCCCGAGGAGGTGCGCCTGGGCGCGGAGGACTACTGGCTGTTCCTGCATCTGATCGTCGAGCGCCTCGCCCACTACCGCTTCCTGTTCCAGGACCTGTCCAACCTGACCGGGCGCCTGCCACGGCTGGCTCGCGGCATCCGTACCTGGCTCGGCGCGCTGAAGCGGACCCTGGCCACCCTGCTGGCCCGCCTCAAGGCCGACCGGCAGTTGCGCAGCGACGCGCCGGCACTCGGGCAACTGGTCGAACAGATCACCCTGACCCTGCTGTTCTCCCTGGATTACCAGCGGGTACTGGGCAGCAAGGGCGAGGTGCGCACGGTGGTCTACCAGATCATGATGCTGGTCGCCCCGCATCTGCGCAGCGAGGCCCAACGCTCGGCGGAAAGCCTGGCGCAGCGCTACCTGGGACCGGAATGAAAAACGCCCGGCGAGTGCCGGGCGTGTGCGTTGCCGCCAGGACTCAGCCCTGGCTGCTCGGCGTCGCCGGAGCGTTCGCTGCCGGAGCGCTGGCAGCCGGTGTGGCGGCGGGGGCAGCGGGCGCGCTCGAAGACGCGGCGGGAGCGGCCGGTTTCGCCGCGACGGGCTTGGCGGCCGGCTTCTTCGCCGCTGGCTTTTTCGCAGCCGGCTTGGCGGCAGGTTTCGCCGCGGGCTTGGCGGCGGTCGCAGCGGCCGGCTTGGCTGCCGGCTTCGCGGCGGGCTTGGCTGCGGCAGGTTTCGCAGCAGGCTTCGCCGCAGCCTTGGCTGCCGGCTTGGCCGCCGGTTTCGCTGCGGTCTTCGCAGCCGGTTTGGCGGCGGGCTTGGCTGCCGGCTTGGCGGCCGCGGTCTTCGCTGCAGGTTTTTTCGCCGCGGGTTTCGCCGCAGGCTTGGCGGCGGCCTTGGCTGCCGGTTTAGCTGCCGGCTTGGCCGCTGCGGTTTTCGCCGCGGGCTTGGCAGCCGGTTTCGCCGCAGGCTTGGCCGCTGCCTTCGCCGCCGGCTTGACGCTGACGCCGGTGAGTTTCTCGATCTGCCTGGTCAGCGTATCGACCTTGCCGTGCAGCTCCTTCACCTCGTTGCGGCTCGGCACGCCGAGACGCGAGATGGCGCTGTTCAGGCGCTTGTCGAAAGCTTCCTCGAGCTCGCTCCACTTGCCGAGCGCACGGTCCCGAACCTCGTCGACCTTGCTCTTCGCAGAGCGGGCGGAAGCCTTCGCCGCACCGACCTGCGCGTCCACATCGGACTTCGCTTCTTTTTCAGCCTTCTCGCCGTCTTTCACCAAGGTCTCGAACAGCTTGCTGCCGTCCTTGCTGACCTTCGAGTAGGCCCCCAGACCAGCCAGCCAGATCTGCCGCGAGTATTTCTCGATCTCGCCGATCCAACTGGACTCTTTTTCGCTCTTCTTCTTGCCAGCCATCCTGCTCTCCTTATTGGGTTCTCGCGACACGCTCGAGCACTGCGCTCAGCTCATCCAGCTTAGCAGAGAGTGCTTCGACATCGTTCCGGGAAGGTATGCCTATCCGGTTCAACGTGCTAGCGACACGGCTGTCGAATGCCTGCTCGATCCTGTCGAGCTGGTCTTCGACTTTTCCCTTCACCGAAGAGAGGCCGGTCTTGACACTGTCATTGGCCGAATCGACCTGACTTGTGACCAGCGATTTGCCTTTTTTCTCCAGGGCTTCGCCAGCTTTCACCAATTCCTTGAAGTAGTCGCTGCCTTCGGTGCCCAGGCGGGAATACGCACCCAGGCCGGCAAGCCAGATCTGGCGGGCATAGTGGCGGATCTCGGAGACCAGGGAAGTGGATTTGGAAACGGTCTTTTTCTTCAGGGCAATCTTGGCCATGGGGCACCTCACGCTCGTTGGGTTGAAGAAACCGCAGGCGCCGCCGGAACGCTGGCAGCGTGAGAGCAAGGTATCGGGGAAAATTAGAAACCGCATACTAAGCGGAAGATGGGCGCCGCCAGGACGGCGAACGCCCGGCGGGATCAGGCCAGCGCCTTGTCCAGCGCCTTCTCGATCTCGCCCTTGAGCAGGCCGCTCATGGCCGACAGCATCAGGCCGAGCTTGACGTCCACCGCGACCTTGTCCGCCCCCACTGCGATCCTGCCGTCGACGCCGCTGCGCTTGAAGGTCAGCTCGTCGCCCTGCCATTCGCACTGCACGCCGTGCTCCTTCGCCAGACGTTCGGCCAGTTTCTCCGCCTTGGCCCGTGCGGCGTCCAGCCCCAGGCTGTGCGGACGTTCGATGTGGATACGCGACATGGATCGACTCCTGATTGCAGATCGGAAAACTATACGCGGCCAGACAAAACACCGCACCCGCGCCGTCGGACGGCGGCACAGCACTTTCCCCACATCCTGTTAGAATGCCCGGCATTCTTTCCAGGTGAGAACGTCATGAACGATCCCCGCAAAGGCGCCGACGCCGAACCCACCACCCACTTCGGCTACCAGAACGTTCCGGAAAGCCAGAAGGCGAAGAAGGTCGCCGAGGTCTTCCACTCGGTGGCGGCCAAGTACGACCTGATGAACGACCTGATGTCCGGCGGCATCCATCGCCTGTGGAAGCGCTTCACCATCGAGCTGTCCGGCGTGCGCAGCGGGAACCGCGTGCTCGACATCGCCGGCGGCACCGGCGACCTGACCCGGCAGTTCTCGCGCCTGGTCGGCCCGACCGGCGAGGTGGTGCTGGCCGACATCAACGCCTCGATGCTCAAGGTCGGCCGCGACAAGCTGCTCGACAAGGGCGTCTCCGGCAACGTCAGCTTCGTCCAGGCGGACGCCGAGAAGCTGCCCTTCCCGGACAACCACTTCGACTGCGTGACCATCGCCTTCGGCCTGCGCAACGTCACCCACAAGGACGAAGCGATCCGCTCCATGCTGCGCGTGCTCAAGCCCGGTGGCCGCCTGCTGGTGCTGGAGTTCTCCAAGCCGAGCAGCAACCTGCTGTCCAAGGCCTACGACGCCTATTCGTTCAGCCTGCTGCCGCTGATGGGCAAGCTGGTCACCAACGACTCCGAGAGCTATCGCTACCTGGCCGAGTCGATCCGCATGCACCCCGACCAGGAAACCCTGAAGGCGATGATGGTGGAAGCCGGCTTCGACCGCGTGACCTACCACAACATGACCGGCGGCATCGTCGCCCTGCACCGCGGTATCAAGCCTTAACCGGGGGCGCGCCGATGAGCTCGCTGCTGATCCAGGCCGTGCTGGCCGCCGCCGAAACTGGCATCAATCGCGTCCTGCGCCTCGACGGGACAGCGCTGCCGCGCCTGCGCAGGCTTTCCACCAAGGTCATCGAGGTCGACTGCCTGAGCCCGCCGCTGCGGGTCTTCATCCTGCCCGCCGGCGACGGCCTGCACTTCGCCGCGCAGCATGAGGCGGAGGTCGACTGCACCTTGCGTGCGCCGGCCGGCAACCTCCTGCACCTGGCCCTGGCGCGCGACAAGACCCGCGTCCTGCACAGCCCGGAAGTCAGCATGGACGGCGACAGCGCGGCCCTGCTGGAACTGGCCGGCATCCTGCAGAGCCTGGAGCTGGACTGGGAGTACGAACTGTCGCGCTGGCTCGGCCCGCTCGCCACCCAGGTGCTCGGCAGCGGCCTGCGCGACGCTTCGCGCTGGAGCGCGCAGAGCCTGCACAGCCTGCGCCTGAACCTGGCCGACTACCTTGCCGAGGAAAGCCGCACGCTGGTCGGCCAGCACGAAGCCGAAGCCCGCTTCGCCGAACTGGACCAGCTGAAGCTGGCCCTCGATCGTCTCGACGCGCGCGTCGGACGCCTCAGCCAAAAGACCAAGCCCGACGCATGAAGCTCCTCGCTTTCCGCCGCCTCCTGCGCATCCAGCGCGTCGTCATCCGCTACCGCCTGGACGACCTGATCCTCGAACTGCCGATGCTGCCCTGGTGGCTGCGCCTGCTCGGTGCCACCCTGCCCTGGCGCTGGCTGCCGCGGCGCAAGCTGGAACTGACCCGCGGCGCGCGCCTGCGCCTGGCGCTGCAGGACCTCGGACCGATCTTCATCAAGTTCGGCCAGATTCTCTCCACCCGCCGCGACCTGCTGCCCGACGACATCGCCAACGAACTGGCCTGGCTGCAGGACAAGGTGCCGCCCTTCCCGCCGGAGCTGGCGGTCAAGCGCATCGAGGAACAACTGGGCGCGAAGATCGAACAGGTCTTCGCCCGCTTCGAACGCGAACCGCTGGCCTCTGCCTCGGTGGCCCAGGTCCACGCCGCGCGGCTGAAGAGCGGCGAGGAAGTGGTGGTGAAGGTGATCCGGCCGAACCTGGAACCGGTGATCCGCTCCGACATCGCCTGGCTGTTCATCCTCGCCCGCCTCGCCGAGCGGGTCTCCAGCGAGGCGCGGCGCCTGCACCCGGTGGAAGTGGTCAGCGACTACGAGAAAACCATCGTCGACGAACTCGACCTGCTCCGCGAGGCAGCCAACGCCTCGCAGCTGCGGCGCAACTTCGAAGGCTCGCCGCTGCTCTACGTGCCACAGGTCTACTGGGACTGGTGCCGGCCCAAGGTGCTGGTGATGGAGCGCATCTACGGCATCCCGGTGACCGACCTGGAAACCCTGCGCGACCAGCGCACCGACTTCAAGGCACTGGCCGAGCGCGGCGTGGAGATCTTCTTCACCCAGGTGTTCCGCGACAGCTTCTTCCATGCCGACATGCACCCCGGCAACATCTTCGTCAGCACCCGCGCGCCCTGGAGCCCGCAATACATCGCGGTGGACTGCGGCATCGTCGGCAGCCTGACCGACGAGGACCAGGACTACCTGGCGCGCAACCTGATCGCCTTCTTCAAGCGCGACTACCGCAAGGTCGCCCAACTGCATATCGACTCCGGCTGGGTCCCGGCGGAAACCAAGGTCAACGACTTCGAGGCGGCGATCCGTACCGTCTGCGAACCGATCTTCGAGAAGCCGCTGAAGGACATCTCCTTCGGCCAGGTCCTGCTGCGCCTGTTCCAGACCGCGCGTCGTTTCAACATGGAGATCCAGCCGCAACTGGTGCTGCTGCAGAAGACCCTGCTGAACATCGAAGGCCTCGGCCGCCAGCTCTACCCGGAACTCGACCTGTGGGCCACCGCCCAGCCGTTCCTGGAGCGCTGGATGCGCGAACGGGTCAGCCCGAAGCAGTTGCTGCGCAATTTCCAGCAACAGGTCGAGCAGGTGCCGCACCTGTCGCAAATGGCCCGCGACACCCTCGAACGCCTGTCACAACCGCACGCCCACAATGCGCCGCCGCCGGAGTGGAAAGGTTCCCGCCACGACTGGCTCGGGCGCCTGGTGGGCGCGGTGCTGCTGGTCGGCGCCGCCGAGGTCGGCCTGGGTCAGCAGCTGGAAGCCTGGCCGGCGTGGGTGATGCTGGCCGGCGGGGTGTTCCTGATCCTGCGCCGCTAGCGCCGCGCACGGCCACTAGGCCCGCGCCGATAGCCAGTCGCGCTCCCGGCTGGCACACTACTCCCATTTCCGCCGGAAACGCACGCAACGTACCGGCAACGAACGTGGAAAGACCATGAAAGACTGGCTGGATGAGATTCACTGGAACGCCGACGGCCTGGTCCCGGCGATCGCCCAGGATCACGAGACCGGGCGCGTGCTGATGATGGCCTGGATGAACCGCGAGGCGCTGGCCCTGACCGCCACCGAGAACCGTGCAATCTATTGGTCGCGTTCGCGTGGCAAGCTGTGGCGCAAGGGCGAGGAGTCCGGGCATGTGCAGAAGCTGCACGAACTGCGCCTGGACTGCGACGCCGACGTGGTCATCCTGATGGTCGAGCAGGTCGGCGGGATCGCCTGCCATACCGGCCGGGAAAGCTGTTTCTACCGCGTCTTCGAGAATGGCGCCTGGAAGACCGTCGATCCGGTGCTGAAGGACCCGGACGCTATCTACGAACACGCAGGACACCACCATGACTGACACCCTGACCCGCCTGGCGGCGGTGCTCGAGGAGCGCAAGAACGCCGCGCCCGACAGCTCCTACGTGGCCAGCCTGTACCACAAGGGCCTGAACAAGATCCTGGAGAAGGTCGGCGAGGAGTCGGTGGAAGCCATCATCGCCGCCAAGGATGCCGCGGCCAGCGGCGACTGCCAGGACCTGATCTACGAAACCGCCGACCTCTGGTTCCACTCGCTGGTGATGCTCTCGGCCCTCGGCCAGCATCCGCAAGCCGTGCTGGACGAACTGGAGCGCCGCTTCGGCCTTTCCGGCCACGCCGAGAAAGCCGCCCGCCAACCATCGGCCTGAACCTACACATTGCGAGGAATACGACATGGGCATTTTTGACTGGAAACACTGGATCGTCATCCTGATCGTCGTGGTACTGGTGTTCGGCACCAAGCGCCTGAAGAACCTCGGTTCCGACGTCGGCGAAGCGATCAAGGGCTTCCGCAAGGCGGTGAACACCGAGGAAGACGACAAGAAGGACCAGCCCGCCGCCCAGCCGGCCCAACCGCTGAACCAGCCGCACACCATCGACGCCCAGGCGCAGAAGGTCGAAGAGCCGGCGCGCAAGGACTGACGGGTAGCCATCGATGTTCGGAATCAGCTTCAGCGAACTGTTGCTGGTCGGGCTGGTCGCCCTGCTGGTGCTCGGCCCCGAGCGCCTGCCGGGCGCCGCACGTACCGCCGGCCTGTGGATCGGCCGCCTGAAGCGCAGTTTCAATACCATCAAGCAGGAAGTGGAACGGGAAATCGGTGCGGACGAGATCCGCCGGCAACTGCACAACGAGCACATCCTCTCGATGGAGCGCGAAGCGCAGAAGCTGCTGGCCCCGCTGACCGGCCAGAATCCCCCGCAGGAAACCCCGCCGCCGGCGGCCGAGAGCCCGGCGCCAAGCGTACCCACGCCGCCGCCGACCAGCACGCCTGCGGTTCCGCCCGCGGACGCCGCGGCACCGCCGGCAGTCGCTACCTCCACTCCCCCTTCGCCACCGTCCGAGACGCCGCGTAATCCATGAGCGCCGATAAACCCGAGCAGCCCGAGCACGACCAGGAAATGCCCCTGGTCTCGCACCTGACCGAACTGCGTACGCGCCTGCTGCGCAGCGTGGCGGCGATCTTTCTGATCTTCGCCGGCCTGTTCTACTTCTCGCAGAAGATCTACACCCTGGTCTCCGAGCCGTTGCGCCGCTTCCTTCCGGAAGGCACCAGCATGATCGCCACCGACGTCGCCTCGCCGTTCCTCGCGCCGTTCAAGCTGACCATGGTGGTGGCTCTGTTCCTCGCCATGCCGGTGATCCTCGCGCAGGTCTGGGGCTTCATCGCGCCCGGCCTGTACAAGCACGAGAAGCGCGTGGCGCTGCCGCTGCTGGTGTCCAGCATCATCCTGTTCTACGCCGGGATGGCCTTCGCCTACTTCCTGGTGTTCCCGATGATCTTCCACTTCTTCGCCAGCGTGACGCCCGAGGGCGTGGCGATGATGACGGACATCAACAGCTACCTGGACTTCGTCCTGACCTTGTTCTTCGCCTTCGGCGTCGCCTTCGAGATCCCGGTGGCCACGGTGCTGCTGATCTGGATCGGGGTGGTCGACGTCGAGTACCTGAAGAAGATCCGCCCGTACGTGATCATCGGCTGCTTCGTGGTCGGCATGGTCCTGACCCCGCCGGACATCTTCTCCCAGACCATGCTCGCGGTGCCGATGTGGCTGCTGTTCGAGATCGGCCTGCTGTTCGGCCGCCTGGTACGCAAGCGCGGCGAGCATCCGGACGACCAACCGGCCAGCGACGGCGACCAGCCTCCGGCCACCCGCCAGTGAACCTGCTGCTCCTCGACGACGCCGACTTCGTGTCGGCGGATCGTGCGGTCCTGCACGATCGCCGCCTCAAGCACCTGCACGAAGTGCACCGCGCCGAGAACGGCGACACCCTGCGGGTCGGCCGCCTCGGCGGCTGGATGGGCGAAGGCCGCCTGCTGAAGCTCGACGCCAGCGAGGCGACCCTGGAGGTGCGCTTCGACCAGCCGCCGCCGGCCAAGTTGCCGATCACCCTGCTGCTGGCCTTGCCGCGACCGAAGATGCTCCGCCGGGTGTTGCAGACCATCGCCGCAATGGGCGTACCGAAGCTGGTGCTGCTGAACAGCTACCGCGTGGAAAAGAGCTTCTGGCAGACCCCGTTCCTCGACCCGGCGGCGATCCGCGAGAACCTGGTCCTCGGCCTGGAGCAGGCCCGCGATACGGTGCTGCCGGAAATCATCGTCGAGAAGCGCTTCAAACCCTTCGTCGAAGACCGCCTGCCGGCCCTGGCCGCCGGCAGCCTCGGCCTGGTCGGCCATCCCGGTCCCTGGCCGGCCTGTCCGCGCGTGGTGGAGAAGCCGGTGACCCTGGCGATCGGCCCGGAAGGCGGCTGGATTCCCTACGAGGTCGACAAGCTGCGCGAAGCCGGACTGCATCCGGTGCAGCTCGGCGAACGTATCCTGCGCGTGGAAACCGCGGTCAGCGCCTTGCTTGCGCGGTTGTTCTGAAAAAACTCCGGTAAAAGACTGAAGGTTTTCCCCGCCCGGCCGACATCCTCTGTCGCGCAGGGCTCCGCACGACAACCATAAGACCTCGCCCGCCGGCCACGTACCGGCCCTCCGCGCCCGCACGCCGGACGCGACGACGCTGAGCCATTACCTGTTCCGCCACGCCATGGGGCTGCCAACCCAGGGTGTCGCACTGCCTGGAGTAATGACGATGTACGATTGGTGGGTTCTCCAACTGGCCAAGCTGAGCGTCAGCCGCAAGCTGATGGTCGGTTTCGGTGTCCTCCTCGCGCTGCTTCTGCTGGTGGTGATCAGCAGCAACCGCACCCTCACGCACCAGACCGCCCTCAGCGAGCAGCTCGCCGAAGTCGCCAGCCTGATGGAACAGGCCCAGCAAGCCGAACAAGGCCGCCTGGCATTCGAAGCCGGCAGCGACCCGCGCCAGGCCGAGCAGGTCCGCCAGACCCTGGCCGGGATGCTCCAGCGCCTGCAGGCGCTGCGCGACAACGAGCTTGACCCGGCCGCCCTGGCCCACCAGGCCGAAGCCATCGAAGCCTACCGCAAGGCCTTCGACGACCTCGCCGCAGCCGATCAGCAACGCAGCGCCGCCCGTGGTGTGCTGGTGGGCACTGCACAGCAGGCGCTGGACAGCTTCGCTCGCCTCGAGGAACTGATGGACGCCAGCCTCGCGCAGCAGGCCGGCGACCCGCAGGCGTTGCAACGTAGCCGTGCGGTGGCCGACCTGCACCAACAGTTGCTCATGGTGCGTTACCAGGTGCGCGGCTACGTCTTCGAGCGCAGCGACAAGGCCGAGCAGGCCGCGTTCGCCGCGTTCGACGCCCTCCGCCAGGCCGGCACGACGCTGCGAGGCCAATTGCCCGGCGAGGCCGATGCGGCGCTGGAACAGGCCATGCGCAGCCTCCAGGGCTATCGTGGCGGCATCGAGCAGTTCCGTGCCGGCGTCGTCCGCACGCGCCAGGCGCAGCAAGCGATGCAAAGCAGCACCCAGGATATGGCCCGGGCCGGCCGGACCCTCACCGAAGCCGGTCGCCAATTGCGCGAGAGCACCGCCAGCCGCGACCGCGCCAGCCTCTGGCTGATCGCCGCGCTGGCCCTGGCCTTCGGCTGCGTCGCCGGCTGGGCGATCAACCGGCAGATCGTCCGGCCGCTGGACGAAGCCCTCGCGCAGGCCGAGGCCATCGCCGCCGGCGACCTCGGCAAGCGTCCGCAGAATCCCCTGACCCTCCAGCGCCGCGACGAACTGGGCCAGTTGCAGCGAGTCATGCAGCGCATGGGCGACAGCCTGCGCGAGCTGGTCGGGCGGATCGGCGACGGCGTCAGCCAGTTGGCCAGCTCCGCCGAGGAACTCTCGGCGGTCACCGAGCAGACCCGCGCCGGGGTCAACAGCCAGAAAGTGGAGACCGACCAGGTCGCCACCGCCATGCACGAGATGGCCGCCACCGTGCAGGACGTCGCGCGCAACGCCGAGCTGGCCTCCCAGGCCGCTCGCCAGGCCGATGAAGAGGCGCGCCAGGGCGACGCGGTGGTCGACCAGGCGGTGACCCGCATCGAGCGCCTGGCTACCGAAATGGACGTTTCCAGCGAAGCCATGGCGCGCCTGAAGAACGACAGCGAGCAGATCGGCAGCGTCCTCGACGTGATCAAGTCGGTGGCCGAGCAAACCAACCTGCTGGCGCTCAACGCCGCCATCGAAGCGGCACGCGCCGGCGACGCCGGACGCGGCTTCGCGGTGGTCGCCGACGAGGTCCGTGGCCTGGCCCAGCGCACCCAGCAGTCCACCGCCGAGATCGAGGGCCTGATCCAGCGTCTCCAGCAGGGCGCCGGTGAAGCCGCCGAACGCCTGGAGAACAGCCGCTCGCTGACCGCCAGCACGGTGGAACTGGCGCGCCGCGCCGGCGCCGCGCTGGACAGCATCACCCGCACCGTCTCCGACATCCAGAACATGAACCTGCAGATCGCCACTGCCGCGGAGCAACAGAGCACGGTGGCCGAGGAGATCAACCGCAGCGTCCTCAGCGTGCGCGACGTCGCCGAACAGTCGGCCGCCGCCAGCGAGCAGACCGCCGCCTCCAGCGGCGAACTGGCGCGCCTGGGCACGCAGTTGCAGGCGCAGGTGGGACGCTTCCGCCTGTAACATCCCGAGAGGATCCTCCTTGCATCGGCAGCCCCTCCCGTCCATCGAAAGCGGACAGGAGGGGCACCTTTGCGTAGGATCAGGCTTTCGCCTTTTGGGAGATGACGCCATGCGCCCGATGACCATCGATATCGACGAACTGGCCTTCGCCCTGGATACCCCGGGAATCGACCACTACCTCGACCTGCACAGCGGCAAGGTGCTGCTGATCTCCGCCGAGGCGCCCGATCCCGAACTGGACGCATTGCTGGAAAACGAGCCGGAACGCCTGCTGCTGATCGACCCGCTGAGCACCACCCAGTCGCTGGGACTGATGCAGGATTTCCTCCGCGAGGTGGAAGAGCCGCACGCCTATGCGACGCTCGCCAACGCGCTGCAGAGCCGCAAGCCGTTCAAGGCCTTCAAGCACTCTCTGATGGAGTACCCGGAACTGTTGCAGGACTGGTACCGCTACCAGAACGAGCGCCTGCGCGAATGGGCGCTGGACTGGCTGGAGGACAACGATATCCAGCCGGCCGCGCGGCAGAGTCCGACGTCGCTCCTGCCGCCGCCGGGCAAGCCGTTCGCCTAGCGCGGTACTAGAGGACCTGGCGGAGGAAGGCCTGGGCCCGCGGGTCCTGCGGATTGTCGAAGAACTGCGCCGGCGGCGCGTCCTCCAGCAGCTTGCCGTGGTCGAAGAACAGCACGCGGTCGGCCACTTCGCGGGCAAAGCCCATCTCGTGGGTCACGCAGACCATGGTCATGCCTTCCACGGCCAGGGTCTTCATGACGTCGAGGACTTCGCCGACCATCTCCGGATCGAGCGCCGAGGTCGGTTCGTCGAACAGCATCACCTTGGGGTCCATGCACAACGCGCGAGCGATCGCCACGCGCTGCTGCTGGCCGCCGGACAGGCGCGAGGGATATTCGTCGGCCTTCTGCCCGATACCGACCTTGGCCAGCAGCGCCCGCGCCTTGGCCTCGCGCTCGGCCTTGCCGCGTTTGCGCACCACGCGCTGGGCCAGGCAGAGGTTCTCGAGCACGGTCATGTGCGGGAACAGGTTGAAATGCTGGAACACCATGCCGACTTCGCGGCGGTAGGCATTGATGTCGGTCCTCGGGTCGGCCAGGTCGACGCCGTCGATGCTCACCGAGCCTTCGTCGAACTCCTCCAGGCCGTTCAGGCAGCGCAGGAAGGTCGACTTGCCGGAACCGGACGGACCGATCACCACCAGCACCTCGCCCCTGGCCACGCGGGTACTCACGTCGTCCACCGCGCGCACTACCTGGCCGCGGGTATCGAAGACCTTCAGCAGGTTGCGTACTTCAATCACTTTGTCCGAGCCTCCGCTCCAGTCGGGATGCCATGTGCGAAAGGGGCAGGTTCAACAGCAGGTACAGCGCGGCGACGCAGAACCAGATCTCGAAGGTGGAGAACGAGGTGGTGATCGCCTCGCGGCCGCTCTTGGTCAGTTCGGTGATGGCGATCACCGAGACCAGCGAGGTGTCCTTGACCAGGCTGATGAACTGCCCGGCCAGCGGCGGCAGCACGCGCTTGAAGGCCTGCGGCAGGATCACGTAGCGCATCGACTGGCCGGCGTTCAGGCCCAGGGAGCGGGCGGCCTCGTTCTGTCCGCGGGCGATGGACTGCACGCCGGCCCGGATGATCTCGGCCACGTAGGCGCCGGTGAACAGCGCCAGCGCCGCGACCCCGGCGAACTCGCGGGACAGGTTGAGCACGGTGCCGATGAAGAAGTAGAAGATGAAGATCTGCACCAGCAACGGCGTGCCGCGCACCAGCTCGACGTAGATCGTCGACAGGTCGTGCAGGGTCGGGTTCTTCGACAGTCGGCAGAGGCCGGCGACCAGGCCGATCGCCAAGCCGATGGCACCGGACACCAGCGATAGCCAGAGGGTGGTCCACAGGCCCCAGAGCAGTGGGCCGGCGGCCCAGTGGCGGGTCACCCCGACCGCGTCGCCCTCGGCCACGTCGTCGCCTTCGGAGAATTGCAGGCTGTCCTGGGCGACGGTCACGACCTGCTTCTCGCCGCTCTCGCCAAGCAGCGTGACGCGTGCGTCCCTGCCCTGTTCCTCGATAGCCTCGACCCGGCCGATCTCGTTGGCCCGCAACGGCTCCTCGGCCTGGTAGGCGAAGTACTGCGGAACGCGGTTCCAGCGCCATTCATAGGAAATCAGCGAGGTGGAGAACCACAGCGCCCAGGCCAGGACCAGCAGGATCAGCCCGGTCAGCAGGTGCCAGGGCCAGACGGAACGTTTCTTCTTGGTCACGGAAACTCTCTCGAACGATGGAATGCGCAGGTACGACGGCCCCCTTCGCGGGGGCCGTCAGCGGTTCATTCCATTTCCTTCAGCCACTCGGTGTTCTTGAACCACTTGTCGTGGATGCGCTGATAGGTGCCGTCTTCGCGGATCTGATGGAGGAAGTTGTTGATGAAATTGATGCTGTCGTAGTCGCCTTTCTTCAGGCCGAACGCCAGCGGCTCGTAGGTGAACGGCTGGTCGAGGTAGACCAGCTTGCCGGCGCCGAACTTGCTCACCGCCACCACGTTGTAGGGCGAGTCGTAGATGAAGGCGTCGGCCTTGCCGTTGACCACGTCCATCACCGCTTCCGGCTCGTTGTCGAAGCCGTGGTACTTGGCCTTGCTGATCAGCTTGCGGGCAACGATCTCACCGGTGGTGCCGATCTTCGAGGTGATGCTGTACTGTGGATCGTTCAGGTCCTTGTAGGACTTGATCTTGCCTTCCAGCTCCTTGCGCACCAGCAGGGTCTGGCCGACCACGATGAAGGGCTCGGAGAAGTTCAGGCGCAGGTTGCGCTCCTGGGTCAGGGTCATGCCCGAGCCGATCATGTCGAACTTGTCGGTCAGCAGCGCCGGAATGATGCCGTCGTAGCTGGTGGAGACCAGCTCCAGCTTGACGCCCATGGACTTGGCCATGGCCTTGAGCAGGTCGACTTCGAAGCCGATGATCTGGCCGCGCTTGTTGGTCATCTCGAACGGCATGTAGGTCGGGTCCATGCCGACCCGCAGGGTGCCGCGCTTGACCGCGTCCTCCACCGCGCCGGCCGCCTGGACCGAAGCCACGCCCACCAGGGCGCAGACGCCCAGAACCAATGAAGCAAGATACTTTTTCATTCCCCAATCCCCAGCAGTCTTAGAAACACAGTCGTCGAACGGATGCTCTCGTCGTGTCGCCGTCCCGGGCGGGCAGCAGGCCATGACCGGCTGCGCAAAAGGCGGCCGATAGTACCTCAGCTGGCGAACGATACGAGACTTTCTGGATTGCCGGCGCAGGGTAACAGCAGCGCCGCACGGGGAAAACAGGCAAGAAACAGACCATGCCCCCGGCGGCGTTCCGCCGGGGGCATGGGATCAGGACTGGGCGGCGGGCAGCAGGCCGGCGTCGCCGGGCACTACCTGGGCCAGCGGTACGCTGGCGGCGTGGGGGTCGTCCGCCTCGGCCTTGCGCCAGCGGCCGAGCCAGTCGTCGCGGTCCTCTTCCCAGACCCGCGTATGCAGGCGCGAAAATGCTACCGGGTCACTCAACAGGGCCAGGCGAGTGGCGCCGTCGAGCTGTTCCGGGCCCTTCTCGATGGCCTTGCCGATACGCTCGCCGCGCACCGTCTCGATGGCTTGCGCACGGTTGTGGCGAGCCGTGCCCATGGCGCAGGCCAGGGCGTTGAGCAACGGATCGACGGCGGCCTTGAGGAAGCCATCCTTGAGCGCATGCCAGCGGTTCTCGTAGGTGTACTCGTCGGTGGCGCGCAGCTCGCGCGGCGTGTCGTACTCCTCCGGGATCAGGAACAGCTTTTCATCGCGGGCGCGCAGGCCCAGCTTCACCCGGCTGGAGATCACCGATACCGGGATCGACAGGATCAGCGAACCGACGATCGGCGACAGCCACCACAGGAAGCGCGGGTTGAGCCAGGCCACCAGCAGGGTCCAGGCGATACCCAGCAGGGTCTGCATGCCGTGCCGGCGGATCGCCTCGCTCCAGGGCGTGGCGTCGTCGTCGCGCTGCGGCGAGTTCCACTGCACCGACCAGCCGAGGAAGGCGGCCAGCACGAAGCGGGTGTGGAAGAGCATGCGCACCGGCGCCAGCAGCACCGAGAAGAACATCTCCAGGAGCATGCTCAGGGTCACTCGGATCACCCCGCCGAAACCCTTGGCGCCCTTGGCCCAGATCAGCATTACGCTGAGCAGCTTGGGCAGGAACAACAGGGTCAGGGTGGTGGAAAACAACGCGATGGCCTTCTCCGGATGCCACTGCGGCCAGATCGGGAACAACTGCCGCGGTTCCAGGAAGTACTGCGGCTCCATCAGCTGGTGCACCGCCAGCAGCGCGGTGGAAAGCACCAGGAAGAAGAACCACAGCGGCGCCGACAGGTAGGACATGACCCCGGTGAGGAACACCGCGCGGTGCACCGGGTGCATGCCCTTGACCAGGAACAGGCGGAAGTTCATCAGGTTGCCGTGGCACCAGCGGCGGTCGCGCTTGAGTTCGTCGAGCAGGTTCGGCGGCAGTTCTTCGTAGCTGCCGTCGAGGTCGTAGGCGATCCACACGCCCCAGCCGGCACGGCGCATCAGCGCAGCCTCGACGAAGTCGTGGGACAGGATCGCGCCGGCGAACGAGCCCTTGCCCGGCAACGGCGCCAGGGCGCAGTGGTCGATGAAGGGCTGCATGCGGATGATCGCGTTGTGGCCCCAGTAGTGCGACTCGCCGAGTTGCCAGAAGTGCAGGCCGGCGGTGAACAGCGGGCCGTAGACGCGGGTGGCGAACTGCTGCATGCGCGCATACAGGGTGTCCATGCCGGACGCCTTCGGCGCGGTCTGGATGATCCCCGCCTCAGGATTGGCCTCCATCAGGCGCACCAGCTTGGCTAGGCAGTCGCCGCTCATCACGCTGTCGGCGTCCATCACCACCATGTAGCGGTAGTCGCCGCCCCAGCGCCGGCAGAAGTCGTCGATGTTGCCGCTCTTGCGCTTCACCCGGCGCCGGCGGCGACGGTAGAAGATCTTGCCGAAGCCCTTGGTCTCGCGGCACAGCTCGAGCCAGGCCTGCTGCTCGGCGACGGCGATATCCGGGTCGTTGGTGTCGCTGAGGACGAAGAAGTCGAAGCGCTCCATCTCGCCGGTGGCGGCCATCGACTCGACGGTCGCCCGCAGGCCGGCGAATACCCGCGGCACGTCTTCGTTGCAGATCGGCATGACGATCGCCGTGCGGGCGTCGGCGGCGATCGGCTCGCTGCCGGCGCTGCTGCCGGAGATCCGGTAGCGGTCACGCCCGGTGAGCAGCTCCCAGAAGCCCATCAGCGCGGTCCAGAAGCCGGCCGAGACCCAGCAGAAGAGGATCGCGAAGAGCGCCAGGATGCCGAACTGGATGACATAGGGCAGCACCTGCTGGACGGTATCCAGCAGGCTCTGCTGGGCCAGTTCCTCCAGGTCGACGAAGGCCCAGCCCTGGTAGGGCAGGATGCCTTTCATGTAGTAGGTGGCGACCGAGGTCTGCGCCAGCATCAACAACAGCAGGATGAACCGGCGCAGCGAGCCGACCCGCTGCCAGCGGGCCCGCGGCAGGGCACGCTTGGGCTTGGGCGGGTTGCTGCGTCCGGTCAGCCGACGCCAGCCGCGCACCAGGATGTTGGTGCGCCAGGGCTCGGGAATCACCTTGGTACGGCGGATCGGCGGGGAAATCTTGAGGAAGGTGCGACCCTGGGCGTCGACGCCGAACATCTCGGCGTCGTCCAGCTCAGGGGTGCCCAGCTGCAGGCGGGCGCGTACCGAGGCCAGGGCGGGATCGCCCCCGGCATCGGCAGCGGCGCCTTCCGCTCCCGCCAGGCGAGCGTGCAGCTCGGAGAAGGAAGCGGACTCGCCAAGCCGCTCCCGCTCCTCTTCCGCCAGGGGAAGATGAGCGAGGTAGTCGGCCAGCGGTGCTTTCGTAGTGGATGGGTTATTCATCGGCAGGCAGCTGATAGCTCCAGGTTTCGCTCAGTGGCTTCTGCGCCTCGTCGACCAGCGCCGCGCGCATTTCCACCGGCTTCTTCGGATCCTTGACCTTGATCCGCAGCGTCAGGCGCCAGCCTTTCAGGACCGGGTTGTAACGCAGGCTGTTCTCCACCACCTCGGCGTTGCTGTCGGTGCTGACCTGGGTGGTCACCGGCGCGTCCGGCGCCAGGTCCTTCAGGGCCGGCCCTTCGAAGTCGACGACCAGGGCGGTGCTGCCGTCCTGCTGGCGGATCAGGTTCTTCTGCTTCACGTCGCCGACCGAGCGCATGGTCTGCTTGACCCAGGAGGATTTCGGGTCGTGCAGCTCGTCTTCATCCATGGTCCAGTGCAGGCGGTAGGCGAAGTCCAGCGGCTTTCCGACCTCAGGCTGGGTCTCGGGGTTCCAGAACGCGACGATATTGTCGTTGGTTTCGTCCGGGGTCGGGATTTCCACCAGTTCCACGGTGCCCTTGCCCCAGTCGCCCTTCGGCTCGATCCAGGCGCTCGGACGCAGGTCGTAGCGGTCGTCCAGGTCTTCGTAGCGGGAGAACTCGCGGCCGCGCTGGAGCAGGCCGAAGCCTTTCGGGTTCTCCACGCTGAAGGTGCTCACCGACAGGTGCTTCGGATTGTTCAGCGGACGCCACAGCCACTCGCCGTTGCCGGCATGGATCTGCAGACCGCTGGAGTCATGCAGCTCGGGCCGGAAGTTGTGCTGCTCGGACGGCTGGTTGGAGCCGAACAGGTACATGCTGGTCAGCGGCGCCAGGCCCAGTTTGCTGACCTTGTCGCGGAGGAACACGCGGGCCTGGACATCCATCACCGCATCCTTGCCCGGACGCAGCACGAAGCGGTAGGCGCCGGTGGCCCGCGGCGAGTCGAGCAGGGCATAGATCACCAGTTGCTTGTCCTGCGCCTTCGGCCGCTCGATCCAGAATTCGCGGAAGCGCGGGAACTCTTCGCCCGAAGGCAGCGCGGTATCGATCGCCAGGCCGCGCGCCGACAGACCGTAGACCTGGCCCTTGCCGACCACGCGGAAGTAGCTCGCGCCAAGGAAGGTGGCGATCTCGTCCTGCTTGTCGGCCTTGTTGATCGGATAGAGCACGCGGAAACCGGCATAGCCGAGATCCTTGGTGGCATTCTCGTCGAACTTCAGGGATCCGAAATCGAACTTGGTGCGATCGTACTTGATCGGCTTGACCGTGGTAGCGGTCACCTCGTTGATCTTCACCGGCGTGTCGAAGTGCATGCCCTGGTGATAGAAGCTCAGCTTGAACGGCGTCTTCAGCTTGCCCCAGTAGGCGCGCTCGTTGATGAAACGGATCTGCTGGTAATCGGCGAATTTCATTTCGCTGAATTCCGATGGCAGGTTGCTGGTCGGCGCGGAATACTTGTCGCCGGCCAGGTCCTTGGCCTTGCTCGCCACGTCGTCGATGCTGAACGCCCATACCGGGGCGGCGACGAATGCCAGCGCGGTCGAGCCGGCAAGCAGCAGGGTGCGCACGCGGGCGCGGAAATCGGTGTTTGAAACGGAACGGAAAATCACGAGGCCCCCTCGTCCGTGAACATGAATTACTGAAGACGCCCTGACCGTTCAGGGGTCTCCGACGGCACCGGAGTGCCGGTCGAACATGGTTTCGCCACATTCGCTGCCAAACCCGATAGATAGCCAGATTTGGCGCGATCTGACAAAAAGAATGCCTGTTTCCAGTCATTCGCGTTACGTGCACCGGGCCTGGAAAACCAGGGGGCATGCCGCTCGTCGGCTAGCGACCCCAGAGGTTCCGACCCTGCCCGGGCGGAATGATTCCCGTCCATTGGGTTGCAGGACGCCCCGCCCGGCATCGGGATGCCGGCCGGCCTGTCCTGTACAGCATGAAATCGGCGTGCGGATGATGCACCGAGGTTGTGACAAAAGGCCATGTATCTGTCACAAAAATTCACCGTTCCGGCCCCGCCATCTCTCCCTGAAGCACCTTGGGGAAAATCCCCTCGACGCCGATCAACTCTCCAGCAGGAAGGTCACCGGCCCGTCGTTGACCAGGTGCACCTGCATGTCGGCGCCGAAACGCCCGGTCGCCACCTGCGGATAGGCCTCCCGCGCCAGTTTCACCAGGTGCTCGAACACCGTCTCTCCTTGCGCCGGCGGCGCCGCGCTGGAGAAGCTCGGACGCAGTCCGCTGCGGGTGTTCGCCGCCAGGGTGAATTGCGAGACCAGCAGCAAGCCGCCCTGCACGTCGAGCAAGGACCGGTTCATCTTGCCCTCGTCGTCGCCGAACACCCTGTAGTTGAGCAGCTTGTGCAGCATCTTCGCCGCGCAACGCTCGCCATCCTCGGGCTCGACCCCGACCAGCACCAGCAGGCCGCGATCGATGGAGCCGACGATTTCGCCGCCAACCTCCACCCGCGCCGCGCCGACGCGCTGCAGCAATGCCTTCATTCGGCCTCCGGCGGCAGGTCGAGCAGTCGCCGGCCGATCTCGTTGGTGGCGCGCACCAGCGCATCGACTATCCCCGGCTCGCTGGCGGTGTGCCCGGCGTCGCGGATGATCTGCAGTTCGCTGTTCGGCCAGGCCTGGTGCAGGGCCCAGGCATTGTCCAGCGGACAGATGGCGTCGTAGCGGCCATGCACGATCACGCCAGGCAGATGGGCGATGCGGTGCATGTCCTCGAGCAACTGGTTGGGCCTGAGGAAGCCCTGGTTGACGAAGAAGTGGTTCTCGATGCGCGAGATCGACAGCGCCCTGCCCGGCTCGGTGAAGCGGTCCACCACCATGGGGTTGGGGCGCAGCGTGGCGGTGCGGCCCTCCCAGGTCGACCAGGCCTTGGCGGCGTGCATCTGGGCGATCTGGTCGCTACCGGTCAGGCGCTTGTGGAAGGCCGCCAGCAGGTCGCCGCGCTCTTCCGGCGGGATCGGCGCGACATAGTCTTCCCAATAGTCGGGGAACAGGCGGCTGGCGCCTTCCTGGTAGAACCAGTGGATGTCCTGCGGACGGCAGAGGAAGATGCCGCGCAGGATCAGCGCATGGACCCGCTCGGGATGGGTCTGCGCGTAGGCCAGCGACAGGGTCGAGCCCCAGGAACCGCCGAACAGCACCCACTTCTCGATACCCAGGTGCTCGCGCAGGCGCTCCATGTCCGCCACCAGCTCCCAGGTGCTGTTCTTCTCCAGGCTGGCGTGGGGCGTGGAACGGCCGCAACCGCGCTGGTCGAAGGTGACGATACGGTAGAGGTTGGGATCGAAGAAGCGACGCGACAGGGCATCGCAACCGGAGCCGGGGCCGCCGTGGACGAAGACGACCGGCAGTCCGTCCGGCGAACCGCTTTCGTCGGCATACAGCACATGCGGTTCGTCGACGGCCAGCTCGTGGCGAGCGTAGGGTTTAATTTCCGGATACAGAACTAGCATGATGCGCTCCCGAGGCGATGTGTTCGGCCCCCGGCGCAAACGTCGACAGCGGGGCCCGTCCTTTGCTCTGCCGCGCATGATACTTCGGCGCCGGGAAAAAAACCGAGCGGCTTTCATGTCCGCCCCGGTAGACAGGAAACCATCAATCCAAGCAACGGCGCCTGGCGCCGGGAGAGCGAGCATGGCCGAGGCCTTGCGACACCGTATCCGCGCCGCCGGCCTGCTGGTGGTGGAGCAACGCATCCTGCTGGTCCGCCACGAGGTCGGCGGCGACATCTACTGGATTCCGCCCGGCGGCGGCTTCGAGTCGGAATGCGACGAATCGACGAAGGATACCGTCCGGCGCGAGTTTTTCGAGGAGACCGGCCTGCGGGTGGACGTCGGCCCGCTGGTCTACGTGCGCGAATTCGCCGAACCCGCCGCCGGGCGCTTCCACATGGAGCTGTTCTACCGCATCGACGCCTGGCGTGGCGAGCCGACCCTGGCCAACCTGAAGGGCCTGGGCGGCGACGAGTTCGATATCCGCGAGGTCGGCTGGATCGCCCGCGACGAACTGCCTGGCCTGCCGTCCTTCTATCCAGCCGAACTGGCCGACGACGTCTGGTCGCGCCTGGACGCGCCGACGCCGTCGATCCGCCACCTCGGCCTGCAGCGCTAGACGCTCACTGCACCGGATCGCTGGTGGGGTTCTCGAGGATCGCCTTCAGCTCCGCGGTCATGGGGAACTCCAGGTTCAACCCCTTGGGCGGGATCGGCTGCTGGAACCAGCGCTGGTAGATGCCCTGTATCTCGCCCGAGCGATACAGCCCGGCCAGGGTCTCGTTGACCAGGGCAAGGAACTGCGGGTCGTCCTTGCGCACCATGCAGCTGTAGATCTCCCGCGATTGCGGCTCGCCGACCACCACCCAGTCGTGCGGCTGGCGCGCCTTGGCGCGTTCGCCGTAGAGCAGCGCATCGTCCATGTAGAAGGCCACCGCGCGACCCGATTGCAGCATCTGGAAGGCTTCGCCGTGGTCCTTGGCGCTGACCACGTTCATCCCCAGCTTGTGTTCGGCGTTGTAGTTCTTCAGGTAGCGCTCGTTGGTGGTACCGGCGGTGGTCACCACGTTCTTGCCCTTGAGGTCGTCGAAGTGGGCGATGCCGCTGTCCTTGCGGGTCAGCAACTGGCCCTTGACGTAGATGAAGCCGTAGGAGAACGCCACCTGTTTCTGCCGCTCGGCGGTGACCCCGGTGGAGCCGCACTCCAGGTCGACGGTGCCGTTCTGCACCAGCGGGATGCGAGTCTGCGAAGTGACCAGGTTGTACTTCACCTTGAGTTCCGGCTTGCCGAGGGTGCTTTTGAGCCGCTCCACCACCTTGCCGGCCAGTTCCACCGAATAGCCCATGGGCTGGCCGCTGTTATCGCCAAGGTAGGAGAAAGGCACCGAGGCATCGCGATAACCCAGGGTTATCGTGCCGTTGTCGGCAACCTTCTTCAGGGTGCCGCTGAGTTCCTCGGCCTGCGCGGCGCCGATGGCGAGCGACAGGGAGAGTGCGAGGGTGCTGGATACAAGGGTTTTCATCGGAGGTTCTGCCTCTTTTTTCTTATGGCTATGGAAAGTAAGTCAGCCCCTGGCCGCCACCACGGTGATCTCCACCAGCACCGACGGACGCGCCAGCTCCGCCTGGACGGTGGTCCGGCTGGGTGCCTGGCCGGTCGGCAACCACTGGGTCCAGACCTCGTTCAGGGCGGCGAAATCGCGGGCGATGTCCTTCAGGTAGATGGTCGCGCTGAGGATACGCTCCTTGCGCGACCCGGCCTCGGCCAGCAGCGCGTCGATCTTCGCCAGCACCTCGCGGGTCTGGCCATGGATATCCTCGGCCTGGCCCGGCACCTGGCCGGAAAGAAATACCAGGGCGTCGAAGCAGACCGCGGCGGACAGGCGGTCGTTGGTGGCGATACGGGTCGGTTCCATGGGAGTGCTCCAGTCGAGGGGGGATCAGCCAGCCAGCGCGCCGCGCGGCAGCAGGCCAGTGGTATCGATGCTCGGCGGGCGGCGGCCGATCTGCTCGGCCAGCAGGCGCCCGCTGCCGCAGGCCAGGGTGAAGCCGAGCGCGCCGTGGCCGAGGTTGAGCCAGAGGTTGCGGTAGCCGCCGTTGCCCACCAGCGGTACCCCGGTGGGCGTGGCCGGGCGCATGCCGGCCCATTCGACGGCGGCGTCGAAATCGCCGCCCTGCGGGAACGTGTCCCGCGCCTGCTGGCGCAGCAGTGCCAGGCGCGCGGGCTCGAGGCCGGGGTCGAAGCCGACGATGTCGACCATCGCGGCGATCCGCAGCCGCTCGCCGATTCGCGCGTAGACGATCTTGCGGTCGTAATCGGTGATGCTGGTATCCGGCGCGCGGTGCTGCGCGCCGACCGGCAGGGTCAGGCTATAGCCCTTGAGCGGGTATAGCGGCAGGCGCAGGCCCGGCAGCATCAATTCGGCGCTGCGGTAGCCGGCGGCCAGCACCACATGATCGGCCTCGATGAGATCGCCGCCGACCTCGACGCCACGCACCGCCGCGCCGCCCTCGACGATCTTCGTCACCCTGCGGCCATGCAGTTGCCGGCAATGTCCGGAAGCCTGCAAGCGCTCGGCAAGTTGCACGCAGAAGGCATGGCAGTCGGCGACCTCCTCGTCCGGCGTGTGGATGCCGCCGACGAAGGGCGCGGCGGACAGGGCCGGCTCCAGCGCGAGGCACTCGGCGGCGGTCAGGACGAATTGCGCCGAAGGATCGGCCAGGCCCTGGCGGGCCCGCGCAAAGCTGGCCGGTTGGCGAAACGCCACCAGCTTGCCGTTGCGCCGCCAGTCGAAGCCATCGAGGCCATCCTCCTCGCGCCAGTCCTGCAGGGTGCGCTGGCTGAGCAATGCCAGGCGCAGCAGGTGCGCGGCATTGCGGCGGTTCAGCGAGCCGCGGCAGGCCGCGAGGAAGCCCAGCAGCCAGCGCCACTGCGCCGGATCAAGACGCGGCCGCAGGCGCAACGGCGCATCGTTGCGCAGCAGCCAGCCGAGCGCCTGGGCCGGCACGCCGCTGTCGGCCAATGGCGCCACGTAGCGATAGGACAACTGCCCGCCATTGGCGTAGCTGGTTTCCAGCCCGCCCCGCTCGCGCGCTTCCACCAGGGTCACGTCGAATCCTTCGCGAACCAGGGCGTAGGCCGTGGCCAGGCCGACCACGCCGGCGCCGATGATGCAAACCCGCTGAGCCATGACAATCGTTATCCAGGTGTTTTCCAGGGCTTCGACGATAGGCGCGGATGACAGCGGTAGGACAATGAATAAAGATGGCCAGGGTATAAATCCAGGTTATGGGTTCGCGCCGATGAAGCTCCGCCATATCGAAGTGTTCCAGGCGATCCGCCAGGCTGGCTCGGTCAGCGGCGCCGCGCAGTTGCTGCATGTGTCCCAACCGGCGGTGAGCAAGGTCCTGCAGCACGCCGAGCAGCAACTGGGCTTCCCGCTGTTCTTGCGAGTGCGCGGCAAGCTGCTGGCGACTCCGGAAGCGCTGGAACTGGAGCGCGAAGTGGCCAAGCTCAGCGATAGCCTGCAGGCCGTGCGGCGCCTGGCGCAGAACCTGCGGCGCCAGCCGGGCCACAGCCTGCGCATCGGCGCCACCCCGGCCCTGGCGCTGTCGCTGCTACCGCGGGCGATCGGCGAATGGAGCGCGCGCTATCCGCAGAGCGGCTGCGAACTGGCCACCTTGCATTCGCGCGAGCTGGTGCAGGGCCTGCTGATGCGCGAACTGGACCTGGCCCTGAGCCTGAAGCAGCCGGAACACCCCGGCCTGCGCGGCGAAGCCATCGCCAGCGGCGTATTGGTGGCCCTGGCGCCGCGCGAACACTGGCCCGAAGCGGAACGCCGGCAGCCGCTGAGCCTGGCCGGGCTGGCCGGCGAAGCGCTGATCGGGCTGTCCACCGCCGACCCGCTGTTCGCCCGCCTGGAGGATTACCTCAGCGCCGTGGAGCCACCGCCGCAGGTGAAGATCGCCGTGCAGACCTACGCCCTCGCCCGCGCCCTGGTGGAGGCTGGGGCCGGCCTGGCGCTGGTCGATCCCTTCACCGCCCTCGGCGCCGACCCGCACAGCACCGCGATCCGCCCATTGAGCCCGGCCTTCCCGGTCACCCTCTACGCCATCACCCGCGCCGACGAAACCCCGCCGCACACCCTCGCTCCGCTGCTGCGGATGCTCGCCCGCCAGGCCGAGGAGCGTTTGCGGGCCGTGCAGATGTAGCATTTGCCGCCTGGCCTGCCGCTGGAAACCTTGGACGTCGTTCTGGCCCACGCCTCGCGTACTTACCGCTCCGGCTTCCAGTCTGGGTGGTCCGCGTCGTAGCCCTGGGTGGGATGAGGAGGCAGAGGATAGTCCTCTATCAGATTGGGGAAACGTAAGTCGGGGTCAGCTTCAAGCTTTTTGTAGATTGAATAATACGCTTCTCGCAACTTTTCGTCGGGGGCGTACCACATTGCACTTGCAGGGGGAGTCTCACTTCCGAAGACTCGTGATAGGAAAAAAGCCGCACTCTTGCCCCCCTGAGAGACTGACACCTGATAATAAACCAGTGCCTTTGGGAAATTGTGTTCTACTATCTTGTAATACGCCCCCAGCTCATAACTAGCCGGCGCATAACCCTGACTAGCAGCACAGTGAGTATACGCCAACCCCAAATCCTTTTTTTTGGCCACATATATATAAAGCTTACCTAGTTCAGTTAGTGCCGGCGGATTTCCTAGGCTAGCAGCCTTATCAAGGAAAGTAAGTCCGTCAGTTGCAGGGTTTTTAACCCCGGCGCGATTTCCAATCATTGCTCCCATATCATAGAACCCCTGAGGCACATCCAGATCTATCATCTTTTGATAGAGATCCAATGCCTTCTGCG
>NZ_KV812626.1:0-1442 GCF_001813485.1 Pseudomonas sp. HMSC067G02
TAGCTCACCAGCAGGTTCTTGGTCTGCTGGTAGTGGTCGAGCATCATCTTGTGCGTCTCGCGACCGACGCCGGACTTCTTGTAGCCGCCGAACGCGGCGTGGGCCGGGTACAGGTGGTAGCAGTTGGTCCACACGCGACCGGCCTTGATCCCGCGGCCCATGCGGTAGGCGCGGTTGATGTCGCGGGTCCAGAGGCCGGCGCCGAGGCCGTACTCGGTGTCGTTGGCGATGGCCAGGGCCTCGGCTTCGTCCTTGAAGGTGGTGACGCCGACCACCGGGCCGAAGATTTCCTCCTGGAACACGCGCATCTTGTTGTGTCCCTTGAGCAGGGTCGGCTGGATGTAGTAGCCGCTGGCCAGGTTGCCTTCGAGCTTCTCGACGCTGCCGCCGGTGAGCACTTCGGCGCCTTCCTGCTGGGCGATGTCGAGGTAGGAGAGGATCTTCTCGTACTGCTGCTGGGAAGCCTGGGCGCCGACCATGGTCTCGGTGTCCAGCGGGTCGCCGCGCTTGATCGCCCTGACCTTTTTCAGCACCTCTTCCATGAACGCCGGGTAGATCGACTCCTGGACCAGCGCGCGGGACGGGCAGGTGCACACCTCACCCTGGTTGAAGAAGGCCAGCACCAGGCCCTCGGCGGCCTTCTCGATGAACGCCGGCTCGGCCTGCATGATGTCTTCGAAATAGATGTTCGGGCTCTTGCCGCCCAGCTCGACGGTGGAGGGAATGATGTTCTCCGCCGCGCACTTGAGGATGTGCGAGCCGACCGGGGTGGAACCGGTGAAGGCGATCTTGGCGATGCGCTTGCTGGTGGCCAGGGCCTCGCCGGCCTCCCTGCCGAAGCCCTGGACGACGTTGAGCACGCCCGGCGGCAGCAGGTCGCCGATGAGTTCCAGCAGCACGCAGATGCCCAGCGGGGTCTGCTCGGCCGGCTTGAGCACCACGCAGTTGCCGGCGGCCAGCGCCGGGGCCAGCTTCCAGGCGGCCATCAGCAGCGGGAAGTTCCACGGGATGATCTGCCCGACCACGCCCAGCGGCTCATGGATGTGGTAGGCCACGGTGCTGTCGTTGATCTCGGCGGCGGAGCCTTCCTGGGCGCGGATGCAGCCGGCGAAGTAGCGGAAGTGGTCGGCGGCCAGGGGGATGTCGGCGTTGAGGGTCTCGCGCACGGCCTTGCCGTTGTCCCAGGTCTCGGTGACGGCGAGCAGTTCCAGGTTCTGCTCGATGCGGTCGGCGATCTTCAGCAGGATGTTCGAACGCTCCTGCACCGAGGTGCGGCCCCAGGCGTCGGCGGCGGCGTGGGCGGCGTCGAGGGCCTTGTCGATGTCCTCGGCGGTGGAACGGGGGAACTCGGCGATCGGCTGGCCGTTCACCGGCGAGGTGTTGGTGAAGTACTGGCCCTTGACCGGAGGCACGAACTCGCCGCCGATGTAGTTGCCGTAGCG
>NZ_KV812627.1:0-427 GCF_001813485.1 Pseudomonas sp. HMSC067G02
GCGGCGTTGAGGGCGAGCAGGTTGGTCTGCTCGGAGATGCCCTTGATCACTTCGAGGATCTGGCCGATGTTCACCGTGCGGCTGTTGAGGGCCTCGATGTTGGCGCAGGAGGCGCTGATCTTCTCGGAAAGCTCGTTCATCGCGCGGATGGTCTGCTCGACCACCTGCTTGCCGTCTTCGGCCTGGTGGTTGGCGTCGGACGCATGGTGCGAGGCATCGGCGGCGTTGCGGGCGATTTCCTGGGCGGCGGCGCCGAGTTCGTTGATCGCTGCGGCGACGCTGTTGGTGCGGTTGGACTGCTCGTCGGAGTTGGCCATCGAGGAGTTCGAGGCGTTCACCACCAGTTGCGCCACGTCGTGCAGTTGACGGGCGGTGCCGGCGACCTCGCGGATCGATTCGTGGATACGCTCGACGAAGCGGTTGAAGG
>NZ_KV812628.1:0-157784 GCF_001813485.1 Pseudomonas sp. HMSC067G02
GGGCGGTGTCCTAGGCCACTAGACGAAGGGGACGCGGCCCGGAACTTACAACAGATCTTTCCGGCTTCCAGTGTTTCGCGTTTGGCTTCACGCTGGAAGTGGCGCGCATTTTATGGAGCGTCCGGGGAGGCGTCAACCCTTCTGAGAAAATTTTTTTAAATCAAAGACTTCTGTGCAAATAATGAGCTGCTGCTATCAGTGGTAGCACCAAGACATTAGACTGAGAAAATTCTTACAGCGGAGTCCCAAGGTGTCGCCACTCCTCATTACCGCCCTCATCATCGGCGGGATCGCCCTCCTAATCGCCATTGGCTATATCAACCACGTGGTGGAAAACAGCAAGCTGGAGAAAGCGCGCCTGAAAGCCGAACTCAACGACCGGGTCCGGCGCTGCGCGCAGATTTCCGAGAGCCTTCCCGGCCAGTTCGTCAGCCCGTCTCTGAAGCTGTTGATGAGCCAGATCGAGCTCAGCCTCAGCGAGCAGCAACTGGCGCTGGAGAAGAAAGCCGATGCCGGGCTCAAGGCTCGCATAGAAGAGTTGCGCGCGCTGGTCGCCAAGGGCGAGTCGATCCCGGTGCGCAATCCGCCCCAGGCGATCCTGACCGAGGACAAGGCCAAGGAAGTCCGCTTCCTCTTCGAAGCCCTGCATGCCCAGCTCACCCGTTTCACCCAGGACGGCCACCTGCCGCGCAGCGAGGCGCAGATCTGGGTCAAGGAGATTCGCCACCTCCTGGTGCGCCTGCATATCGAGTTCTTCGGCAATCTCGGCCAGCAGGCCCTGCAGCAGAACGAACCGCGCCAGGCGCGCCTGGCCTTCGAGCGCGGCGCCCAGTACCTGCGCAAGCAGCCCGAGCTGGCGCGCTACCAGGCGGAGCTGCAGCAGATGGAAGCGCAGCTGGCCCGCGCCAACGCGATGGTGCTGAACAACAGCCAGCCGGCGAGCGAGGAGCCCAGCGAACTCAACGAGGGATTGAAGGCCCTCGATGCAGACGACCTGTGG
This sequence comes from Pseudomonas sp. HMSC067G02, assembly GCF_001813485.1. NCBI lineage: Bacteria > Pseudomonadati > Pseudomonadota > Gammaproteobacteria > Pseudomonadales > Pseudomonadaceae > Pseudomonas > Pseudomonas sp. HMSC067G02. The sequence goes on from NZ_KV812628.1 coordinate 1,001, forward strand.
AAGAAGAAGAACGTCTACGACTGATTCCGGCCTGCCCACGGCAGCCGTGCTATAACCCAGGCTCATATCGACCGAGGAAATCGTTATGAGCCTGACACTCTACGGAGCCCCGCTGTCTCCGTTCGTCCGCAAGGTCCGCCTGCTCCTGGCCGAAAAGGGCCTCGACTACCAGTTGGAAGCGATCGCCCCGTTCGGCCAGCCGGCCTGGTATCGCGAGATCAGTCCGCTGGGCCGCATCCCGGCGTTACGCGACGGCGACCTGGCCCTCGCCGACTCCAGCGTGATCTGCCAGTACCTGGAAGAACGCTATCCCGAACCGCCGAATCTCCAGGGCGACGCCCCCGCCGGCCGCGCAGCGGTGCGCTGGCTGGAAAAATACGCCGACTACGAGATCGCTCCCCTGGCCACGCTGACGATCTTCCGCAACCGGATACTCAAGCCGGCGATGGGCCAGGCCTGCGAGGAGAACGACGTGCGTCGCGCGCTGGAGGAAAAGCTGCCAGCGCACTTCGATTACCTGGAAAACCATCTCGACGGCCGGGCCTTCTTCGTCGGCGAGCGACTGACCCTCGCCGACCTGGCGATCGCCAGCCAGTTGGTCAACCTGCGTCACGCCGGCGAAAACCTGGACGAGCAACGCTGGCCGGCCCTCGCCGCGCATTTCGCGCGGATGCTCGAACGCCCGGCGATGCAAGCGCTGCTGCCGGGGGAACGACGGACCCTCGACAAGCTCGCAGCGAAAGCCTGAACGCGTCGCTCAGCAGTCCGTCAGGCGCAGGAATATCTCCACCAGGCCTTCGATCCCGGCCTGGTCCTCGGCGCTGAAGCGCGCCACGCTCGGGCTGTCCAGATCGAGCACAGCGACCAGGCGGCCGTCCTTGAGCAGGGGCACCACCAGTTCGCTGCTGGAAGCGCTGTCGCAGGCGATGTGGCCGGGAAACGCGTGGACGTCGTCGACCCGCTGGGTCAGCCGGGTACGCGCCGCGGCGCCGCAGACGCCCTTGGAGAAGGGAATGCGGACGCAGGCGACCTTGCCCTGGAACGGTCCCAGGACCAGTTCCTCGTTGCGGTTCAGATAGAAGCCGGCCCAGTTCAGGTCGCCCAGCTCATGGAAGAGAAAGGCGGAGAACTGCGCGGCGTTGGCGATGAAATCGCGCTCGCCGGCGAACAGCGCCTCGGCCTGCGCCGCCAGCAGGGCGTAGCCGGCCAGCCCGGCGCCAGATTGCTGCAGATCGATCATGCCTGGCGCTCCAGCAGTTGCTTGCCCACCCAGTAGCGGGAGAACTGATAGGCGCAACGGCCGTTGCGGTTGCCGCGGCCAAGCGCCCAGCGGATCGCTTCCTTCTCCAGTTCCTCGCTCCAGCTCCAGGCCAGCCCGGCCTTCTCCGCGAGCACGTCCACCCAGTGGCGAACCACGCTGAGGAAATGCTCCTGGGTGAAGGGATAGAACGACAGCCACAGGCCGAAACGGTCGGACAAGGCGATCTTGTCCTCCACCGCTTCGTTGGGATGCAGCTCGCCGTCCACCATCTTCCAGTTCTCGTTGTCGCTCTGCTTCTCCGAAACCAGGTGCCGGCGGTTGGAGGTGGCGTAGAGCAGCACATTGTCCGGCGCCTGTTCCAGCGAGCCGTCGAGCACGCTCTTGAGTACCCGGTAGTCGCCTTCCCCGGCATCGAACGAGAGGTCGTCGCAGAACAGCACGAAGCGCTGCGGCAGGCCTTGCAGTTGCTCGACCACGCGCGGCAGGTCGGCCAGGTGGTCGCGCTCGATCTCGATCAGGCGCAGCCCGGCGCCGGCCAGCTCAGCCAGCAGCGCACGAACCAGGGAGGACTTGCCGGTCCCGCGGGCCCCCCAGAGCAACGCGTGGTTGGCCGGCTGGCCGGCGACGAACTGGCGGGTGTTGCGTTCCAGTTGCTCGCGCTGCCGCTCTACGCCCAGCAGGTCGGCCAGGCGCAGGTCGAGGCTGACCTCCAGCGGCTGCAGGTAGCCGCTGCGGCCGTCGCGGTGCCAGCGCGCCGCCAGGCTGCGCTCCCAGTCGACGGCTTCGCGTACGGCCGGCAGCAGCGGCTCCAGGCGCGCGAGCACGCTTTCGGCGCGGGCAAGAAAATCGCTCAATCGGGAATCCACTCTGTTCTCCTCGGATCGGACTGACGTCACGGATCGATCATCGGTTGCGCCCAGGAACCCCGACAGACGGTCGGGATGGGCTATGCTAGGCGGCAGAACCTCGCCAAGGCTGATCCCCGCCCCCATGGATATAGCGCTGACCCATCGCCTGTCGTTCAAACAGGCCAGCCTCACCGTGCTGGTGGCCTTTATCCTGGGAACCCTGCTCAGCCTGATTCAGGTTGGCGTCGATTATGCCAGCCAGGACGCATCCATCAATCGCGAAGTGCGCGCGCTGCTGGACGTCAGCCACAACCCCGCCGCGCGAATCGCCTACAACATCGATGCGGAGCTGGCCCAGGAGCTGGTCCTCGGCCTGCTCCGTTCGCCCGCCGTGGTCCGCGCGGAAATCATCGACACCTCCGGCCTGCCGCTGGCCAGCGCCTCGCGCGAACCCGCCGAAAGCCGCCTGCGGCCGCTCAGCGACTTCCTCTTCGGCCACAAGCGGGTCTACGAGGACCCGTTGCATGTCGACCATGCGCCGGGCGAGGCCCTCGGCGTACTGCAGCTGGAAATCGACACCTTCGTGTTCGGCAACGACTTCCTCCGTCGCGCCGGCATCACCCTGCTCTCCGGCTTCGTGCGCAGCCTGCTGCTGTCGCTGATCCTGCTGGTGCTCTTCTATACCCTGCTGACCAAGCCCCTGGTCAGCCTGATCCAGGCCCTCAGCGGACACGATCCACGCTCGCCGGCACGCATGCGCCTGCCCTGCCCCAAGGGCCACGAACGCGACGAGATCGGCGTGCTGGTGGAAGTCATCAACCGCCAGCTCGGGCGCATCTCGGTAGAGATCGAACAGCGCCGGGAGGCGGAGAACCGCCTGACCCAGTACCTGGAGGAGCTGGAAAGCATCGTCGCCGCCCGTACCGCCGAGCTGAAGGCCGCCAACGCGCGCCTGACGCTATCCAACCAGGAACTCGAAGAAGCCCGCCAGACCGCTCTCGACATGGCCCAGGCCCGCGCCAGCTTCCTGGCCAACATGAGCCACGAGATCCGCACGCCGCTGAACGGCCTGCTCGGCATGCTCTCGCTGAGCCTCGACGGCCCGCTCACCCCGGAACAGCGCCAACAGCTGTCGATCGCCCACGACTCCGGCAAGGTGCTGGTGGAATTGCTCAACGACGTGCTCGACCTCTCCAAGTTCGAGGCCGGGCAACTGGTCCTGGAACAGATCCCGTTCGACCTGGGCGTCCTGGTGGAAGACACCGCCAGCCTCCTCTCGCAGAACGCCGCGGCCGGCGTGGAGTTGACCTGCCTGGTCGACCCCGCCCTGCCCGCCCAGGTTTCCGGCGACCCGACGCGGATTCGCCAGGTCGTCAGCAACCTGCTGTCCAACGCGCTGAAGTTCACCCGCCTGGGGCGGGTCGACGTTCGCGTGGAAGCCACCGCCGAGGGTGTGCGCATCAGTGTGCGCGACACCGGCATCGGCATCGCCCAGGAGGCGCTGGATCGCATCTTCCAACCGTTCACCCAGGCCGACGCGGGTATCACCCGCCAATACGGCGGCACCGGCCTCGGCCTGGCCCTCACGCGCAAGCTGTGCGAGGCCATGCAGGGCGAACTGACGGTGGAGTCGACGGTCGGCCTGGGCAGCCTGTTCAGCGTCGGCCTGCCGCTGGCGCCGGTCAGCCCTCCGCTACAGGCGCTGCCGCTGCGCGGCCGGGTGATCGCGCAATGCTCGGCCAACAGCGGGCTGGCGCAGCTGCTGCAAACCTGGCTGCCGCGCTGGGGCCTGGAGTACAAGCGTCTGGAGACCGACGACAGCCTGCTCGGCCACTCGCTCGACGTACTGATATCGGATTGCCCGGACTGCCTGATGGGACTGCGTCCGAGCATCGGTACGCCGATCCTGCTGGTCACCGCCTACGGCAGTTTCCTCGAACCGGAGCTGGCCCGCCGCCTGTCGCCGTTGCGCCAACTGGCCAGGCCGCTGAGTCGCAACCAGTTGTACCAGGCCCTGAAACACGTGCTCGAACACACCGCCATAGCCCCGTCGAGCGCCTCGGACACCGCGGGAGAACAGCGCAACACCCGGGTCCTGCTGGTGGAGGACAACCCGGTCAACCAGTTGGTCGCCAAGGGCCTGCTGCACAAGCTCGGCTGCCAGGTATGGATCGCCGAACACGGGCTGAATGCCCTGAAGATGCTGGAGGAGCATCCCATCGACCTGGTCCTGATGGACTGCAACATGCCGGTGATGGACGGCTACGAAGCGACCCGGCAGATCCGCGACAGCGGACGCTGGGGCGGCCTGCCGATCATCGCGCTGACCGCCAACGCCCTGCCGGACGAGCGCGAACGTTGTCGTGCCGCCGGCATGGACGACTACCTGGCCAAGCCCTTCCACCGCGACGAACTGAAGGCCATCCTCGACCGCTGGTGCCCGCTCACCGCGGGCGACTAGCCGGTCTCGCGACGACGGCTAGCCTCCCACCACCAGGCGAAAACGCGACAGCAACCCGCCCAGGCGCTGGTGCAGGTCGAACATCTCGTTGAGGTCGAAACCGGTGCTGCAGATCAGTTGCTGGCGCAGCGGAATGACCCGTTCGCGCAAGGTGATCCCTGGCACCGTCAGCGCCAGGTGCACCTCCCGCTCATCGTGGCTGGCGCGACGGCGATCCACCAGGCCGAGCTGTTCGAGGCGCTTGAGCAAGGGCGTCAGGGTTCCCGAGTCGAGCAGCAGGCGGTCGCCCAGGGCCTTCACCGTCGGCTGCTCCGGCGGGCTCGCATGCCACTCCCAGAGCACCAGCATGACCAGGTACTGCGGATAGGTCAGGCCGATCTGTTCGAGCAGCGGCCGATAGCCGCGAATCACTGCGCGCGAGGCGGCGTACAGCTTGAAACACAGCTGGTTGTCGAGCAGCAGCGATTCTTCGACGCCATCCGGCCTGGCGACTTTTCCCCGGGTGCTCATTCAAGCAGCGCCTCGATCGCCGAGCTCAGCTCCTCCGGCTTGGTGGTCGGCGCGTAGCGCTTCACCACCTGGCCATCGCGGCCGATCAGGAACTTGGTGAAGTTCCACTTGATGCCCTGGCTGCCGAGCAGGCCCGGCGCGCGCTTCTTCAGGCTGACGAACAACGGGTGGGCGCCGGCGCCGTTGACCTCGATCTTCCTGAACAGCGGGAAGCTCACCCCGTAGTTCAGTTCGCAGAACTGCGAAATCTCGCCCTCGTCGCCCGGTTCCTGCTTGCCGAACTGGTTGCAGGGGAAGCCGAGCACCACCAGTCCGCGCTCACGGTATTTTTCCCACAAGGCCTCCAGCCCCTGGTACTGCGGGGTGAAGCCACATTTGCTGGCGGTGTTCACCACCAGCAACGCCTTGCCGCCGAAATCGGCCAGGGTCTTCTGTTCGCCCTTGATGGTGGTGCAGGGAATGCTCAGCAGCGAATCGCTCATGGCTTGTCTTCCTTGTTGAGGGTGGGTCTCGAAACAAAGTAGCTCGCAATTCAATTGTACACAACTTGATTGAATGAAAAACGACCCGAACCAAAGACGGGTCGTCGCTCTCTAGCTCTCCCGCGGCACCAGCTTCAGCGAGGCCGAGTTGATGCAGTAACGCAACCCGGTGGGCCGGGGGCCATCCGGGAAGACGTGCCCCAGGTGGGCATCGCAGCGGCCGCAGCGGACTTCGATGCGGTGCATGCCGTGGCTGAAGTCGTCCAGTTCGCGGACCGCCTCGGCGTCCACCGGCTGGAAATAGCTCGGCCAACCGCTGCCGGAGTCGTACTTGGCGTCGGAGTCGAACAACGCCGTGCCGCAGCAGGTGCAATGATAGATCCCGGGGGTCTTGGTGGCGTGGTATTCGCCACTGAAGGCGCGTTCGGTACCGCCCAGGCGACAGATGTGGAACTGCTCTTCGGTCAACTCCTCGCGCCAGGAGTCCAGGGGTTTGTCGATCTTGCTCATCGGCTCTACCTCGCGATCTGAAAAATGCCCGGCGCTCCCTTTTCCGGGGGACGGGCCGCACGTATCATGCGTGCTCCTTATAGACGCCAGTCTGTCATCCGCGTTACAGCCTGCCAAGCCGCGATCCAGCGGGCTTTTCGCAGCCTGTTCCACGGTGTTCGCTCACTTCGGGACTCGACACATCATGCAGGTCAGCAAATCGAACAAGCTCGCCAACGTCTGCTATGACATTCGCGGGCCGGTGCTCAAGCACGCCAAACGCCTAGAGGAAGAGGGTCACCGCATCCTCAAGCTGAATATCGGCAACCCGGCGCCGTTCGGTTTCGAAGCTCCCGAGGAAATCCTCCAGGACGTCATCCGCAACCTGCCGACCGCCCAGGGCTACAGCGACTCCAAGGGTCTGTTCAGCGCGCGCAAGGCAGTGATGCAGTATTACCAGCAGAAGCAGGTGGAGGGCGTCGGCATCGAGGACATCTACCTCGGCAACGGCGTGTCGGAACTGATCGTGATGTCCATGCAGGCGCTGCTGAACAACGGCGACGAGGTGCTGATCCCCGCTCCCGACTACCCGCTATGGACCGCCGCGGTCAGCCTCGCCGGCGGCAAGCCGGTGCACTACCTGTGCGACGAGCAGGCCAACTGGTGGCCGGACCTCGAAGACATCAAGGCGAAGATCACGCCGAACACCAGGGCGATGGTGATCATCAACCCGAACAACCCCACCGGCGCGGTGTATTCCAGGGAAGTGCTGGAAGGCATGGTCGAACTGGCCCGCCAGCACAACCTGGTGCTGTTCTCCGACGAGATCTACGACAAGATCCTCTACGACGGCGCCGTCCACGTCTCCACCGCCTCGCTGGCGCCGGACGTGCTCTGCCTGACCTTCAACGGCCTGTCCAAATCCTACCGGGTGGCCGGCTTCCGCTCCGGCTGGGTGGCGATCTCCGGACCCAAGCAGCGGGCACAGAGCTATATCGAAGGTCTCGACATCCTCGCCAACATGCGCCTGTGCGCCAACGTCCCGGCGCAGCACGCGATCCAGACCGCCCTGGGCGGCTACCAGAGCATCAACGATCTGGTCCTGCCGCCGGGGCGCCTGCTGGAGCAGCGCAACCGCGCCTGGGAACTGCTCAACGACATCCCCGGCGTCAGCTGCGTGAAGCCGATGGGCGCGCTGTACGCCTTCCCGCGGATCGACCCGAAGGTCTGCCCGATCCACAACGACGAAAAGTTCGTCCTCGACCTGCTGCTCTCGGAAAAACTGCTGATCGTCCAGGGCACCGCCTTCAACTGGCCGTGGCCCGACCACTTCCGGGTGGTCACCCTGCCCCGCGTCGATGACCTGGAGCAGGCGATCCTGCGCATCGGCAGCTTCCTCAAGGGCTACCAGCAGTAACCCCCCGCTCCCGCGGCGCCGCTGGCGCCGCCCTGCCCGGCGACCCATCCATGGACCTGCAGATCGACGACTTCCACAAGGACGCCGCTGGCGGCCTCCTGCTTCTCTACCAGGCGTTTCCGCGCAAGACCGCGCTCTACGTCGAAGACCTGATCGGCCGCGAGCCGCCGGACGAGTTCGGCCTGCCGAGCAAACGTCACCAAAGTTGTCTGGGCGCGTTGCTCTGGCTCGCCGAGGAAGGCTACCTGCGCTTCGCCAACACCATTCATTACGAGGCTCTCGACCAGGCGGTGCTCAGCGAAAAGGCCTTCCTAAGACTTACCCGTATCGTCCCCCGGGCCGCGGCGGCGCTGGCCGAGGCGCCGGCCAGCGTGCGCCGCGAACAGGCCTGCCTGGCCAACCAGTTGCGCCAGGCGCTGGCGCAGGGCGACGGCGAACGCCTGGCCGGGCTGACCCGCCTGCTATTCGAGGGCAACCTGGGCGCGCAAGGCGACACAGTTTGAAATAGTCCCTCGATTGAATCGCCATGGACCGCCCCTTATATAACCCCGCATGATTATCAGGAGCCCGTTCGCCCGCCCCGGCGGCCTGCGAACCGCGCTCCGTGCCTTCAGCCGTGAGGAGAAGCTTTACACCATGATGCGCATCCTGTTGTTCCTGGCCACCAACCTGGCAGTCCTGGTGATTGCCAGCATCACCCTGAAACTGCTCGGGGTGGACCGCTTCACCGGCCAGAATTACGGCAGCCTGCTGGTCTTCTGCGCCGTGTTCGGTTTCGCCGGTTCGCTGGTCTCGCTGTTCATCTCCAAGTGGATGGCGAAGATGAGCACCGGTACCGAAGTCATCAGCCAGCCGCGCACCCGTCACGAACAGTGGCTGCTGCAGACCGTCGAAGAGCTGTCCCGCGAGGCCGGCATCAAGATGCCGGAGGTCGGCATCTTCCCCGCCTACGAGGCCAACGCCTTCGCCACCGGCTGGAACAAGAACGACGCGCTGGTCGCGGTCAGCCAGGGCCTGCTCGAACGTTTCTCGCCCGATGAGGTGAAAGCCGTCCTCGCCCACGAGATCGGCCACGTCGCCAACGGCGACATGGTCACCCTGGCGTTGATCCAGGGCGTGGTGAACACCTTCGTGATGTTCTTCGCGCGAATCTTCGGCAACTTCGTCGACAAGGCGATCCTGAAGAACGAGGACGGCCCGGGCATCGGCTACTTCGTCGCGACCATCTTCGCCGAACTGGTGCTCGGCATCCTCGCCAGCATCATCGTCATGTGGTTCTCGCGCCGCCGCGAGTTCCGCGCCGACGCCGCCGGCGCCCACCTGGCCGGCACCGGCGCGATGATCGCCGCGCTGCAACGCCTGCGTTCGGAACAGGGCGTGCCGGTGCAGATGCCCGACACCCTGAACGCCTTCGGCATCAATGGCGGCCTCAAGCACGGCCTGGCCGGCCTGCTGATGAGCCACCCGCCGCTGGAAGATCGTATCGAAGCGCTGCGCGCCAGCGCACGCTGATCCGCTTTCACACTTGGGACAGGGCGACCATCGGTCGCCCTTTTTTTATGCCCGGGAAAGCCACCTATCCATGGTCGCTTTGACAGCCGCGAGCCAGCCCCGGAACATGCGGGTCCGTGATTTCGCCCGATGAGGTTCCCATGCAGATCCGCGCCGATTTCGACAGCGGCAACATCCAGGTCATCGATGCCAGCGATCCCCGCCGGATCCGCCTGGCGATCCGTCCCGACCTGGCCAGCCAGCATTTCCAGTGGTTCCACTTCAAGGTCGAGGGCATGGCTGCCGCCACCGAGCACCGCTTCACCCTGGTCAACGCCGGCCAGTCGGCCTACAGCCATGCCTGGAGCGGCTACCAGGCGGTCGCCTCGTACGATGGCGAACGCTGGTTCCGCGTACCGTCGCAATACGACGCCGACGGCCTGCATTTCCAGCTGGAACCGGAGGAAAGCGAGGTCCGCTTCGCCTACTTCCAGCCCTACAGCCGCGAACGGCATGCCCGCCTGGTCGAACGTGCGCTCGGCATCGAGGGCGTCGAACGGCTCGCCGTCGGCACCAGCGTGCAAGGCCGCGACATCGAATTGCTGCGGGTCAGGCGCCATCCCGACAGCCACCTGAAGCTGTGGGTCATCGCCCAGCAGCATCCCGGCGAGCACATGGCCGAATGGTTCATGGAAGGCCTGATCGAGCGCCTGCAGCGGCCGGACGATACGGAAATGCAGCGCCTGCTGGAAAAGGCCGACCTGTACCTGGTGCCGAACATGAACCCGGACGGCGCGTTCCACGGCAACCTGCGCACCAACGCCGCCGGCCAGGATCTCAACCGGGCCTGGCTGGAGCCGAGCGCCGAGCGCAGCCCGGAAGTCTGGTTCGTCCAGCAGGAGATGAAGCGCCATGGCGTCGACCTGTTCCTCGACATCCACGGCGACGAGGAAATCCCCCACGTATTCGCCGCCGGCTGCGAGGGCAACCCGGGCTATACGCCCCGCCTGGAACGGCTCGAGCAACGCTTCCGCGAGGAACTGATGGCGCGCGGCGAATTCCAGATCCGCCATGGCTACCCACGCAGTGCGCCGGGCCAGGCCAACCTGGCGCTGGCCTGCAACTTCGTCGGGCAGACCTACGACTGCCTGGCGTTCACCATCGAGATGCCGTTCAAGGACCACGACGACAACCCGGAGCCCGGGACCGGCTGGTCCGGCGCCCGCTCCAAGCGGCTCGGCCAGGACGTCCTGAGCACCCTTGCGGTGCTGGTCGACGAACTCCGCTGAAAATGGACGGGGCGCCGCGCGGCGCCCCGTTTCAGCCTCTCTCCAGCAGGTAGACGGCCTCGTTCAGCCAGGACACCCCGCGCTCGAGGAATTTCCAGTTGACGCCGAGCACGTCGCCGCGCTCCAGTTCCTCGATCCGCCAACCGCCAGCGTAGTAGCCACGCACCTCCTCGTCGGGCACGGCGAACGGCGGACCGGCCATCTCCGCCTGCGGGTAGTCGATGGTGACCAGCAAGCCGAGGCTGCGCGTCGGCAGGACCGCCTGGAGATGCCCGGCATAGCGCTCGCGCATCTCCGGCGGCAGGGCGATCAGCGCGGCGCGGTCGTAGAACGCCCTGCACTGCGCCAGGTGCTCTGCCTGCAAGGCGAAGAAATCACCCTGCAGCAGGGTGATGCCGGCGACCCGGTAGCGGCGGAAACCACCCAGTTGATCGATCTCGGGGCGCAGGTCGTGCTCCTCGAAGAAGTCGCTCACGGCCTTTTCCGAAAGCTCCACCCCCAGCACCTCCAGCCCCTGGGCGGCCAGCCAGGCCAGGTCCAGGGTCTTGCCGCACAACGGCACCAGGATCCGTTCGCCCGCTTGCAATCGCAGCCGCGACAGGTGGCGCATCAGGTAGGGATTGATCTCGTCCAGGTGGAAGCCGATCTGGTTGTTCGCCCAGCGGGCGTGCCAAAAATCCGCCTGCATCCTGCCCTCCGCATTCGTGGAAAAACCCGCAAGGTGGCGACAATCGGCCGGCAGGTCAACTCCCCTGCGCATCTTCCTCGCGCACTTCCACCAGCACCGGACACGGCGCCTCGCGGATCACCCGGTCGCCAACTGAAGGATCGAGCAGGCGCTCCAGCCGTCCCAGGTGCCGATGGCCGATGACGATCAGCTCACAGCCCAGGCGCCGCGCCTCGCCCAGGATCACCTGCACCGGGTCGCCGGCGCGTAGCTCGGCCCGTACCTCCAGCTCGCACCCGGCTAGCAGCGCACGGGCCTCGTCGAGCACCTGCCGGGCCTCTTCACACTCGTGCGCGGCGGGCGGATAGTCGAGCAGCGTCGGCCGGCCCGGCAACGCATAGCCGGCGTCCACCGCGCACAGCAGGTGGACCCTCGCGCCCGGCGCGGCGGCCTGCCGCGCCAGCTCGGCAATGCGACGGGTCTGCGGGCCGCCGTCGATGGCGACCAGGAGTGTATGGAACATCGGCAAATCCTCGGACAGGGCGTACACCGGCATTCTTCGGTAGCCACCGGCGCGCGTAAAGGCATCGCGGACGCAATCCAGCAATGCAGCGAACGCACGCCTGGGAGAGCAAAAGACTGCACCTTGCGCACTCAAGGGTGCTTATACTTCCACTCCATGCATCTTCCCGATATGAATCTCCTGGTCGCCCTCAACGTTCTTCTCGAAGAGGGCAGCGTGGTCGGAGCCGCGCGCCGCATGCACCTCAGCCCACCGGCGATGAGCCGTACCCTGTCGCGGATCCGCGAGGCGGTAGGCGACCCGATCATGGTCCGCGCCGGCCGCAAGCTGGTGCCCACGCCCCGCGCCCTGGAACTGCAAGAGCAGGTCCGGCAACTGGTGGACCAGGCCCGCGACCTGTTCAACACCCGCGAGACCATCCAACTGGACAAGCTGGAGCGCTGCTTCACCCTGCGTTCCAACAACACCCTGGTCGGCGGTCTGGCCACCCGCATACTGGAAATCTTCAGCAAGGAAGCGCCACGCTGTACCCTGCGCTTCGCCCCGGAATCGGACATAGACGACGAAGCCCTGCGGCAGAACCGCATCGACCTCTACATCGGCGCCTCGTCCTGGATGGAGCCCGAGGTCAAGACCCAGCAACTGCTCACCACCCGCTTCGTCGGCCTGGCCCGCCAGGGGCATCCGATCTTCGACGGCGACATCACCCCGCAGCGCTTCGCCGCCTTCCCCCACATCAGCGTCTCGCGCCGCGGACTCCACCACGGCCCGCTGGACCAAGCCCTGGGAGAGCTGGGGGTGACCCGCCAGGTCAAGCTGGTCTGCGCAACCTTCCACTCGGCGATCTTCGCCCTGCCCGGTTCCGACCTGCTGCTGCCGATCGCCGAGCACTCCCTGTGGCGGGCCAACCGACTGGGCCTGGGCCTGCGCCAGTTCGACATCCCGGTGCCATTGAAGACCGTGATGGTGGTCCAGGCCTGGCATCCACGCTTCGACAACGATCCCGCGCACCGCTGGTTCCGGCAAACGGTCAAGCGGCTTTGCGAGGAAGTGCAGAACGATCCCCATCCGCTGCTGGGCTCCAACTGATATAGATGCGTGTAATGCACTGATTCATTTCGATCATTTCAATTTTCACACTACCGGGACGCTCCTAGACTGCGGCGGAAATCAGAAGAGTTTCCGCCCATGCCTTGTTTCCCCACCCTCGCCGTAGCGAGGTCGCGATGACTTCGCTCGCCACCCCGCTCGGCCAGCCGACGCCAACCTCAGCCCCCGCCGCCCAGCCTTTCGGCGCGCGCATCGTGGTCGGCCTGCTCGGCGTGCTGCTCGCCTCGCTCACCGCCGGTCTCAATGGTCATGTCACCGAGATCGCCATGACCGATGTGCGCGGCGCACTCGCCATCGGCCATGACGAAGGCACCTGGCTGACCGTGCTCTACGAAGCCACCCAGGTCGCCGCCATGGCATTCGCGCCCTGGTGTTCGGTGACCTTTTCCCTGCGCCGCTTCACGCTCTTCGCCATCGGCGGCTTCGCCCTGCTGGCCCTGCTCTGTCCGTTCGCGCCGAACCTCGAGAGCCTGCTGGTCCTGCGCACCCTGCAAGGGTTGATGGCCGGCTGCCTGCCGCCGATGCTGATGACCGTGGCGCTACGCTTCCTGCCGCCGGGGATAAAGCTCTACGGCCTGGGCGCCTATGCCCTCACCGCGACCTTCGGGCCCAACCTGGGCCTGCCGCTGGCGGCGTTCTGGTTCGAATACGTCGGCTGGCAGTGGGTGTTCTGGCAGGTCATTCCGCTGTGCCTGGTAGCGATGGCCGCGGTGTCCCATGGCCTGCCCCAGGACCCGGTGCGCCTGGAACGCTTCCGCCAGTTCGACGGCATCGGCCTGCTCACCGGTTTCCCGGCGATCTGCGCCCTGGTGATCGGTCTGCTGCAAGGCGAACGCCTGGACTGGTTCGAGTCGCCGCTGATCTGCCTGCTGCTGGGCAGCGGCAGCCTCCTGCTGGGGCTGTTCCTGGTCAACGAATGGAGCCACCCGCTGCCGTTCTTCCGCCTGCAGTTGCTGAAGCGGCGCAACCTGACCTTCGCCCTGATCACCCTGGCCGGCGTGCTGGTGGTGCTCGGCGCGAGCATGGGCGTGCCGACCGAATTCCTCGCCGAAATCCGCGGCTACCGCCCCCTGCAGAGCGTACCCATGGTGTTGCTGGTGGCTCTTCCGCAGCTCGTCGCGCTGCCGCTGGTGGCGGCCCTCTGCAACATCCCGCGGGTCGACTGCCGCTGGGTGCTGGCCTGCGGCCTGTGCCTGTGCGCCGGTGCCTGCCTGAGCTTCAGCCAACTGACGGCGGACTGGGTGCGCGAGGACTTCTACCTGCCGATGCTGTTACTGGTGGTCGGCCAGCCGATGGCGGTGATTCCGCTGCTGATGCTCTCCACCAGCGTCATCGCGCCCATCGAGGGGCCCTTCGCCTCAGCCTGGTTCAACACCGTCCGCGGCTTCTCCGGGGTAGTCGCCACCGCGGTGATCGGCGCCCTCGGCACCGCCCGCGAGCACTACCACTCCAACCGCCTGGTGGATCACCTGGGCAATGCGTCCCAGGCCGTCGAACTGCGCCTGCAACAGATCGCCGGCCTGCAACCGGGCGCCGACTCCGGCGCGCACTGGCAGCACCTGGCCGAACAGGCCCGCCAACAGGCCCAGGTGCTGGGCAACGCCGACGTGCTGCTGGCGATGACCGGCCTGGCCTGCGCCCTGCTGATCCTGATTCCGATCCTGCCGCAACGGGCCTACCCGCCCCGCCCGGTCGCTCCCACACACTGAAAGGTCGCTGTATGTCGTTCATCACTTCGCGCAAGGGCAGCCTGCTGCTCGCCGCCCTGCTGGTCCTGATCCTACTGGTCTACCTGCTGTTCCACCTGCTCGCCCCACGGGTCGTGCAGAGCACCGACGACGCCTATGTGCACGCCGATTTCACCCTGGTCGCGCCGAAAGTCGCCGGCTTCGTCCAGGACGTCCTGGTCGAGGACAACCAGCCGGTCAAGGCCGGCCAGTTGCTCGCCCGCCTCGACGACCGCGACTTCCGCACCGCCCTGGCCGCCGCCGAAGCCGACGTGCTCGGTGCCGAGGCCAACCTGGCCAATGCCGAGGCCAACCTGCAACGCCAGCAGGCGCTGATCGAACAGGCGCGGGCCAAGGTCCGCGCCGAGCAGGCCGAGCTGGTCTTCGCCCGTCACGAGCAAAGCCGCTACCAGACCCTCGCCAGCAAGGGCGCCGGCAGCCTGCAGAACGCCCAGCAGGCGCAATCGCGGATCGATACCGCCAGCGCCCGGCTGGCCGAGGGCCAGGCCGCGGTGGATGCCACGCGCAAGCAGGTGAGCGTCCTCGAAGCCCGCGTCGGCCAGGCCCGTGGCGACCTGCAACGCATGCAGGCGCGACGCGACCAGGCCCGCCTGGACCTCTCCTACTGTGAACTCCGCGCGCCCTTCGACGGCCTGGTCGGCCGCCGCCAACTGCGCGTCGGCGCCTATGTCACGCCGGGCAGCGCGCTGCTGGCGGTGGTGCCCCTGCAGCAGGCCTACGTGGTCGGCAATTTCCAGGAAACCCAACTGACCCACGTCTCTCCCGGACAGGCCGTGGAGATCCGCGTCGATACCTTCCCCGGCGAGGTTCTGCGCGGCCATGTCGACAGCATCGCACCGGCCACCGGCCTGAGCTTCGCGCCGATCGCCCCGGACAACGCCACCGGCAACTTCACCAAGGTGGTCCAGCGGATCCCGGTGAAGATCGTTCTCGAGCCGCGCCAGGCCATGGCGGGCAAGTTGCGTGTGGGCATGTCGGTGGAAGCACGGATCGACACCGCGACCGGCACCCACTCCGCCGAGGTCGCCCAGCAATGAAAGGCACTCCGCTCCTGCTTATTGCCAGCCTTGCGCTCGGCGCCTGCAGCCTCGGCCCCGACTTCACCCGCCCGGACCGCCCTGCGCCCGGCGACTGGTCGCTCCAGGCCGCTGCCGGCAACCCCAGCCACCTCGCCGCCGCGCCACTCGCAGCACAATGGTGGACGCTGTTCGACGACGCGCAATTGAACGCCCTGCTGCAACGGGTCCAGCGTGCCAACCTCGACCTGCGCAGCGCCGCGGTGCGCCTGCAGCAGAGCCGCGCGATCCGTCGCAGCCTCGGCGGTGACGCCCTGCCCTCGGTGGACGCCAGCGGCAACTACCAGCGCCAGCGGACCACCAGCGCCGGCCTGTTCGATCCTTCCGGCAAGGCCGGCAAAGGCAACTACAACCACGCCCTGGCCGGCTTCGACGCCTCTTGGGAGCTGGACTTCTGGGGCCGCGTGCGACGCGAGCTGGAAACCGCCGACGCGACGGTGGAAGCCAGCGAGAACGAACTGCGCGACGTGCAGGTCTCGGTGCTGGCGGAAGCCGCGCGCGACTATATCCAGTTGCGCGGCGAACAGAGCCGTGCGGCGATCATCCGTGACAACCTCGAGACCGCACGGCGCAGCCTGGAACTCACCCGCACGCGCCTGGCCAACGGCGTCGCCACCGACCTCGAGGTAGCCCAGGCGCTGGCCCAGGTGGCCAGCATGGAGGCACGCCTGCCCGAGGTGGAAAAGAACCAGGCGCACCTGGTCAATGCCCTTGGCTACCTGGTCGGAGCCAGCCCCGGCAGCCTGCTCGCCGAACTCGGCCCGGCGCGGGAGATTCCGCGTCCGCCGGGCAGCGTGCCGGTCGGCGTGCCGTCCGAACTGGCCCAGCGCCGCCCCGACATCCGTCGTGCCGAAGCGCGCCTGCACGCCGCTACCGCCAGCATCGGCGTGGCCAAGGCGGACTTCTATCCGCGCATCACGCTCAACGGCAACTTCGGTTTCGAATCCCTGCAACTGTCCAGCCTGGGCGACTGGGACCATCGCCAGTTCGCCATCGGCCCGGCGTTCAGCCTGCCGATCTTCGAAGGCGGACGCCTGCGCGGACGCCTGGAGCTACGCGAGGCACAGCAGCAGGAAGCCGCCATCGACTACCAGCGCACCGTGCTGCGTGCCTGGCAGGAAGTCGACGACGCGATGCACGACTACGCCGCCAACCAGCGCCGCCAGGAGCGCCTCGGCGAAGCCGTGGCGCAGAACCGCCGCGCCCTGCAGAGCGCCCGCGAGCAATACCGCGCCGGCGCGGTGGACTTCCTCAGCGTGCTCGACAGCCAGCGGCAACTGCTGGACAACCAGGAACAGCAGGTCGCCAGCGACGAAGCGGTGTCTCTGACCCTGGTCAACCTCTACAAGGCGCTGGGCGGCGGCTGGAGCCCAACGTCCGACCCGGCGTCGGGCTGAGACGACGCCGGGCGCGGACCGGCGAAGGAGTTGGAAATGGACCTGCTGCACGGTATCCGGACCTTCGTCCGCGTGGTGGAGCACGGCAGCTTCACCCAGGCCGCCCAGGCGCTGGGCACCTCTCCGGCGACCGTTTCGCGCCAGGTCGCCGGGCTCGAACAGGCGCTCTCGGCGCGCCTGCTGCAACGCAATACGCGCAGCGTCGTGGTGACGGAAAGCGGTCTGCGCTACTACGAGCATTGCAAGCAGATCCTGCGTACGGTCGCCGCCGCCGCGGCGGACGTCGAAGACAGCCAGTCCCACGCCAGTGGTCGCCTGCGCCTCCACGCGGTGACCGAACTGGGCCTCGAGCACCTGATGCCGCTACTGGTGGACTACCTGGACGGCCATCCGGACGTCTCCGTCGACCTCACGCTGGCCCAGGGCACCCCGGCCCTGCTCGAGGAAGGCCTGGACGTGCTGATCACCCTCGGCCGAACCTTGCCGGACTCGACCCTGGTCGCCCGCGATCTCGGCCAGGTGTTCAGCGTGGTCTGTGCCGCGCCGGAATACCTGGCACGGCATGGCGTGCCGCGCACGCCGGAGGACCTGCTGCGGCATCGCTGCCTGAACGTGGCCGCGCCGTCCTGCCCGCAGGGCTGGGTCTTCGTCGGCGAACGCGGCGAAACGCTGCTCGATCTCGACGAGGCGCTCAAGGTCAACCTCCCCGAGGCCGCCTGCGCCGCCGCCGCGGCCGGGCTCGGCGTCTGCCTGCTGCCCGGCTTCGTCGCCGCCCGCGCGCTGCAGGAAGGCAGCCTGTTGCGGCTACTGCCGGGCCATCGACTGCATGTCCGCGAGGTGTTCGTGCTGTACTCCTCGCGGCGCTACCTGGACGCCAAGATCCGCACCTGGGTGGACTTCCTCAGGGAACGCCTGCCCCTGGCGTTCGAGCGTGACCGGGCGATCCTCGACGATCGGCGCTACTGGGCGGAAAGCCCAACTGGCGTAGCGCGCGAGACCGCGACCTAACGTCTGGATCGATAGGTATCCTCAAAAACATATACTGGTTTTCGATTGATCGAGGGAGGAACATGGCTCATCCGAGTCATGAGGTGAATCATGCTACCGACTCTCTATATTTCCCACGGCTCACCGATGCTCGCCCTCGAACCGGGCGCCAGCGGCGTACAACTGCGCCGCCTGGCTACAGAGCTGCCGCGGCCGAAGGCGATCCTGGTGGTTTCCGCGCACTGGGAAAGCGACGACCTGCGAGTAACCGGCGCCGCGGCGCCGGATATCTGGCACGACTTCTACGGCTTTCCGCCGCCCCTCTACGCCGTGCGCTACCCGGCCAAGGGCGCGCCGGCGCTGGCGCAGCGGACGATCGAACTGCTCCAGGCCGCCGGCCTGCCGGCCCAGGCCGACCCACAGCGACCATTCGACCACGGCACCTGGGTGCCGCTGAGCCTGATGTACCCGCAGGCGGACATCCCGGTGCTCCAGCTGTCCCTGCCGAGCCGCCTCGGTCCGGCCCTGCAGAGCCGCGTCGGCCAGGCCCTGCGCCAACTGCGCGGGGAAGGCGTGCTGCTGATCGGTTCCGGCAGCATCACCCACAACCTGGGCGAACTGGACTGGCACGCCGGACCGGAAGCCATCGCGCCCTGGGCGCGGGAGTTCCGTGACTGGATGGTGGAAAAGCTCCAGGCCGACGACGAGGCCGCGCTTCACGACTACCGCCGGCAGGCGCCCTGGGCGGCGCGCAACCACCCCAGCGACGAGCACCTGCTGCCGCTGTTCTTCGCCCGCGGCGCGGGCGGCGGCGGGATGCGCGTCGAGCACAGCGGCTTTACCCTGGGCTCGTTGGGGATGGATATCTATCGCTTCGATTGACAGAACTTCTCGTGGGACTGGCGGAGAGCATTGGCTTCCCGCCGCAAGCTGGGTGGACTCGGCTGGCAGCCAGGAAATCGCGAGCGATATAGTCCTGTAGCGCGAATAACGCCATAGGCGTTATCCGCGATGTCATGGATAGGCGGCGGATCAGGGCTTCGGTATGTGCAGGTCTGGCATGCACGACGTGGTGCCTGCCCTGGCGGCTGGGCGAGTCTTTTGTTTCCTTTAGACGCTTGCCAGAGGGGCTCGCCCGGGGTGACGAAACGAGAAGCCGGGGCAGGCGCGAAAAACAGCCCGGCCAGCAAACATCAAGCCCATGAAAAAGCCCCGCCGAAGCGGGGCTTTTGTTCATCGCGCTGGACCTCAGTCCTCGCGATAGCGGCGCAGGCGCAGGGCCTTGCCGGCGACGCGGGTGTCCTTGAGCTTGGTCAGCAGGCGCTCGAGGTTGGCCTCGGGCAGTTCGATCAGGCTGAAGGTATCGCGAATCTGGATGCGGCCGATGTCCTCGCGGGACAGGCCGCCCTCGTTGAGGATCGCGCCCAGCAGGTTCTTCGCCGCGACCCCGTCGCGCGCGCCGAGGGCGGTGCGGCAGCGGGCACGGCCTTCGCTCGGCGGCGCCATCGGACGACGCTCGCCGCTGCGCTCCGGACGCTCGCCGCGTTCGCCACGGTCGGCACGCTCGCGCGGTGCCGATGGGGTCAGCGGCTGTTCGCGGCGCACCGACTCCAGGTCCAGCGCCTTGCCGGCGGTCAGGCGCGCCAGCAGTGCGGCGGCCAGGGTCTCGGCATCGCAGCCGAGGCGACGGCACAGCTCGTCGCGCACCGCGCCGCGCTGCTCGACGGCGCTGTCGAGCAAGGGCGTCAGGCTCGCGGCCAGGCGCGCCAGGCGGGCCTCCAGTACGGTCTCGGCATCCGGCAGGCGGACTTCGCCGACCTTCTGCCCGGTGACCCGCTCGATCACCTGCAGCATGCGCCGCTCGCGCGGAGTCACCAGCAACAGCGCGCGCCCTTCCCGACCGGCACGGCCGGTACGGCCGATGCGGTGCACGTAGGACTCGGGGTCGTAGGGCATATCGATGTTCAGCACGTGGGTGATGCGCGGTACGTCCAGGCCCCGGGCAGCAACGTCGGTGGCGATGACGATGTCCAGCGAACCGTCCTTCAGCGACTCGATGACCCGCTCGCGCTGGGCCTGCGGCATGTCGCCGTTGAGCGCGGCGGCGCGGTAGCCCTGGCGCTCGAGCAATTCGGCGTAGTCGAGGGTGGCCTGCTTGGTGCGGACGAAGGCGATCAGCGCGTCGAACTGCTCGACTTCCAGCAGGCGCTGGATCGAACCGGCCTTCTGGTCGGCATGGACCATCAGGTGGACCTGCTCGATGCGCGCCACGGTCTGGGTCTTGGCGGCGATCTTGACGTGCTTGGGCTGCTTCAGGTGGCGCTCGGCGATGCCACGGATGGACGCCGGCAGGGTCGCCGAGAAGAGCACGGTCTGGCGCGATTCGGGAAGCGCCTCGAAGATCACTTCCAGGTCGTCCATGAAGCCGAGCTTGAGCATCTCGTCGGCTTCGTCGAGCACCAGGCGCTGGACGGTGGCCAGCAGCTTCTCGTCGCGGCGCAGGTGGTCGCACAGGCGGCCGGGGGTAGCGACGAGGATCTGTGCGCCCTGGCGCAGGGCCTTCAGCTGCGGCCCCATGGGCGCGCCGCCGTAGACGGCGACCACGCCGACGCCCGGCAATTGCTTGGAATAGGTTTCGCAGGCGGTGGCGACCTGCAGGGCCAACTCGCGGGTCGGCACCAGCACCAGCATCTGCGGCTCGCGGCGGCTCGGGTCGATGCGCGACAGCAGCGGCAGGGCGAACGCGGCGGTCTTGCCGGTACCGGTCTGCGCCTGGCCGATCATGTCGTGGCCTTCGAGGATCAGCGGAATCGATTGAGCCTGGATAGGCGAAGGCTCTTCGTAGCCTACGGCGACGATTGCCGCGAGCACATTGGGGTGAATACCGAGCGCGGCGAAGCCGACGGTTTCCTGAGTCATGGGTTTGCCTCGTATACATCCGCAAAGACCCATGACCCATGGCTGCTCATGCCCTGTACGGCCGAAACGGCCACCCAGGCAGCTGGGGCGGGGATTTGCGAGATTGCTTTTGAATTAGAAGATTACGTAAAGGAAATCCGCAGAGCGGATACACAGCCAGAGCACAGCGCTCCGAAAAATGCAGGTCCTGAACGGGGTCAGTTTTGACCGGCGCGCATCATACCGGAATTTTGACGTTTGTGTGCGTTTTTTCCGACATGCGTCATCGGAGAGACTGACAATGGACATCCCGATTCCAGACGTCTATACCGACGTTGCCCGCCCCCCGCCAGGAAACCGCCGCATGAACGACACCCTCCCAGGACGCATCAGCCGCGAACGGCGCGGCCACCTGCTGCTGCTCGGCCTCGACCGCGTGGCCAAGCGTAACGCCTTCGACCTGCCGATGCTCGACGACCTGGTCGCCGCGCTCGGTGAATACGAGGCCGACGACCAGTTGCGCTGTGCCCTGCTCTTCGCCCACGGCGAGCATTTCACCGCCGGGCTGGACCTGGCCAATGTCGGCGAGACCTTCCGCCAGGGCTGGAAACTCCCCGAAGGCGCCGTCGATCCCTGGGGCACCTTCGGCGGCCGGCGTCCAAGCAAGCCGCTGGTGGTGGCCGTGCAAGGCTACTGCTACACCATCGGCATCGAACTGATGCTGGCGGCCGACATCAACCTCTGCGCCAGCAACGCGCGCTTCGCCCAGCTCGAAGTGCAGCGCGGAATCCTCCCGTTCGGTGGCGCGACACTGCGCATGCACCAGGTCGCCGGCTGGGGCAACGCCATGCGCTGGCTGCTCACCGGCGACGAATTCGACGCCCACGAAGCCTATCGTCTCGGCCTGGTGCAGGAAGTCACCGCCCCGGAAGACCTCCTCGACCACGCCATCGCCCTCGCCGAACGGGTCGCGGCCCAGGCGCCGCTCGGCGTGCGCGCCACCCTCGGCTCGGCGCGCCAGGCCCTGCTGGAAGGCGAAGCGGTCGCCGCCGCTGCGTTGCCGGAAGCCGCCAGGCGCCTGCTCGACAGCGAGGACGCCAGGGAAGGCCTGCGCGCGCTCCAGGAACGCCGCCCGGGACGCTTCGAAGGACGCTAGGCCGGGCCCTTGTCCGCGCGCCCTGGCTACTGGGCCGGGCGCAGGCTGTCGATATAGCCCTGCAACGAATAGCCGAGTTGCGGCTCCAGCGCCGCGGCACGCGTCCGCAGGGCTTCCTGGTCGAGTTCGAGGGCCAGGTTCGCCGGCACCAGCATCACCACGTTGCCCTCGGCCACCGGACACTCCCAGTAATGATGGTGATAGCGCCCGCGCAGCAGCGGCGCGCCCAGCGGCTTGCCATCGGTGCCGCTCCACTGGTTGATCACCAGCCAGCCATCCTCGGCGAGGCGCTCCTGGCAGGCGCCGAGGAAATTCCAGGCCAGGTGCGCGGCCGACGGGCCGGTATCGGTATAGAGGTCGAGGAAGATCAGGTCGGCCTCCGCGCATTCGCCCAGGCTCTCCAGTGCGTCGCCGATGCGCAATCGCAGGCGCGGGTCGTCGCGCAGCCCCAGATGCTCGCGGGCCAGGCGCGGAATCGCCGGGCGCAGCTCGATGGCCTCGGCCTCCTCCAGCGGCAGGTGGCGCAGGCAGGCCTGGGTCAGGCTGCCGGCGCCGAAACCGAGGAACAACGCGCGACGCGGTTGCGAATGGCAGAGCCCGCCTAGCAGCATGGCGCGGGTGTAGTCGTATTCCAGCCAGGCCGGATCGGGCATGAACACGCAGCTCTGCTCGACACCGTCGCCGAACTCGAGGAAGCGATAGTCGCCGGACTCGATGACCCGGATGACCCCGTATTCGTCGCGCTCCTCGACCAGCAGACGTTCTTCGCTCACCACTCACCTCCCCCCGCCGCTTCGCCGGCTATCGCCAGGCGCTCCGGCAAAAGCACCGCAGCATAGCAAAGCCGGCCCGACGATGGATTTCCGCTATTGCAACGATCGCTGGCGGCGCTGCGGCGAGCTGCTCTACCATGCCGCAATCCGCTTTCCCGAGCATTGCCAAGAGTCGTAGATGAGCCAGTCCTGGAGCCCCGAGAGCTGGAGGGCCAAGCCGATCCAGCAACAACCCGAGTACCCCGATGCCGCGCACCTGGCCAGGGTCGAGCAGACCCTCGCCGGATACCCGCCGCTGGTCTTCGCCGGCGAGGCTCGCGAGCTGCGCCGGCAGTTCGCCGAAGTCACCGCCGGACGCGCCTTCTTGCTCCAGGGCGGGGATTGCGCGGAAAGCTTCGCCGAATTTTCCGCGGCGAAGATCCGCGATACCTTCAAGGTACTGTTGCAGATGGCGGTGGTAATGACCTTCGCCGCCGGCTGCCCGGTAGTGAAGGTCGGGCGCATGGCCGGCCAGTTCGCCAAGCCGCGCTCCTCCGGCGACGAAACGCAGAACGGCGTGACCCTGCCCGCCTATCGCGGCGACATCGTCAACGGCATCGGCTTCGACGAGAAGAGCCGCGTGCCGGACCCGGAGCGCCTGTTGCAGGCCTACCACCAGTCCACCGCCAGCCTCAACCTGTTGCGCGCCTTCGCCCAGGGCGGCTTCGCCGACCTGCACCAGGTGCACCGCTGGAACCTCGACTTCATCGCCAACTCGGCGCTGGCCGAGCGCTACCAGCAACTCGCCGACCGCATCGACGAGACCCTCGCCTTCATGCGCGCCTGCGGCCTGGACAGCGCGCCGCAGCTCCGCGAAACCAGCTTCTTCACCGCCCACGAAGCGCTCCTGCTGAACTACGAGGAAGCCCTGACCCGCCGCGACAGCCTGACCGGCGAGTGGTACGACTGCTCGGCGCACATGCTCTGGATCGGCGACCGCACCCGCCAGCTCGACGGCGCTCATGTCGAGATGCTGCGCGGCGTAGGCAATCCGATCGGGGTCAAGGTCGGGCCGAGCATGGACAGCGAGGAGCTGATCCGCCTGATCGATATTCTCAACCCGGACAACGATCCGGGCCGCCTCAACCTGATCGTGCGGATGGGTGCCGACAAGGTCGGCGACCACCTGCCGCGCCTGATCCAGGCCATCCAGCGCGAGGGCCGCCAGGTGCTGTGGAGTTCCGACCCGATGCACGGCAATACCATCAAGGCCTCCAGCGGCTACAAGACCCGCGACTTCGCCCGCGTGCTCGCCGAAGTCCGCCAGTTCTTCGAGGTGCACCAGGCCGAAGGCAGCTACGCCGGCGGCATCCACATCGAGATGACCGGGCAGAACGTCACCGAATGCATCGGCGGTTCGCGACCGATCACCGAAGACGGCCTCAGCGACCGCTACCACACCCACTGCGACCCGCGGCTGAACGCCGACCAGTCGCTGGAACTGGCCTTCCTGATCGCCGAAACCCTGAAGCAGGTACGCCGCTGAGCGCGCCGCGGCCGCTCCCGCCGCCCGGCGGGAGCGTTCGCTAGAGCAGCACCCCGCGCAAGCGCACCGCCAACTCCCCGCGCCCCTCGATCGCCACCGTCGCCAGGCCCAGCCAGGCGGCCATGCTGCGCAACTGCTCGGCCAGCTCGTGCAGGGCGGCATCGTCCATGCCGTTCGCCTCGGCATGCAGCGCATGCACCGCCAGGCGCTCCCGCGCCCGCTCGGCGCGGAGGTCGACGCGGCCGACCAGACGGCCGTTGTACAGGAATGGCAGCACGTAGTAGCCGTACACGCGTTTTTCCTTCGGCGTGTAGATCTCCAGACGATAGCGGAAATCGAACAGGCGCTCGGCCCGCGCCCGCTCCCAGACCAACGAGTCGAAGGGCGAGAGCAAGGCACTGGCGCCTAGCCGCCTCGGCACCTGCGGTTCGCCGGGGCAGTAGGCCGGCTGGCTCCAGCCCTCGACCCGGACCGGCAGCAGCTCGCCAGCCTCCACCAGTTCGGCGAGGCGCGCGCGGCTCTGCGCCGGGCTCAGCCGATAGTAGTCGCGCAGGTCCTTTTCGGTGGCCACGCCCAGGGCGCTCGCCGCCATCCGCAACAGCTCGCGCTGGGCCTGTGCCTCCGAAAGCTCGGGACGCGCCAGCAATTCCGCGGGAAACACTCGCTCCGGCAGGTCATAGAGCCGCTCGAAGCCGCGCCGTCCGGCCACCGTCAGCTCGCCGGCGGCGAACAGCCATTCCAGCGCATGCTTTTCCGCGCTCCAGTCCCACCAGGGACCGGCCCGCTCCTGCCGCGTGCTCAGGCTGCCGGCACCCAGCGCGCCTTGCTCGCGCACCGCCTGCAACACCTGGCGGATCAGTGGCTGCTGTTCCCGGCCGAAACGTGCCAGTTGCTGGTAGATGCCCTGGCCGTCGGCGGCCTGACGCATCCGCCAGCGCATCAGCGGGTAGTGCTCCAGCGGCAGCAGCGAGGCCTCGTGCCCCCAGTATTCGAACAACTGGCGGTGACGGCCGACACTCCAGGCTGCCTCGTCGAGCAGCGTCATGGAGTAGGGACCGAGGCGGGAAAACAGCGGCAGGTAGTGCGAGCGCACCAGCGCATTCACCGAATCGATCTGTAGCAGGCCGAGGCGCGCGAGCATTTCGCGCAGATGCCGCCGCTGCACGCTGCGGCGCGTCCGCCGGCCGTCGAAGCCCTGCGCGGCCAGGGCCAGGCGGCGGGCTTCGGCGAGGGAAAGCGAAAGACTCATGGAGCGCCCCAGTCGATGAAGGAGACTGCGAGTCTATCGTGCCCCCGCCGCCGCGCCAGCCCGGCGCGCCGCTGCGGTTCGCTCAATGCCGACGCAGCGGGTCGTCCCAGAAATGCCGCTCGCCCTCTTGGAAGATATCCGCCCGACTCAGGCCGAGGTCCTTCAGCGCTTCGTCGCTCATCCTCAGCAGTTCCCGGCGCTCGCGGGCCAACTGCAACCAGCGCCGCCAGCGACGCCACAACGACGGCGCAGCGGTCGAGGCGGGATGGGATGCAGCGTGGCAGTGACTGCCGAAATAATCCTGTTGACCTTTCATCGTCTTGCCCTCCGTTCGGGATAGGCACAGTCTCCCGCCAGGCATAGGATCAATCCAACGAATCATTCTGATGCAATGCATCTTGGAGATTGATGAATGAGCTACCAGCCCGGCATCGATACGGAATTGCTCCGCACCTTCGTCGCCATCGCCGAGCACGGTGGTTTCACCCGCGCCGCGGAGGCGGTGAATCGCACCCAGTCGGCGGTCAGCATGCAGATGAAGCGGCTAGAGGAGGACGTCCTGCAGCGCTCGCTGTTCGAGCGCGACGGAAGGCAGACCCGCCTCACCGCCGAAGGCCAGGTGCTGCTCGGCTATGCCCGGCGGATCCTCAAGCTGCACGGCGAGGTGTTCAACACCCTGCGCCGCCCGCACATGGTCGGCTCGGTGCGCATCGGCACCCCGGACGACTACGTGATGCGCTTCCTCCCGGCGATCCTGTCGCGCTTCGCCGAAGCCTATCCGCTGGTGCAGGTCGAGGTGCATTGCGACACCTCGCTCAACCTGCTGGCGCGCAACGACCTCGACCTGTCCATCGTCACCCGTGAGCCGGGCACCGAGATCGGCCAGTTGCTGCGCCAGGAGCCCTTCGTCTGGATGGCCGCCGAGGGCTTCTGCCCCCACGACCAGCGGCCGATCCCGCTGGCCATGTTCAACACCACCTGCTTTTGCCGGGCCTGGGCCTGCAACGCCCTGGAGGCGGCGGAACTGGACTACCGCATCGCCTACAGCAGCCCCAGCCTGTCGGCGCTGTTCGCGGTGGTCAGCGCCGGCCTCGCCGTGACCGTGCAACTGCGTAGCCTGCTCACCGGCAACCTGCGCATCCTCGACGAGAGCGAGGGCCTGCCCGCCCTGCCCTCGGCCAGCATCATGCTGATGCGCAACCCGCACAGCCAGTCGCCGGTCACCGAGAAGCTCGCCGAATACATCGGCGAGGGCTTCCGTCTCTGACTCAACCGCGCGCCAGCAGGAGCACCGCGCACAACGCGAGGAAGGCACAGAAGGCCATGCGCAGGCTGCGCTCGGGCAAGGCGTGGGCCAGCCTCACGCCCCAGGAAATGCTCAGCAGGCCGCCCAGCGCCAGGGGGATTCCCATCCGCCAGTCGACATGACCGTGCATGGCGTAGGTCCCCAGCGCCACCGCCGTGCTCGGCGCGGCCAGGGCCAGCGCGAGGCCCTGGGCGACGACCTGGGCGAGGCCGAACACCGAAGTCAGCACCGGTGTCGCCAGCACCCCGCCGCCCACCCCGAAAAGCCCGCCGAGCGAACCTGCGCCAAGGCCCAGCACGCCCATCCAGGGCAAGCCGTAGCGCGGCGTCGCGCCGCCCTGCGGCGGGCGCCGGAACAGGCGCCAGAACATGTAGCCGGCCAGCGCCAGGAGGAAGATCACGAACGCTTCGCGCATCCGCGCCGCATCGATCCGCGCGGCCACGCTGGACGCCAGGAACGCGCAAAGCAGGCCGGTCAGGGCAAGGACTCCGGCCTGGCGCGGATCGATGCGGTTGCGCTGGTGGTAGCGCCACAACGCCAGCACCACGTTCGGTACCACCATCACCAGCGCGGTACCCTGCGCCAATTGCTGGTCGAGGCCGAAGATCACCCCCAGCGCCGGGATCGCCAGCAGGCCGCCGCCTATCCCGAACAGACCGCCCAGGCAACCGAGCACCATCCCCAGCAGGAAATCGAGAAATACATCCAGCATGTCAGCCCCTCTTTCGACGCCTCCATGCTAGGCAAGCGTGGCTGGATGGGAAACGCACAAGAAAGCACAATGGCTATGCCAATCACGCAAAGGCATGAGCATGTTGCCCGATACCCTCAGCGAACAGTTCGTTCTCTACCTCGATGTCCTCGATGGCGGCAGCTTCTCCGCCGCTGCCCGCAAGCACCCGCTTACCCCGTCCGCCGTGGCGCGCCGGATGGACGCCCTGGAACGCGCCGTCGGCAGCACCCTGCTGGTGCGCACCACCCATGCGGTACGCGCCACGCCGGCCGGCCTGGCCTTCGCCGACCGCGCCCGGCGGATCGTCACCGAACTGCGCCTGGCCCGCGCCGAAGCGGTGTCCCTGAGCACCGCGCCGCAGGGCCTGATCCGTATCGATGCGCCGGTGCCCTTCGGCCGCCGCCACCTGGCCCCGGCGGTCGCCGACTTCCTCAAGGCCAACCCCGGCCTGGACGTGCAATTGCGCCTGATCGGCAGCTTCATCGACCTGCAGGGCGAACATCTCGGCGAGGTCGACCTGGTGTTGCGCGCCGGCCCGCTGCCCGACAGCCGCCTGGTGGCCACTTCGCTGGCGCCGATGGTGCGGGTGGTCTGCGCCAGCCCGGAGTACCTGCGCGAACATGGCGTTCCCGCATCCCCCGGCGAACTGCCGGAGCATGCCGGCATCGATTGGGACAACCTGTCGCCACCCTATGCCTGGCGCTTCCAGCACGACGGCAAGCTCCAGCACCTGCGGCCGAAACGGGCGCGGCTGGCCACCAATAACGCCGAAGCGATGGTCGACGCGGCGCTGGCCGGCCTCGGCATCGCCCACCTGCCGACCTGGCTGTGCAGCGAGTACCTGCTGCGCGGCGAACTGCAGGCGCTGTTCTGCGACGACGGCTTGCCCGCCGCCGAGCCCACCTGCATCTATGCTCTGCGCCTGGAACGCGAAGCCAGTTCGCGAACCCGCCTGCTGCTGGCTTTCCTCCGCGAGCGCTTCGGTTTTCCGCCACCCTGGGACCAGGCCCTGCAGCAGCGTCTCGGCGAGCACTGAAGACACCACCCGGCGGGAAACCTGGAAAGCCAATAGCCACTACGCTAAATTCATGCACAGCGCCCTACTTACTTGGAAGACAGCCATGTCCCGACTGCCCACCACCCCTTGCGAGCAGCTCAAGCTGGACAACCAGCTGTGCTTCGCGCTGTATTCCACCTCGCTGCAGATGACCAAGGTCTACAAGCCCCTGCTGCAAGCGCTCGGCCTCACCTATCCGCAGTACATCGCCATGCTGGTGCTATGGGAACGCGACGGCCTGACCGTGGGCGAAATCAGCGCACGCATGCTTACCGACCCGGGATCGCTCACGCCTCTGCTCAAGCGCCTGGAGGGCGAAGGTCTGATTACCCGCACTCGCAGCAGCGAAGACGAACGCGTAGTCCTGCTGCGCCTGACCGACAAGGGCCGCGCCCTGCAGCGACAGGCCGAGAGCATTCCCGCCTGCATCCTGGAGAGTACCGGCCTCGACTTGCCACAGCTGGTCGCCCTCAAGGATGAGCTGCTGGCCCTGCGCGGCAACCTGCAAGCACCGGACTGAGGGGCTTATACCTACCTGTCTGGTTTTTATCGCCAAATCTTCCAACGATTTATCTTGCGCACAAAATAGCGTGACGATAAATTTCATTTCACGCACTTACTTAGCGCGCAAGAAATTAACGCACAACCTAGACAGGTGACCCTCATGCAAACCATCAAGGCTCTCTACACCGCAAGCGCAACCGCCACCGGAGGCCGTGACGGCCGTGCGGTATCCTCGGACGGCGTGCTCGACGTGAAACTCAGCACTCCGCGCGAACTGGGCGGCCAGGGCGGCGCGGCCACCAACCCGGAACAACTGTTCGCCGCCGGCTACTCGGCCTGCTTCATCGGGGCCCTGAAGTTCGTTGCCGGCCAGCGCAAGCAGACCCTTCCCGCCGACGCCTCGATAACCGGCAAGGTCGGCATCGGCCAGATCCCCGGCGGCTTCGGCCTGGAGGTCGAACTGCACATCAGCCTGCCGGGCCTGGAGCGCGAAGCCGCCGAAGCGCTGGTAGCCGCCGCCCACCAGGTCTGCCCCTACTCCAACGCTACCCGCGGCAATATCGACGTACGCCTGAACGTGTCGGTCTGAAGCTTCTGACTCTCCGCGCCGCGGCGGCGGACAGCGGAAACGAAAAAGCCCGGCATTCGCCGGGCTTTTTCTCGTCGCGCGAAAGGATCAGGCCTTGACGCGGGACTTGTACTCGCCGGTGCGGGTATCGATCTCGATCGAGTCGCCGATTTCGCAGAACGCGGAAACCTGCAGCTCGGCGCCGTTGTTCAGGCGCGCGGTCTTCATCACCTTGCCCGAGGTGTCGCCGCGGACGGCCGGCTCGGTGTAGGCGATCTGGCGAACGATGGTGGTCGGCAGCTCTACCGAGATCACCTTGTCGTTGTAGAACACGGCTTCGCAGATGTCGGTCATGCCGTCTTCGATGAAGGTCAGCACGCCTTCCAGATCGTCTTTCTCGATCTCGTACTGGTTGAACTCGCTGTCCATGAAGACGTACAGCGGGTCGGCGAAGTAGGAGTAGGTCACTTCCTTGCGATCGAGGATGATCGGCTCCAGCTTGTCGTCGGCCTTGAACACGGTCTCGGTACCGGCGCCGGTCAGCAGGTTCTTCAGCTTCATCTTGACGACGGCAGCGTTACGGCCGGACTTGTTGAACTCGGCCTTCTGGATGACCCAGGGAGCGCCATTGATGTTGGCAACCTGGCCGGCGCGGAACTCTTGAGCGGTTTTCATACGAATATCCGATGGATGAAAGACAAAAAATCAGGCCGCGTATCATAGCCAATCTGCGTAAAATTGCACCAGCCTTGCCGCAAGATCCGGACGCATGCCCTGTTCGTCGGCCCAGCGCTGCGCTTCCCTACGCCACTCGGGCAGTTGCCTCTCCAGCCCCTCCCAGGCCCCGGCAAGTCCACCGCCGACGTTCCACGCCAGCCAGAAGGTGCGCAGGTTTTCCGCCAGGTCGGCGGGCAGGCCGGCGCAATAGAGTTCGAGGAATGCCTCGAGCTTCGCCAGGTGCGCCTCCTCTTCCTGTCTATAGATGTGCCAGAGCAGCGGCCGTCCCGCCCACTGCGCGCGAACGAAGGAGTCCTCGCCGCGCACCGCGTTCAGGTCGCAGCACCACAACAGGCGATCGTAGTCGTCCTGCGCCATGAACGGCAGCACCTGGACCCGCAACGCGTCGCGCACGTGGACGTCCCCGACGGCCAGCGTAGCCACCCGCAGCCAATCGGCGACATCCGCCAGCACCCGCCCCTCCGGCACCAGCAGCAGGCTCGGCTGGCGGGCGTCGCGCAGTTGTTCCAGCCAGCCAGGCAGCGCCGGGTTTTCGTAGGCAAACAGCGAAATCAGTCGCTCGCCAACCTTCCGCCGCACGCCGAGGGAGGCGAGAAACTCATCCTGCGCCGAGGCAGAGGCCTGGAAACGGCGCCGACGTTCCAGCAGGCCGGCCTCGCGCAACAGGCCGCCACTGGGCTCGCGGAACCCGGGAAAGAAGAAGTACTTGGAAAGCCCGCACGCCTGCAGCGACGGCAATGCGTGGCAACTGCCGATCCATTCCTCGGCACTCAGGTACTCCAGGTTCAGCCACAGGGACGGCCGCTCGCGCTCGCGCATGGCCTGCCGGTGCGCCTCCGGCAGTTCGCAGGCGAAGGCCTCGATCACCACGTCGGCCGCCACCACCGATGCCCACGGCCGGCCCCAGGCACGCACTTCGACCCCATCCAGGCACTGCACGTGCGCCGCCGGGTCCGCCCGCGGACAGATCCGGGCGAAGGCCTGCGGCTCGTCCACCCACAGGCGCACCGCCTGACCGTGCTCGGCGGCCAGTTGGCGAGCCAGGCGCCAGGTGACGCCGATGTCGCCATAGTTGTCGACCACGCTACAGAAAATGTCCCAGCTCGCCATCCGCCTCTCCTCTTCGTGCCCGGCAGTCTACCAAGGCACCCCGCGGACTTTCCTCCGACGACCTAAGCCGATGAAAAAGTTAAAAAAATATTTGCCAAGCGGGAAATGTTCGAGTAAATTGCGCGCCTCGACAGACACGGCGCTGTCGAGAACCTGGTGAGGTGTCCGAGTGGTTGAAGGAGCACGCCTGGAAAGTGTGTATACGGGAAACCGTATCGAGGGTTCGAATCCCTCCCTCACCGCCAGATCGCAAGAAGGCCCGGCTAATCAAGTTAGCCGGGCCTTTTTCATTTCCGCACCAATACTTACGGCATTTCCGGCAACATGCTGGCAACTTAGTTGTTACTTGCCACTCCCCGCCAAGTCGATAAGCGCCAGCCACTCCGGCGGAACATTCTCGACAACCCGGCAGCCCTCATCCCCCGCCTCTTGCAGCAACTCTACCCAAGGTCCGGGAAATTGCTTACTTGCGCCGCACGCTGGATATTTTTTGAACAAACGACACTCCAACTACTGCTAAAGTCGGGGGGACTAAAAAAAAAGTTGCTCGGCTTGCGCTTGGTCAGTTTACTTACTACAAGTAATGGGTAGTATGTAGCCGGCTAATTTCCCCGGCTGGGGAGATTGCTGTTATGGAAATGTCCACCTTAAGGGGAACACGATGAACAACGTTCTGAAATTCTCTGCTCTGGCTCTGGCTGCTGTTCTGGCCACCGGTTGCAGCAGCCACTCCAAAGAAACCGAAGCTCGTCTGACCGCTACCGAAGACGCAGCTGCTCGTGCTCAGGCTCGCGCTGACGAAGCCTATCGCAAGGCTGACGAAGCTCTGGGCGCTGCTCAGAAAGCTCAGCAGACCGCTGACGAGGCTAACGAGCGTGCCCTGCGCATGCTGGAAAAAGCCAGCCGCAAGTAATAGGTCTCACGACCTGTTGAAAACCGGTCCCTCGGGGCCGGTTTTTTTATGCCTGCGTTTCGCCGGGCATGAAAAAACCCGCGTCCCTTGCGGGTACGCGGGCCTCTGCCTCGACGCTCTCCGTCAGGGCGTAAGCTGGGTAGGATCGCTATCCACCGTCGCGGTCATCGCCGGCGCCGATTCCTGGGCGATTTCCACCGGCACGCCATCCTCCGAGGCCACCACTTCGCGGACCACGTCCCAGTTCAACTGGATACGCTTGGCCAGGTCGTCGCGCTTGAGCAGGGTGTTGATCACCGCGGTGTGCTTGTCCACCACCGACGGGTCGCCATGGTCGTTCAGCGGCGTATGCGCCTCCAGGTAGACCTTGCCGTTGCTCACGCCGAACTTGTAGGGCTCGTTGATGATACGCACGCTGGTGCCGACGCTGATCATCGAGAACAGGTGGGTCACGTCGGCGTTGTACATGCGGAAGCAGCCATGGCTGGTGCGGGTGCCGATGCCGAACTTCTTGTTCGAACCATGGATCAGGTAGCCCGGCACGCCCAGGGTCAGCTTGTACGGCCCCAGCGGATTGTCCGGGCCCGGCGGCACCACGGTCGGCAGCGGATCGCCATCGGCGGCGTGCTCGGCGCGGATCGAGGCCGGCGGATACCAGGCCGGGTCCTTGGTCTTGGCAGTGATGCGGGTGTTCGCGATCGGCGAACCCCAGCCCTCGCGGCCGATGCCCAGCGGATAGGTGTGCACCACGTTCTGCCCTTTCGGGTAGTAGTACAGGCGGTACTCGGCCAGGTTGATCACCACGCCTTCGCGCGGGCCAGGCGGCAGCACGAAGCGGGTCGGGATGATCACCTCGGTGCCGACGCCCGGCAACCAGGGATCGACGCCGGGGTTGGCGGCGACCATTTCGCTGTAGCCCAGGTTGTACTGCTCGCCGAGGTCGGCGAACGTGTCCTCGTACTTGGCCTTGATCACCTGGACCTGGCCGACGACGTCCTCGCCCGGAGGCGGGAGCTGCAGTTCCAGGGCCGATGCGGAGCCGGCCGAAAGCAGCGCGGCGAAAGACAGTGAGACAACGGGTACGCGCGACAACATTCCGGAGAATCCTTGGCGAGTGCGATGAAGGAGTAGGAAAGACAGTGTAACACCCCGCCAGGTTTCACCGGGAGGGCTCAGACCAACCAGGACAGGCGCTCCCCGCGCTTTTCCGCCTCCAGTTGTTTCCGGCAATCGGGACACAGCAGCCGGTCGCGCAGACGCGCCCGTTCCAGCGGCTGCCAGCGCGGCTGGGCCGGCAGCAGCTTGCCGCAAAGCGTGCGGTCCGCCGGGGTATCCAGCTCCAGCTGACGCGCCACCACATGCACCCGGACCTCGCGACAGGCGAACAGGTCCAGCTGATCGTCGGGCTCGATCAGTTGATAGGCGTAGAGGGTCCAGGCGGGACGCGGCATGGGGGGCTCCTGAGGGGTGCGCAACCTTAGCCGAAAGCGGTTTCCCGGGGAAGTCTCAAAGCAGCGGTTTCAGCGTCGGCCAGACATTTTCCAGGAGCCTCGGCTGGGCGGCGAGCGCCGGATGGATGCCATCCGCCTGCATCATCCCCTGGACCCCGCCGACCCCTTCGAGGAAAAACGGCACCAGGGCGGTCTTTTCCTGCGCCGCGACCGCGCCGTAGACCTTGGAAAAGGCCTCGATGTAGCGCGGGCCGTAGTTCGGCGGCAACTGGATACCCAGCAGCAGCACCTTCGCCCCTTCCGCCCGGGCCTTTTGCGCCATGCTGGCAAGATTCTGTTGCAATTGCGCCGGCGCCATTCCGCGCAGCCCGTCGTTGCCTCCCAGCTCGATCACCACCAGCGCCGGCTTCTCCTCGGCAAGCAGCGCCGGTAGGCGCGCCAGGCCGCCCGCGGAGGTGTCGCCGCTGATCGAGGCGTTCACCACCCGGTAGTCGTAACCTTCGTCGGCGAGGCGCTTCTGCAACAGGGCGACCCAGCCCTGGCTGGTATCCAGTCCCAAAGCGGCGCTGATACTATCGCCCACGACCAACAGCGTCTGCGCCGCGGCCTGCTGGGTCAGCAGGACCAGGGCCAGGCAGCCGCTCAACAGCAATGCACGCATCGGAACCTCCATGAGCGCCAGCATTCTCAACGCGCAGAACCTTAGCAAGGTTGTCGGTAGCGCGGAAGGCAAGTTGACCATCCTCCACGACCTCTCCCTCGACCTCGCCCGCGGCGACAGCCTGGCGATCGTCGGCAGTTCCGGCTCCGGCAAGTCGACCCTGCTCGGCCTGCTCGCCGGGCTCGACCAGCCCAGCGGCGGCGAGGTCCGTCTCGCCGGGCACGCCCTCGGCGACCTCGACGAGGACCAGCGGGCGCGCGTCCGCGCGGCCCATGTAGGCTTCGTGTTCCAGTCGTTCCAGTTGCTCGACAGCCTCGATGCGCTGGAGAACGTGATGCTGCCCCTGGAGCTGGAAGGCCGCGCCGACGCTCGCCAGCGCGCCAGAGAACTGCTCGAGCGAGTCGGCCTCGGCCAACGCCTGGGCCACTATCCGCGCCAGCTCTCCGGCGGCGAGCAGCAGCGGGTCGCCATTGCCCGTGCCTTCGCGGCGGAGCCGGACGTGCTGTTCGCCGACGAACCCACCGGCAACCTCGACAGCGCCACCGGCGAGCGGATCAGCGACCTGCTCTTCGAACTCAACCGCGAACGCGGTACCACCCTGGTCCTGGTTACCCACGACGAGCGTCTGGCGCATCGCTGCCGGCGCCTGATCCGTCTGGAAAGCGGACGCCTGATCGACCGGGTCGAACCCTGATGAAGCCGGTGCCCCTCTCCCGCCTGCTGAGCCTCGCCGCTCGCCAATTGTTCCGCGAGTCGCGCAGCGGCGAGCTGCGCGTGCTGTTCTTCGCCCTGCTGATCGCGGTCGCCTCGAGCACCGCCATCGGCTATTTCAGCGCCCGCCTGAACGGCGCCATGCTCGCCCGCGCCGCCGAGTTCCTCGGCGCCGACCTGGTGCTCAACGGTACCCAGCCGGCAAGCGCCGAACAGATCGAACGCGGCACCCGTCTGGGCCTGCGACACGCCGACAGCGTCGAGTTTTCCAGCGTGATCGCCACCGACCAGGGCATCCAGCTCAGCAGCATCAAGGCGGTCGGCGACCGCTACCCCCTGCGCGGGCAGCTCAAGAGCGCTGCCGCGCCGTTCGCCGCCGAGCAGGCCGGCGGTCGTCCGCAGGCGGGCGAGGTATGGGTCGAATCGCGCCTGCTGGTCAGCCTCGACCTGAAGGTCGGCGACAGCATCGAGATCGGCCGCAAGCCGCTGCGCATCGCGCGCATCCTTACCTACGAGCCGGACCGCGCCGGCGACTTCTACAGCCTGACGCCCCGCGCCATGATGAGCCTGGCCGACCTCGATGCCACCGGGGTGGTCCAGCCGGGCAGCCGGGTGCGCTACCGCGATCTGTGGGAAGGCCCGCCGGAAGCCCTCCAGGCCTATCGCCAGCAGGTCAAGGGCAGCCTCGCCGCCAACCAGCGCCTGCAGGATGCCCGCGACGGCAACCGCCAGGTGGGCGATGCCCTCGGCCGCGCCGAGCGCTACCTGAACCTGGCCAGCCTGGCCGCGGTGCTGCTCGCCGGCGTCGCCGTGGCGCTGTCCGCCGCTCGTTTCGCTGCACGGCGCTACGACGCCAGCGCGCTGCTGCGCTGCCTCGGTCTGTCGCGCAGCGAAACCCTGCTCCTCTACGCGCTGCAACTGTTGCTGCTGGGCCTGCTCGCCAGCGCCATCGGCGCCCTGCTCGGCTGGTTGGCGCAGCTCGGCCTGTTCCGCCTGCTCGCCACGCTGCTGCCGCCGGACGTACCGGCCGGCGGCCTGTTCCCCGCCTTCGCCGGGATCGCCACCGGCCTGGTAGCGCTGGCCGGCTTCGCCCTGCCGCCGCTGGCAGCCCTGGGCCGGGTACCGCCGTTGCGGGTCCTGCGCAGCGACCTGCTGCCGGTGCCGATGCGCACCTGGATGGCCTACGCCTGCGCCCTGCTCGCCCTGGGCCTGATCATGTGGCGGTTGAGTCTCGACCTGAAGCTGACCCTCGCCCTGCTCGGCGGCGGCCTGGTCGCCACGCTGGCGCTCGGCGCCCTCCTGCTGCTCGGCCTGAACGGCCTGCGCCGGGCACTGGCGCGTGCCAGCCTGCCATGGCGGCTGGGACTCGGCCAGTTGTTGCGGCACCCGCTGGCCGCCGCCGGACAGAGCCTGGCCTTCGGCCTGATCCTGCTGGCCATGGCCCTGATCGCCCTGCTTCGCGGCGAACTGCTGGATACCTGGCAGGCCCAGTTGCCGCCGGACGCCCCCAACCATTTCGCCCTGAACATCCTGCCGACGGAAAAGGACGCCTTCGAACGTCGCGTGCAAAAGCTCTCCCCCGGCGCCGAGCCGCTGTTCCCCATGGTTCCCGGGCGCCTGGTAGCGGTGAACGGCAAGCCGGTCCAGGCGCTCGACGAAGACGTGCGCAGCGAGCGTGCCCTGCAGCGCGACCTCGGCCTGACCTGGTCGGAGCGACTGCCCTCCGGCAACCAGCTCACCGCCGGACGCTGGTGGAGCGCGCCGCAGCCGGGGGCCCTGCCCGGCGTGTCGGTGGAAGAGAAGCTGGCCGCCAACCTGCGTATCCAGGTCGGCGACCGGCTCACCTTCAGCGTCGCCGGGCAGAATCGCGAGGTCCAGGTCCAGAGCCTGCGCAAGGTGAAGTGGGACAATTTCCAGCCGAACTTCTTCATGGTCTTCCAGCCCGGCACCCTGACCGACCTGCCGGTGACCTACCTGACCAGCTTCTACCTGCCGGCCAGCCAGGAACGCGACCTGATCGAACTGGCCCGCGCCTTCCCCACCGTCACCCTGCTGCCGGTAGACGCCCTGCTGAGCCAGCTGCGGAGCATCCTCGACCAGGTCACCCTGGCCGTGGAGTACGTGCTGGTGTTCGTTCTCGCGGCGGGCTTCGTGGTGCTCTTCGCCGGTCTCCAGGCGACCCTCGACGAGCGCGTGCGCCAGGGTGCCCTGCTGCGCGCGCTGGGTGCCGAGCGCGAGTTGCTGCAACGTACCCGGCGGGTCGAGTTCGCCCTGCTCGGCGCAGTCAGCGGCCTGCTCGCGGCGCTCGGCTGCGAGGCGGTCAGCCTGCTGCTCTACCGACTGGTCTTCGACCTGCCGTGGCAAGCGCACCCCTGGTTGCTCGCGCTGCCTCTGGTAGGCGCCGTGCTGGTAGGCGGCGCCGGCCTGCTGGGTACCCGTCGCGCCCTCAACAGCAGCCCGCTGCGGGTCCTGCGCGAGGGCTGATCGGATACACTGGCAGGCTTTCATCCGTTCATTTGTGGAACCACCCGAACCATGAGTCGCTATCGTCCACCGCGCACCGCCGGCACCCCGCTGATCACTCCGGAGGGCGCCGCGCGGTTACGCGCAGAGCTGCATGAACTCTGGCACGTGCGCCGTCCCCAGGTGACCCAGGCGGTCAGCGAAGCCGCCGCCCTCGGCGATCGCTCGGAAAACGCCGAATACATCTACGGCAAGAAGATGCTGCGCGAGATCGACAGCCGCGTGCGCTTCCTGCGCAAGCGCCTGGAGAACCTGAAAGTGGTCGGCGAGCGGCCGGCGGATCCGAACCGGGTGTACTTCGGCGCCTGGGTGACCCTGGAAGACGAAGACGGCGAGCAGGCCCGCTATCGCATCGTCGGCCCCGACGAACTGGACCTGCGCAACAACCAGATCAGCATCGACTCGCCGCTCGCCCGCGCACTGGTCGGCAAGGAGCTGGACGCCGAGGTGCTGGTGCGCACCCCGGCCGGGGAAAAGCTCTGGTTCGTCGTCGAGATCGAGTATCCACCGGCGCCCTGAGGGGCCACGCGCTCAGCGCAGGATACGGCGGGTGATCAGGCCCTGGCGGGCGACCCGGATCAGTTGCCGGACCACCAGGTCCAGGTCTTCCGCCCCGGGGGCCTGGACCACGGCGAAGTCGAACGCGTCGCTGGGGAAGCGCGCCAGGTCCTTGCCGTCCTGGGCGAACTGGATAAGGAAGGTACGCGAACCGTTCCAGCGCTTCGGCCAGCCTTCGAGGTAACGGACGAGGGTCGGCTGGTGCGGCCCGCTGAGGAGAATCCTCGGGTTCCGCCGGACCAGGCCGGTGGTGATGGGTGCCAGGCGCAATTGCGTGCTGGGACAGGTCATGACGTCATGTCTCCGCCTCTTCGGTCCCGCTGGACAGCGGTGAGAGGCAACACCGAGCCAGCGCTTTAGCGGTATTTCGGCTGCTGCCGGGCGCCCCGCAAGTTGCTGTTTAAATCGGCGCACGCGCATCCTAGAAAAGCCGCATGGAGACTGTCAAGAAACACGCGGAGGCGCCCATGCTCGATCGCTCTCTTCGCCTGTTCTTCGCCCTGCCCTGTCCACCTCCCCTCGCCGAGCGGATCGGCCGGTGGCGCGATGACCAGCCACTGCCCGGACGCCAGGTGGCGACGGCGAACCTGCACCTGACCCTGGCCTTCCTCGGGCAGGTCCCGTCCGCTCGGCTCGAGGCCCTGCTGGACATGGCCGCGGCCATCGAGGCCGCGCCCTTCGACCTGTGTCTCGACCGCCTGCTGCGCTGGAGGAACGGCATCCTGCTGCTGGCCCCCAGCCAACCGCCCGGCGCCCTCCTGCGCCGCGCCCTGCGCTCCGGCCTTGCCGAACTGGAGCTGCCCGTGGAAACCCGCCCATTCAGCGCCCATCTGACCCTGGCTCGCGATGCCGCGCCGCTGGAGGACGTCCCGCCACCCCCAACCTTCGTATGGCAGGTCGACCATTTCAGCCTGTTTTGCTCGCAAAACGACGCCGCGGGCGTGCGCTACCGCACACTCGGTCGCTGGGCGTTGTGCGGGGAAGATTCAAACGAGCGTTTCGCGCCGTAACAACCCGCCTCTTCCGCTCTGCCACGCAGGTTATGACCGGCCGCCAGGAAGCCGCGGATTTCCTGGCCTGGAGGAAAAAAGCCGAAGCTGGCACGGTTCCTGCGCAAGGGACAGCGAAGCGGTTCTCCCGGAAGGATTCGGGCGATGGCTGGCAGGACGCGCCCCTCGGCCCCATCAACCTGAGATGAGAACAACATGAAGAAGAAGTCTCTGCTCCCCCTCGGCCTGGCCATCGGCCTCGCCTCTCTCGCTGCCAGCCCTCTGATCCAGGCCAGCACCTACACCCAGACCAAATACCCCATCGTGCTGGCCCACGGCATGCTCGGCTTCGACAATATCCTCGGGGTCGACTACTGGTTCGGCATTCCCAGCGCCTTGCGCCGTGACGGTGCCCAGGTCTACGTCACCGAAGTCAGCCAGTTGGACACCTCGGAAGTCCGCGGCGAGCAGTTGCTGCAACAGGTGGAGGAAATCGTCGCCCTCAGCGGCCAGCCCAAGGTCAACCTGATCGGCCACAGCCACGGCGGGCCGACCATCCGCTACGTCGCCGCCGTACGTCCCGACCTGATCGCTTCCGCCACCAGCGTCGGCGCCCCGCACAAGGGTTCGGACACCGCCGACTTCCTGCGCCAGATCCCACCGGGTTCGGCCGGCGAGGCAGTCCTCTCCGGGCTGGTCAACAGCCTCGGCGCGCTGATCAGCTTCCTTTCCAGCGGCAGCGCCGGTACGCAGAATTCACTGGGCTCGCTGGAGTCGCTGAACAGCGAGGGGGCCGCGCGCTTCAACGCCAAGTACCCGCAGGGCATCCCCACCTCGGCCTGCGGCGAAGGCGCCTACAAGGTCAACGGCGTGAGCTATTACTCCTGGAGCGGTTCCTCGCCGCTGACCAACTTCCTCGATCCGAGCGACGCCTTCCTCGGCGCCTCGTCGCTGACCTTCAAGAACGGCACCGCCAACGACGGCCTGGTCGGCACCTGCAGTTCGCACCTGGGCATGGTGATCCGCGACAACTACCGGATGAACCACCTGGACGAGGTGAACCAGGTCTTCGGCCTCACCAGCCTGTTCGAGACCAGCCCGGTTAGCGTCTACCGCCAGCACGCCAACCGCCTGAAGAACGCCAGCCTGTAGGACCCCGGCCGGGGCCTCGGCCCCGGCCCTTTCCCGGAAGCCCCCTCGCGTGAAGAAAATCCTCCTGCTGATTCCACTGGCGTTCGCCGCCAGCCTGGCCTGGTTCGTCTGGCTGGAACCTTCCCCCGCACCCGAGACGGCGCCCCCGGCCAGCGCGCAGGCGGGCGCAGTCCACGCCCCGCCAGCAGCCTCCGCGGGAGAAGCGGTGCCGGCCCCCCAGGTCATGCCGGCCAAGGTCGCGCCGCTGCCAACCTCCTTCAGGGGCACCAGCGTCGATGGCAGTTTCAGTGTCGACGCCAGCGGCAACCTGCTGATCACCCGCGACATCCGCAACCTGTTCGACTACTTCCTCAGCGCCGTCGGCGAAGAGCCCCTGCAGCAAAGCCTGGACCGCCTGCGCGCCTACATCGCCGCCGAACTCCAGGAGCCGGCGCGCGGCCAGGCGTTGGCGCTGATGCAGCAATACATCGACTACAAGAAGGAACTGGTGCTGCTCGAACGCGACCTGCCGCGCCTGGCCGACCTCGACGCCCTGCGCCAGCGGGAAGCCGCGGTGAAAGCCCTGCGCGCGCGGATCTTCAGCAACGAAGCGCACGTGGCGTTCTTCGCCGACGAGGAAACCTACAACCAGTTCACCCTGGAGCGCCTGGCGATCCGCCAGGACGGCAAGCTCAGCGCCGAGGAAAAGGCCGCCGCCATCGACCGCCTGCGCGCCAGCCTGCCGGAAGACCAGCAGGAAAGCGTGCTGCCGCAACTGCAAAGCGAACTGCAGCAGCAGACCGCCGCCCTCCAGGCCGCTGGCGCCGGCCCGGAAGCCATCCGCCAGATGCGTCAGCAACTGGTGGGCGCCGAAGCCACCACCCGCCTGGAGCAACTCGATCGGCAACGCTCGGCCTGGAAGGGCCGGCTGGACGACTATTTCGCCGAGAAGAGCCGGATCGAAGGCAATACCGGGCTGAGCGAAGCCGACCGCCGCGCGGCGGTCGAACGCCTGGCCGAGGAGCGCTTCAGCGAACAGGAACGCTTGCGCC
Organism: Pseudomonas sp. HMSC067G02; assembly: GCF_001813485.1. Lineage (NCBI taxonomy): Bacteria > Pseudomonadati > Pseudomonadota > Gammaproteobacteria > Pseudomonadales > Pseudomonadaceae > Pseudomonas > Pseudomonas sp. HMSC067G02. The sequence goes on from NZ_KV812628.1 coordinate 42,363, forward strand.
TGGGCGCGCTGGAACAGATGCGCCAGGCCGAGCAGCGCTGACCGACACGGAAACGCCAAGAACGCGGCGAAGGGCGCTTCGGCGGATAACGCTACCCTCAGGGGTGCAGCCCTGGCGTGGCCGGCGAGGCGGAAACCTTGTGCTGCGCGCCGCAACGAAAAAGGGCGGCCACCCGAAGGTGTCCGCCCTTTTTCGTCGCCAGCCCGGTTCAGCGGGACAGCTTGCCGTCCAGCGAGAACTTGCCGGCGCCATCGATCAGCAGCGCCACGCTGATCATCAGCAGGGTCAGGGCATATTCATAGCCGTTGTCGGTGATGAAGAAGCCATTGCCGATGTGCACGCTGAAGATCGCCACGATCATGGTGAAGCCCACCACCACCGACGCCGGACGCACCAGCAGGCCGATCACCAGCGCCAGGCCGCCGAAGAACTCGGCGCTGCCGGCCAGGGTCGCCAGCAGGTAGCCAGGGGTCAGGCCGATGGATTCGAACCACTGCGCCATGCCGTTCAGGCCGGCGCCGCCGAACATGCCGAAGAGCTTTTGCGAACCGTGGGACATCAGGGTAAGACCGGTGACGATACGCAGGATGGCCAGGCCGGCACCGGCGTTGGTCGACAGGATGGTCTTGATCAGTGGATTCATGGTGCGTCCTCAGGTGTGGGATAAGATGGGCACACTATAGGCAAGATAATTCGATATTAAAACCGCAAAAAACGCGTTATCAATATCGAATTTATAGATTATTTTTGAGCCGTCGCCGTCTTCGCACGCACCCCGGGCTCCAGGCGAACCCGTTCGCGTTCATATGCAAGGTAGTACTTGTTGACGCTGCTGACATAACTCACCACACCCATGCCTATCTCTTCCGCAGCCACCCGCTCGACCTGGAAGAACCAGCGATTCGGATCGAGCCCCCGGCGACGCGCCTGGGTGCGCAGGTTCTGCACCCGCTCCGGGCCCATGTTGTAGGCCGCCAGGGTGAACGCCAGGCGCTCGCGTTCGTCGAGGTGCTTGCTGGAGAAGAACTGCTTGCGGATCTTGGTCAGGTAGCGACTGGCGGCCAGCACGTTGCTGTCCTTGTCGTGCACATTGCCGACCCCGACGCTGCGCGCCGCCGCCGGGGTGATCTGCATCAGCCCGCTGGCGCCGCCGGAACCGCGCGCCTTCGGGTTCAGGTGCGACTCCTTGTAGGCCACCGCCGCCAGCGCCAGCCAGTCCATGCTGCTCTGCTGCGCGTAGCGCTGCAGCAGTGGACGGACCGCTTCCAGGCGCTTGCGGTCCGCCGCGCCGAGGGGGTTGCGGACCTTGTAGGCGCGCCGGTAGACGCGCTGGAAAGCCACGTCCTGGTCGGCCGGCGCGCGGTAGTCGGCGAGGAAGCGGTCGATGGTCGCGCGCAGGGTGCTGGCATCGCGGCGCACGTACCAGGCCATGTCGGCGCGATTGTCCAGCACCAGGTGGCGGTCGACGCGCAGCTTCGGCAGCACCTTGGCCCAGCGTTCGGCGATGGGCTGCTCGACCACGGTGAAGCCGAGGATGCCTGCCTGGACCATTTCCATCACATCCTCGACGGCCAGGGAAGCGTCCAGCTTTTCGATCCGGATCGGTGCCATGCGGCGTTGCGCCAGGCGCTGGTTGACCAGTTCGATGGCGCCCTCGGCGGCGCTGCCGGCCGGCAGCGGGATGGTCCGCCCGGACAACTGCTCCAGGCGCGTGTAGCGCCGGTTGCCCTTGCGCGCCACCAGCACCAGCGGCACATCGGCGCGCACCGGTGCGCTCGGGCTGACCTGCAGGCCGTCGTGCGCCGGCAGCAGTTCGCCGGGGGCGACCAGGTCGCCTTCGCCACGCTGCAGGGCGGCAAGCAACTGGTCCTTGGGCTTGGGTATGAGCTTGAGGGTGAGGTTCCGCGCGGACGGCGAGCGGCTGTTGAGGTATTGCTCGAAGGCGCGCAGGCGACGGTACTCGACGCCGATCGGCTCGCCCTTCACCTCGCCCGAGCTGTTGCGGCTCTGGTTGACCAGCACCTTGAGCACGCCAGCGCGGCGGATGCTCGCCAGGTCGCGGGTCTCCGGCTGTTCCTTGTGCCAGTTGTCCGGCTGGCCGGTGATGCGCGCAGCCGCCGGCAAGGGTGCGAGCACCAGCAGGCAAAGCGAAAGCAGCAACAGACGCGTCATCCAGGTCTCCAGAGGCCAGGCTCGATGTCCCTCTCCGGGGGACCGGATCAATCAGAGCATGGCAGTCTTGGCAAGTTCCTCTCCGACAGCGGCTGCAAACGGAGGCATTGGGTAGATAATCCGGGCGCCGAAGAACCCGATCTGCGATTATAACGGATTGTTCTACAAGCGGTTTGCCACCCATCCCCCGGCGGGTCCGGCGCGATCGAGGGGGCGCCGCCTCGCTGCGAATTCCAGGAAGGCACCATGCAACTCATCGATATCGGCGTCAATCTGACCCACGCCAGCTTCGCCCCGGAACGTGAAGCACTGCTCGCCCGCGCGCGCGCCGCCGGGGTGGTGCAGATGGTGATCACCGGCACCAGCCTGGCCGACAGCGAACAGGCGCTGCAGCTTTGCGGCGAACTCGACGAGGGCGGCCGGCTGTTTACCACCGCCGGCGTCCACCCCCACGAGGCCAGCCACTGGAACGGCGACACCGCTCGCGGCCTGCGCGCCCTGTTCGACGACCAGCGGGTACGCGCGGTGGGCGAATGCGGTCTCGACTTCAATCGCGACTTCTCTCCCCGTCCGGCCCAGGAAAAGGCCCTCGAGGAACAACTGGCACTGGCCGTCGAGCTACAGCGTCCGGTGTTCCTCCACGAACGCGACGCCAGCGAGCGCCTGCTGGCGATCCTGCGCGACTTCCGCGATCGCCTGCCGGCCGCCGTCGTACATTGTTTCACCGGCGAGCGCCGGGCGCTGTATGGCTACCTCGACCTCGACCTGCACATCGGCATCACCGGCTGGATCAACGACGAGCGCCGCGGCACCCACCTGCATGATCTGGTAGGCGAGATCCCGGTCGGCCGTCTCATGCTGGAAAGCGACGCGCCCTACCTGCTGCCGCGCAGCCTGCGGCCGAAGCCGAAGAACGGGCGCAACGAGCCGGCCTACCTGGTCGAGGTGCTCGACTGCGTGGCCCGCCATCGCGGCGAGAGCGCGGAGCGCCTGGCCGCTCACACCAGCGCCGCGGCGCGGGCGTTCTTCGGCCTGCCGACGATCGACTGAGATCGCCCTCAAGCTCCCGGCGGATCGGCCGCTAAGCTGACGAACGGTCTCGTTGACCCGCATCAACGATTGCCCCTTACTCAGCTTTCAAGATAATGGCGCCTTGCCATTAGCTTGCCGATAAGAAGAAATCCCCCTATGGGCACCTGGATCAGCGACATTCCACTGAAATACAAGTTCTGGGCCGTCAACGCGGTGGCCTTCTTCACCACCCTGCTGCTGGTGTTGTTCGCCATGCAGCAGGAAGCCGCCGGGCGCAACGCTTCCGCCCAGCGCGCCGCCGCCGCCGAGGGCGAGCTGGTTCAGAGCTGGCCGGCGGGCAGCGCCCTGCCCGCCCGCAGCAACCTGCTGCCGCTGGAACAGGCCGCGAGCCTGGGCGGCACCGCTGCCCAGGCGCTGGGCAAGGGGCAGGGTTGGATCGAGTTGTCCGGCGCGCGCCAGGGCGATACCCCGCTACTCGGCGCCTGGGTCGGCCAGACCGGCTCCGGCCAGCGCTTCGCCGTGCTTGCCCCGGCCAGCGACCTGTGGCAGGTCTTCGCCGACCGGGCCGGCGCTTACGCCGTCGCCGTGCTGGTGCTGATGCTGGCGCTGCTGGCGGCCTCGCAACTGCTGATCCGCTTCATCCTCACCCACCTGCATACCCTCAAGGACGTGATGCTGCACGTCGAAAAGAGCGGCGACCTGTCCGCTCGCGTACCGCTGCAGGGACGCGACGAAGTCGGCCAGATGGCCAGCGCCTTCAACGCCATGCAGGCCGGCTACCAGCGCATCGTCGGCACCGTCGCCGCGGCCGCTACCAAGCTCGACGAAGGCGCCCAGGCGCTGGCCCGCAGCATGGGCCAGGTACGCCAGGGCATGCTCGGCCAGCAGAGCGAGACCGACCAGACCGCCACCGCGATCAACGAAATGTCCACCACGGTCTTCCATATCGCCCAGCACGCCGCCGATACCCGTGACCAGTCGCAGGAAGCCGACCGCCTGGCCGGCGCCGGCCAGCAGGCGGTGAGCCGGGTCAGCGCGTCGATCGCCGGGTTGTCCCAGGGCGTCCAGGACACCGCCGAGATGATCCAGAAGCTGGCCGAGGACAGCCAGAAGATCAGCGGCGTGGTCAACGTGATCCACGGCATCGCCGAACAGACCAACCTGCTTGCCCTCAACGCCGCCATCGAGGCCGCGCGGGCCGGGGAAATGGGCCGCGGCTTCGCCGTGGTGGCCGATGAGGTGCGCAACCTCGCCCGTCGCGTGCAGGACTCCACCGACGAGATCACCCAGATGATCCTCGCCCTGCAGTCGGGTACCCGCGACGCCGTGGAGTTCATGCAGGAAAGCTCGCTCAAGGCAGACGGTTGCGTCAGCCAGGCCGGCGACGCCGGCGAGGCGCTGGCGGCGATCGCCAACGCGGTGGCGCAGATGCGTGAAAGCAACACGCAGATCGCCGTCGCCGCGGAACAGCAGAGCCAGGTCGCGGAAGAGATGACCCGTTCGGTGGTGGGCATCCGCGACGTCACCGAACTCACCGTGCAGCAGACCGTCGAGTCGGCGGCCACCAGCCAGCAACTGGTCGACCTGGCGGGCGATCTGACCCGCGCCATCGGCCAGCTACGCCTCTGATCCGCAGGCGCACCTGCCTATCGCCCGGATAGGCAGGAATCATTCGCCGCGCTGCCGCACCCCGCCTAGACTCGACGACATGCAACGACCCGCCTCGCGGGTCGCCGTCACGGAGTACCGAGAACATGGGCAAACGTCATCCCAACCTGCTCGCCTGGCAATGGCGCGGCTATGCCGCCAACCACCGCAACCCGACCAACCTGGTCCTGCACCTGATCGCCGTGCCGCTGTTCGTCGTCGCTGCGATCCTGCTGCTCGGCGGCCTGTTCGGCCTGGACCTGCTGCAGGTGGTGCTCGGTGTCATCGGCATCGGCGCCGGCCTGGCGATCCAGGCCAAGGGACACGCGCTGGAGGAACAGGCACCCGAGCCATTCAGCGATCGGCGCGACGCTGTCAGTCGCCTGCTCGTCGAGCAGTTCGTCACCTTCCCCCGCTTCGTCCTCAGCGGCGCCTGGTGGCGGGCCTGGCGCGAACGGCATAAGTGACAGTTCGTCCGGGATTTTGCACAGCCCTTCAGTTTTAGCGCGACGCTGCCGATATAATCGACGGAATCCTGTCGTGGACCGACAACATGCCGTCAACGCGTCAATTAATCGTCTTTTCCTGCTGCCTGGGGCTGCCTCTTGCCCAGGCCGCGGAACCCGTGCCGCTGGGCGGACGTCCGATCGTCACCCTGCAGCGGTCCGGCGGCGCTCCCGTACGGCTGACCCTGTCCGACCTCGAAGCCCTGCCCAGCGAGACCCTGGAAGCCCAGCTCCCCGGCGAGGCCAACGCCCGCTGGCAAGGCGTGCGCCTCAGCCTGTTGCTGCGCCACCTGGACCTGGCGCCGCCCAAGCGCCTGCGCGTGCTGGCGCTGAACGACTACTCGGCGATCATCCCGTACAGCGACCTCGACAGCTACCAGCCCATCCTCGCCTATCGCCGCAACGGCGCCTACATGGCGATCCGCGAACGCGGACCGCTTTTCATCATCTACCCGATGGCCCGCTATCCTGAGTTGAGAAACCAGGTCTACTACAACCGTACCGTCTGGCAGGTCAGCTCCATCACTCTTGAGTAAGTAACGGACATGACTGTGCCGCTGCTCGATCCGACAAAGCTGCGCCGGCAACGCCAGATCATGGGGCTGTTGCTCGGCCTGGTGCTGCTCATGGCGCTGATCGCCGGGGCTGCGCTGTGGCTGGCGGTGCGCCAGGCCCAGCAACTGGCCCAGCCGAACCTGCACAACGAGCTGTGGCAGACCTACTCGCTGCGCGCCGAACTGGATCGCACGCTGGACGCCGCGCGGCACACCGAGAGCGGCGAAGGCCAAGCCGACGACCTGGCGATCCGTCTCGAAGTCCTCGCCAGCCTGATCGCGCCGCTGCGCCGCCAGTCGTTGTTCAGGCATCTCGCCGAACCGCGTCCGGAGGTACAGGCCACCCTGCAACGCCTGATCGAGCTCAGCGATCGCTGGTCGGACCAGGCCCCCTGGGGCGATCCCGTCGCCGCGCGCCGCCTGGCCGCGGAGATCGTCCAGCAGGTCCCGCCCTTGCTCGAACCGACCCACCAGATCGTCGTCGCCAGCAACATCGCCCTGACCAACCAGTTGGACGTCGACCGCAAGCGCCTGCACCGGGCGTTCTACGCGTTGTTCTGGGCGCTGCTCGGGATCGGTGCCGGCGGTGCCCTGCTGGTGCTGCGCCTGGTCGCTGACTTCAAGCGCGCGCAGCAACTGGCCGGGCATCTGATCGAGCTTAACGCCACCCTGGAGAAACGCGTCGGCGAGCGCACCCGCCAGCTCAGCGAAGGCAAGGCGCTGCTGCATTTCATCCTCGAGGCCAGCCCGAGCGACGTGGTCCTGCTCAGCGCCTGCGGCGCCAGCATCCATTACGTCAGCCCGCGCCTGCTCAAGCGCCTGGGTTGCCAGGCCCAGGACGACTTCAACCTGCCCCGGCTGTTCGCCAGCGCCAGCGAATACAGCCGCCTGCAGAACGCCCTGGAGGCGCGCGGCCAGGTGGATGGCTGGGAAGCCCAGCTATGCGGGGAAACGCCTTGCTGGGCGGTGATCTGCGCGCGCCACCTGGAAATCGACGGCGAGCCGGCGACCCTGATCTGGTGCTACGACATCAGCCGGCGCAAGGCCATGGAACAGGAACTGCGCCTGCTGGCCAGCACCGATACCCTGACCGGCCTGCACAACCGCCACTCGTTCCTGCACCAGGCGGAACTCATGCTCAAGGCCGCCGAACGCTTCCGCCACCCCTGCGTGGCGCTGATGCTGGACATCGACCATTTCAAGAACATCAACGACAGCCACGGCCACCTGACCGGCGACCGCGCCCTGCAACGTGTCGCCGAGACCCTGCGCCAGGGCCTGCGCGAGGTGGACCTGCTCGGCCGCCTGGGCGGCGAGGAATTCGCCGCGCTGCTTCCGGAGGTCAGCCTGGACCAGGCGCTGGACGTCGCCGAACGGCTGCGCGCCGGCGTCGAGGCGCTACGGGTGAGCAATCCCGACGGCGAACCGTTGCGAATGACCGTGAGCATCGGCGTCGCCCTGCGCAGGGACGCCGGGGACGACCTGGAAAGCCTGCTGGTGCGCGCCGACAGCGCGCTCTACCAGGCCAAGAGCGGCGGGCGCAACCGCACCGAGTACGCGCCCGCCTGACATGCGCCTCAGCCGAACACCGTGACCATCTGCCGGCTGATCGCCAGCAACTGGCCGTCGGCGCTCCACATCCGCGCCGCCACGTGGCCGTAGCCGTCGCGCGCCTCCTCGATCTCCGCCAGGTAACGGCACCAGTCGCCGCTGCGCTGCTGCGGCAGCGGCTGGAGGAACTCGGCGGTCCAGGTCAGCGAGCTGGCCATCGCCGGGGTACCCAGGTGCGGCAACAGCGCCGGCGGCCAGGAGTCGAGCAGCGCCAGCAAGTGGGAAACCTCCATGGTCTCTCCCTCGGGTTCGTCGCGGAAACGCATCCAGCCGCCCATCTGGCGCGACTTGTTCGAAGAGAACGGCAGGCCGCCCACTGCCCAGCGCATGGCGATGTAGCGAGTGAACTCCGGGGTCACGTTACGGATATAGGGCAGCTCCTGGCTCTCTTCAGGGCCCTTCATCCCGGCCGCCGGCAACGCTTCCACCGCCACCGCCGACGCGCGGGCGACGCCGAAACTGGCCTGGACCAGCGTCACCACCTGCTCGCCCTGACGGACCTCGACCTGTACCTGGCTCACCGCCTTGCCCTCGCGCAACAGCCGGGCGCTGAAGCTCGCCGGCTGCTCGGGGGCCAGCGGTCCGACGAAGCTGACGCCGATGGAGCGCAACGGACGCCCCGCCTCGACCACCGCAAGCATGGCCTCGTAGGCCAGTGCCACCACCAGGCCGCCGAAGGTGGCGCGGCCCTGGCCCCAACTGGCCGGTACTACCACCGAGGAAGGGTCGCGGCGGACCGCCTGGATCAATTCGGAAAAATTCATGTGTGCCTCGCGAGGGGATTCGAGGGCCCATCTTAGGCGAGGCGATCCTTGGGAAAAAGCCGATCGGAATACCGGCGGCCTCAGTGCCCGGCAAGCGCCTGCTGCAATGTCGACAGGGCCCGTCCGGCACGCTCCCGGGCCAGTTCGAAGCGTGCCGTCCAGACCTCTCGCACAGGCGCCAGGTCCGGCTCGCGCTGGCATCGCAACAGCCACTGTTCGAGGTCGTGCCAATCGCCCAGCGCCGACTGGGCCGCCTTGAGCGGCGCCAGCAGCGAACCGGGAATGCTGCAATCGTGCGGATAGGCCTCCAGCCCGTAGCGCACGCGCTTGATCCGCAGCCGTAGCGGGTGCCAGTGCTCGTAGGTGGTGTCCGCCAGCTCGGCGCGCAGGGTCTTCCATTGCCGGCGCAGGCGCTTGCGCACCCGGCCGTGCAAGCCATCCAGCACGGCATGCCGCTGGGCCGTACGCAACAGGGCCGGCCAGACGTCCAGGCAAAGCTGCAGGCGGTGCAGCGGCTGGCTGGCGAGAACCGCCACGTAGCCGGACTCCAGCACCGGCCGGCGCACCGCCAGCGCATCCCGCAGCCCTTCGGCGGCGAGCGCCGGCAGCAGCACCTCCAGGTCGCGGATCGGCCCGCTGAGCCGCCCGACCTCGGCGGCGGCATGCTCCAGCTCCTCGACGCCGGGGACTCCGCGGATCGGCCGCAGCAGGCTGCGCAGACGGCGCAGGGCGATGCGCAGGTCGTGCAGTGCCTCGCCATCCGTGCGCGCCTCCAGGCGGGCGACCGCCGACATCAACGCCACCTGCTGGCCGATCACCTCGGCCAGCAGTTCATCGATGAACCCCGTCATGCCTTCTCCTCTCCCCGGCCATCCCGCGTGGGCGCGCGCACCAGGCGCCAGGGCAGCGCCCGGCGCAATGCGCGCAGACGCAACCCTGGATCATCGGCACCGCCGTGTCCATAGCGTTGCGCTTCGAACGCGCCGACGAAGGCCGCGATGGCTGGCGCCTGCGCCGGCAGGACGCGGGCGGCGCGCTCGCCGTAGGAGCGTAGTCCTTCGCCGGGGGAACGGCGCAGGCCATGCATCTCCAGCAGGCGTTCGAAGCGGCGCAGTTGGCGGCTGCGCAGATCGCCACGGCCTTGCCAGGGCTTGAGCAGGAACAGCGCGAGCAGACCGACCGACAATATCGCCGCGGCACCGAGCAACAGGCCCAGTCGGGTCGGATCGAGCCCGCCGAACCAGCGCTGCAGGAAGGCGCCCTGCTGCTCACCCTGGTAGGCCAGGACCCAGCGTTGCCAGCCGTAGTTCAGGCTGTCCCAGGCCAGACGCATGTCGTTGAGCCAGGGCAGGCCACGGTAGCGCAACGGCGACAGCGGCGCGTCGGCGAGGTACTCGCTGTCTCCGGCCAGGGCCTGCTCCAGCCCCTGTTCGATCCGTTCGGGCGCCACCTGGTAGGTCGGGTCGACGCTCAGCCAGCCCTGCTCCGGCTGCCAATACTCGACCCAGGCGTGGGCGTCGAACTGATGCACCAGCAGGTAGTTGCCCGCCGGATTCAGCTCGCCGCCCTGGTAACCGGCCACCACTCGCGCAGGAATGCCCGCGGCGCGCAGGACGAAAGCCATCGCCCCGGCGTAATGCGCGCAGAAGCCGCTGCGCGTGTCGAACAGGAAATCGTCCACCCCGTCGGCGCCGGTCGCTGGCGGTTTCAGGGTGTAGGCGAAGGGCTCGTGGTTGAAGCGCTGCAACAGGGCCGCGACCAGCGCCTGCGGTTGCGCATGGGCCTGGCGCAACTCGTCGGCCAGCGCGCGCGCGCGCGGATTGCCGTGCATCGGCAACTGCAGGTTGCGCCAGCGCGTGCGCGGATCGATGCTGGACTCGCGCAGCGCCTGTGGCCAGGAACTGACTCGGTAGAACAGACGTTGCTCGACCGGCTGCCGCCGCTGCAGGTGGAAATCGCTCATCAGGCGCGTGTCGGTCTGGTCGGTCTGCGCCACGTCGAGGGCGAACAGCCAGGGCTGCGAACTGGGCTGCATGATCACGTCGTAGCGCAGCTCAGGGCCACGCTTCTGCCAGTGCAGAGCATCCTCGCCCGACCATTGCGGCGCCTGAGCCCAACGTCGTCCGTCGAAACGCTCCATGGTCAAGGCGCGCCAGTAGAGCTGCTCGCGCGGCGGCGGTGCGCCCTCGAAGCGGACCCGGAACGCCAGTTCGGCGGAGCGCCCAAGCTCGGCGATATCCCCTGGCGCCATGCTCTCCGAGAGTCCGGTGACCCCCTTGTTGCCGGGCATCGGCAACGACCACAGCGGCCCCAGGCGGGGGAAGAACAGGAACAGCAGGAGCATCAGCGGCAGCGCCTGCAGCAACAGCCCGCCGGCCAGCCGCAGGGTCGGCCAGGGCCGGCTGGCGAAAGCGCTCTGCTGCAAGCCGATCAGCGCCGCCAGCAACGCGGTCACCGGCAGCAGGCTGTACAGCGCGGCGAGGAAACCGTCGTCGAACAGGTAGCCCACCACCACTGCGAAGAAACCGAGGAACACCAGTACCAGCGCATCGCGGCGGGTCTTCATTTCCACCAGTTTGAGGATGAACGCGGCGATCAGCAGCACCGCCCCCGCGTCCAGGCCCACCAGGCTGCCGCGCGACAACCAGACCCCGGCCCCGGCGAGCAACGCCAGGGCCAGCTTGACCCAGGCGCGCGGATAGCCGGCACGCATGCGGAAGACCTGCACCCGCCAGGCCGCGCAACCGAGCCACATGGCCGCGATCCACAGCGGCATGTAGGCCAGGTGCGGCAGGATCACCAGTACCTGCGCCACCAGCAGCCAGACCAGCGCGACCCGCGGAATCGCGTTCATCGCGCCGCTCCGAACAACGCCAGCGCGCGCAGGCAGGCCTCGCGCTGGGCCTCGCCGCTGGCCGGTTGCAGGCGCGTGCCGGGCAGCGCCAGGCCATAGGGCTGCTGCCGCGCGGAGAGTTCCAGGACTGCATGGCACAAGCGGCCCAGGCGACTTTCGAGGTCCCCGCCGAGGCGCTCGAATTCCAGCCACAGGTCTTCCCCGCCGAGCGCGGCGAAGTCCTTCACCAGCAGCCCCTGGCCACGGGAAAATGCCTTCCAGTGCAGGCGCCGCCGCGAGTCGCCCGGCTGGTAGGCGCGCAGCCCCTGGTAGTCGTCGACGCCCGCGCTCGCCAGCGCGCGCCCCTGGTCCTCGGCATCCTCCGCGCCCGGCGCGAGGAACGACTCGCCGGCCAGCGGCCGAGGGTAGACCAGCGCCTGCTGGCGCAGGTCGACCCAGCTCCAGGCCACCAGCAGGCCGAGGGGAAAGCGACTCTCCACCCGCAGGCGCCCCGGCCGCAGCCAGCCGCGTCGCTCGGTCGGGTGGAACAGCAGCACCTCGGCAGCCGCGTCGCCTGCCAGGTCGGCGTATTCCAGCGGCCGCTCCGGCCAGCCGACGGCGATGGCCTGGCGCGCCCGCCGCGGGCTTTCCAGGCGCACCCGGAAACCGGCGCGCTCGCCGGCGAACACCGGGTCCGCTCCCAACGCGGTGAGGCGCAGGCCGGCAAGGTTGCGATAGGTATGGAGGATGGTCACCACGCCCAGGGACAGCAGCAGGAAGGTCAACCCGTAGGCCAGGCTGTTCTGGTAGTTGATCGCCGCCAGCAGCATCACCAGCAGCGCCAGGCCGAAAGCGCCGCCCTGGCGGGTCGGCAGGATGAATACGCGGCGCTGGTTCAGCTCGACGCTGCTCGCCGGCGGTATCCGCCGGTTCAGCCAGCGCTGCCAGCGCGGCCAGTTGCGCAGGCGCATCAGAGCGCCGGGACTTCGCGCAGCAGCCATTGCACCAGCGCGCCGCCACCGTGCCCGGTGGGGTCCGCCTGGTCGCGCAGGCGATGCCCGGCGACCGCCGGCAACACCGCCTGGACGTCTTCCGGAATCACATAGTCGCGTCCCGCCAGCAGCGCCCAGGCACGCGCCGCGGCGAGCAACGCCAGGCTACCGCGCGGCGACAGGCCGAGGGCGAAGGCCGGCTGCGTGCGGGTCGCTTCGACCAGGCGCAGCACGTAGTCCACCAGCGCATCGCTGGCGCGGACCTTCGGCACTTCGGCCTGGAAAGCGGCCAGCGCCGCGTGGTCGAGCAAGGGTTCCAGGCGCGGCAGCAGATCGCGCCGGGCTTCGCCGAGCAGCAGCGAACGTTCCGCCGCGCGTCCGGGGTAGCCCAGCGACAGGCGCATCAGGAAGCGATCCAGCTGCGATTCCGGCAGGGAGAAGGTGCCGCCCTGGCTGGCCGGGTTCTGCGTGGCGATGACGAAGAACGGTTCCGGCAAGGGCCGGGTGGCGCCCTCGATGGTCACCTGGCCTTCTTCCATCGCCTCGAGCAAGGCGCTCTGGCTTTTCGGCGTGGCGCGGTTGATCTCGTCGGCGAGCACCAGCTCGGCGAAGATCGGCCCGGGATGGAAGACGAATTGCCCGCTGTCCTTGTCGAACACCGAGGTACCGAGGATATCGCCCGGCAGCAGGTCCGAGGTGAACTGGATGCGCTGGAAACTGAGCCCGAGCACCCGCGCCAGGGCATGGCTGAGGGTGGTCTTGCCCATCCCCGGCAGGTCTTCGATCAACAGGTGCCCACGGGCCAGCAGGCAGGCCAGGGCCAGGCGCACCTGGCGGTCCTTGCCCAGGAGAATCTCATCGACCGCCTTCAGGCAGGCTTCCAGGGTGTTCAGCATCCCGACCTCGCGTTTCCGGGGAAAACAGCGATCCTACTGGCCTGGGGCCAGCCGGCAAGGCACTTGCAATTTTTCCTCACGAAACTGTGAAACCGTTGCCACCGGTACTTGCCGGAGTGCCCGCTACAAGCCTAGACGCTGGGGAGGGACAGGCGCCCCCCTGGGCGCCGGCGCGGATGATGCCTGCGCCATGTCCGGCTCGACACGACGCGCGACGGTCACCGACGGCAGGCGTGGGGGAAGCCGCCTCAGCCCAGTTCGGCGACGATCGCCGCCAGCGCCTTGGCCGGGTCGGCGGCCTGGCTGATCGGCCGGCCGATCACCAGGTAGTCGGAGCCGGCGTCCAGGGCCTGGCGCGGGGTGAGGATGCGCCGCTGGTCGTCCTGGGCGCTGCCGGCCGGGCGGATGCCCGGCGTGACCAGTTGCAGGCCCGGATGGGCGGCCTTCAGCGCCGGCGCTTCCTGGGCCGAGCAGACCAGGCCGTCCATGCCGGCCTTCTGCGCCAGGGCGGCGAGGCGCAGTACCTGCTCCTGGGGCTCGATGTCGAGGCCGATGCCCGCCAGGTCCTCGCGCTCCATGCTGGTCAGCACGGTCACGCCGATGAGCAACGGCCTGGGCCCGCTGAAGGCCTCCAGCGTCTCGCGGCAGGCGGCCATCATGCGCAGGCCGCCGGAGCAGTGCACGTTGACCATCCACACGCCCATCTCGGCGGCGGCCTTCACCGCCATCGCCGTGGTGTTCGGGATGTCGTGGAATTTCAGGTCGAGGAACACCTCGAAGCCCTTGCCGCGCAAGGTCTCGACTATACCCGCGGCACAACTGGTGAAGAGTTCCTTGCCGACCTTCACCCGGCACAGTTTCGGGTCCAGCTGATCGGCCAGCGCCAGGGCGGCCTCACGGGTGGGGAAATCCAGGGCGACGATGATGGGGGACTGGCAGGCGGACATGGGCTCTCTCGCGGCGAATCGAAAACGGCGCGCATTGTCGCAGAATCCGGCCGTTTGCCGTAGCCCGGAACACGCCGGGGAGATGAACGTCGTGGACTAGAGGCGGGCGCGGAGCAGTTGCTCCAGCCAGTCGACGAATGCCCTGACCCGCCGCGACAGATGCCGCCGGTGCGGATACAGGGCGTACGCCGGCATCGCTTCGGCCCGCCACTGCGGCAGCACCTCGCGCAGCTCGCCGCGTTGGAGGTGCTCGCGCACGTCGTAGGCAGGGATCTGGATCAGGCCCAGTCCGGACAGGCAGCAGGCGATGTAGCTTTCCGCGTTGTTCACCGTGACCCGGCTGCGCAGCGCGCGGGTCAGGGTGCGCCCATCCTCGCGGTACTCCCAGGGCAACACCCGGCCGCTGCTGGGCGAGGCATAGTTGACCGCCCAGTGCCGGTCGAGGTCGGCCGGCGTCCGTGGCTCGCCATGCTCTTCCAGGTAGGCGGGACTGGCGCAATTGATCAGTTGCATCTCGCCGAGGCGTCGCGCCACCAGGCTGCTGTTGCCCAACTGGCCGACCCGCAGGACGCAGTCGACGCCCTCCTGCACCAGGTCCACCGAACGGTCGCTGGAGCCCAGTTCCAGTTCGATGTCCGGATGCTGGCGGAAGAATTCCGGCAGCGCCGGGGCGATCAGCAGTCGCGCCACCCGGCTCGGCACGTCGACCTTGAGCCGGCCGCTGGCGCGGCTGCCGTCGCGGAACAGGCTCTCCAGCTCTTCCATGTCTTCCAGCAGGTGACGGCAACGCTCCAGCACCACGCTGCCGTCGTGGGTCAGCTGGACCTGCCGGGTGGTGCGATGCAACAGCCGGCTGCCGAGTTGCGCTTCGAGCTGCTGGACCGCCGCCGAGACCGTCGCCCGCGGCATGTCCAGCAGGTCCGCGGCCTTGGTGAAGCTGCCGGTTTCGGCAACGCGCAGGAACACGCGCATGCTGTCCAGACGATCCATGGGCAGGCCCCTTCTCTCTATTCGGGATGGCTGGACAGTCTATCCATGCCACCCACGTTTATCCAAAGAACCCGGACCAATAGCCTGGAGTCCCTACTCTACTTCCTGGATCCGCAGATGCCCCATGCAGCGCTTTTGCCTTCTCCCAGCGCGTCCCCGCTGCCGGAAGTGGTCGGTTTCTGGCGCGATGCCGGCCCTACCCTCTGGTTCGCCAGGAACGCCGATTTCGACCGGCGCTTCCGCGAGCGCTTCGCCCACCTCTACGAGCTTGCCTGCGCCAACGCGCTGCGCCCGGCTGCCGGTGAAGCCGAGGACCATCTCGGCCTGCTGTTGCTGCTCGACCAGTACCCGCGCAACGCCTTCCGTGGAACCCCGCGCATGTACGCCAGCGACGCCCAAGCGCGGCGCTGGGCGGAGCGGGCTCTGGGACAAGGCCTCGACCGCCAGGTCGAGGACGCGCTGCGACTGTTCTTCTACCTGCCGTTCGCCCATGCCGAGAACCTTGCCGACCAGGATCGCTCGGTAGCGCTGAACCACGGACTCGGCCAGCCCTTCCTCGCCCACGCTCGTGAGCATCGCGAGATCATCCGCCGCTTCGGGCGCTTTCCCCATCGCAATCCGATCCTCGGTCGCCCGTCCAGCGCCGAGGAACTCGCCTTCCTCGCCGCCGGCGGCTTCGCCGGCTGAACCGGGGTTCAGCCGGCCCTCCCTAGATAGGCAGGTCGCGATCCAGCAAGCGGTCCAGCAACCAGTTGGCCGCCGGTCCCAACGGCCGCTGCCGCGACCAGACCACGTCCACCGCCTGGCTGCGCGGCCAGCCGGACACCGGCAACTCCTTCAGCCGTCCGTTGGCGTAGCCGCTGACCAGCCAGCGCGGCAGCTCGGCCCAACCGAAGCCGTGGGTGGCCATTTCCAGCAGCAACAGGTAGTTGGGCGCCGACCAGCAGCGCCCGCCGCTGGACGGCAGGCCGTCGTTGATCGCCGCGCCGGTCTCGCTATAGGTGTTCAGGCGCAGCAAACGCCATTCGGAAAGGTCACGCTCGCTGACCCGCTCCAGGCCCGCCAGCGGATGGTCGACGGCGGCGAACAGACCGAACTCGGCACGCTCGGCGACCGCCGCCACGCCCAGCTCCGGCGGGTAGTGCGGCTGCGCGGCGAGCAGGCCGAGGGTGGCGCGGCCGCGGCTGACCTGGGCGATCACGTCCTGGTCCTCGGCGATCAGGCATTCGAACTCCAGCTCAGGGTAACGCTCGTCCAGTTCGGCCAGACGCGCCTCGTAGCGCGCCGAATGGTAGGTGTCGGATAGCGCCAGGGTCACCCGTGGCTCCGAGCCGCCGGCGAGCAGCGCGGCGACCCGGCGCAGGCGGTCGGATGCGCCGAGGACCTCCTCGACCCGTCCCAGCAGGGTGCGTCCGGCCTCGGTCAGTTGCGGCTGGCGGCCACTGCGATCGAAGAGTTCCAGGCCGAGGTCGATCTCCAGCCGGGCAATGGCCTCGCTGACGGTCGACTGGCTCTTGCCCAGCTTGCGCGCGGCGGCGCTGAAGGAGCCGAGGGAAACGGCCTGGACGAAGGCCTCGAGGGATTCGGGTGACAAATGCATATCGGTTTTTCCGATGGTATCCAACTTAACCCTATCCCAAAGACCGATGACAATACAGCCCGACTTCAACGACGAACCGGGAGCGTTCGCCATGACCCACACCCACACCGCCCTCGACAAGACTCTCAAGGAGCGGATCTTCCACGCCCTGGCCTTCGAGGGCCTGGCCGTCCTCCTCACCGCGCCGGTGCTGTCGCTGGTGATGAACAAGCCCCTGGCGCACATGGGTGCGCTGACGCTGATGTTCTCCACCGTGGCGATGCTCTGGAACATGCTTTTCAACAGCCTCTTCGACCGCGCCCAGCGGCGCATGGGCTTCCAGCGCACCCTGCAGGTCCGGGTGCTGCATGCGATGCTCTTCGAGCTGGGCCTGATCGTGGTGCTGGTACCGCTGGCCGCCTGGTGGCTGTCGATCGGACTGGTCGAGGCGTTCCTCCTCGACATGGGCCTGATCCTGTTCTTCCTGCCCTACACCATGGCCTTCAACTGGAGCTACGACGTACTCCGCGCACGCCTGGTGGAAAGCCGCCAGGCCAAGGCCGCCGGTTGCGACGCCGGCTAGGCCGGCGTTCAGGCCGTCAGCCGCTCGCGCAGGCGGCCGAGCATACCGAGCAGGCTGCCGACCCGTTCCTTCTCGCGCTCGTCGCGCGGCACCTCGGCCAGCCGGTCGACCTCCGGCAGGCTTCGCCCGCGCCACAGCAAGGCCTGCTCGGCGGCCGCCTTCAGGCCTTTCTCGAACAATCCCCTGCGGATCGGCTTGGGCAGGTAGCGGAATATCTGCGCCTGGTTGATCAGTTCGAGCAGGGCCTGGGTGTCGCGGAACGGCGTAACCACCAGGCTGAGCAGGCGCGGATGGGCCTGGGCCAGGGATTTCAGCAGCGGCGCGGTATGCTCCCCGGCCAGCTTCAGGTCGCTGACCAGCACCTCCACCGGTTCGGTGTTCAGCCACACCAGCGCCTCGGCCAGGTTGCGCGCGCGCAGCAGGCGGTGCCCGCCGGCATGGCAGAAGGCCCCGACGCAGTCCAGGGTTTCCGGGTCGTCGTCGAGCAGCAGCACGCTCAGCGGCGCCGCCAGCGTGGCCGCGGGCGGTGCCGGCAGGCCCTGGCGGCTGGCGATCTCCGCCGCCTGGCGCAGGGTGAAGGCCATTTCCTGGGGATTCCAGGGCTTGGTCAGGTAGCGGAAGATGCCGCCGTCGTTGAGCGCGTCGACGGCGGCGTCGAGGTCGGAATAGCCGGTGAGGAGAATCCGCAGGGTCTCCGGATAGCGCTCGCGAGCCTGCGCCAGCAGTTCGGCGCCGCTCATCTGCGGCATGCGCTGGTCGCTGACCAGCACCTGTATCCGTTCCGTCTTCAGGCGCTCCAGGGCGCGCCGCGGGTCGCTCTCGGTGAGCACCTCGTAATGGCGACGGAACTGCATGGCCAGGCTGCGCAGGATGCGCTCCTCGTCATCGACGAAGAGGATGCGGACGGGAGATGGGCTCATGTCAGGCGCTCCGTTTCAGTTCGCGGGCCTGCTCTCGCGGCAGGCTGATGAGGAAGCGGGTTCCGCGGCCCGGTTCGGAGGCCACGCGGATGGTCCCGCCATGTTGCTGGATGATCTTGTAGCTGATCGACAGGCCGAGCCCGGTGCCCTGCCCCACCGGCTTGGTGGTGAAGAACGGGTCGAAGATCCGCCCGAGGACCTCGGCGGGCATGCCCTTGCCGTTGTCCTGCACGGAGAGGAACACCTGGCGCTCGTCGGCCCAGCTCTTCAGCAGGATGCGACCGAAACGCTCCATGGCCTGCGCGGCGTTGGTCAGCAGGTTCAGCAGCACCTGGTTGATCTGCGACGGCGCGCAGGCGATAAGCGGCAGCTCGCCAAGCTGGCTGCTGATCTCGGCCTTGTCCTTGATGGCGGTGCGGGCGATCAGCACGGCGTTGCGCACGCAGTCGTTGAGGTCGACCTCCTCGCTGAAGGCGCGGTCCAGGCGGGCGAAGTCCTTGAGCCCGGAAACCAGCTCGCCGATCTGGCCGAGGCCGTAGCGGGTATCGACGAACAACTGCCGCAGGTCCTCGCGCAACTGTTCGACGGCGGCCTCGCGGCGCACCGCGTCGGCCGCCTGCAGCGCCTGCGCCAGGCGCGCTTCGTCGCACTGCGGGTCGCCCAGGCAGTCGACCAGCGCCGCCTGGGCATCGGCCAGGCGCAACAAGGGATCGCTCAGCTCCTCCAGCAGCGCCAGGTTGTTGCCGACGTAGCCGAGCGGCGTGTTCAGCTCGTGTGCGACCCCGGCCACCATCTGCCCGAGCGAAGCCATCTTTTCCGACTGCACCAGTTGCGCCTGGGACTCCTTGAGGTCCACCAGCGCCTTGCGCAGCACCCGGTTGCGCTGGGCGATGCGCGCCTCCATGGCCTTCAGCAGGTCGAGCACGGTGCCCAGGCCACGGTAGCGGCCCTCTTCGTCGACCAGGGCGAAGTCCTCGGTGATCGGATACTGCAGGCGACCGGTGACCTGCTGCGCCGCCTCTTCCAGGCTGGCGCCGAGGGAGACGCTGAGGGGCGCCCGGTTCATGACGTCGCGCACCGGATGGCGGCCCCAGAGGTCGCGGCCGAAACGCTGCATGAAGATGTCCTGGAGGGTGTAGCGGCTGACCAGGCCGAGGACCCGGCGCTCGTCGTCGACCACCGGCAGCGAGAGGAAGGCACGGTGCTCCGGCATCAGCAGGCGGTCGGCGACGTCGCTGATGCTCATCGCCGGAGTCAGGGGTTCCACCGGGCGCAACAGACGGGACAACGCGCTCGGAGACATCGGCAACCTCTCGCTGGCAGGCCCGGACGGGGCAATGAAGGGATACCCGCCAGTTAAGCAATGTCAGATTGCCAACATGTGACAGGCATCACGCCGACCAGGCTCAGCGCTTTCTCCGCCCGCAACTTCCAAGCGCCGCCGGGAGTCTCAACCACAGGACCTCGCGCCGGAACGTTGCCTGACAGAAAGGCAAACCCGGCGTATGGTGAACATTCATATCGATGAGGGAGAACAACATGCCCTGGTACGCCTGGTTGATCATCGTCCTCGCCCTGGGCTCCATCGTCGGCGGACTCCTGCTGCTGCGCGACTCGGCGAAGAAGCTGCCGTTGAGCGAGGAACAGCTCAAACGCATCCATGAACGCAACGCCGAGCTGGACGCGCAGGAGGCGAAGGACCGCTGAACCTATTGGCCTGCCGGCGGGTCACTAGGTCTCGTAGGAAAACCCCGGCGGGCGAAAAACCGGCGAGGCGAAGACTCGCGTGGCGGAGTCATGCGGGCCGCGCATGGTTTTTCCTGCGCAACCTGGGGTTCGTTCCCCGTGTGTTTCCCTCTGGCAGAAGGTCCGTTCCTTGCGCTTTTCCCATCCGCGGGTCGAAATGCCTTTAGAATCCCTCCTTTAAACGGGAGGCTGCATGCTCGGGCGTCTGATACCGCTTCTACCCATTCTGTTCCTGCTCGGGGGCTTCTTCACCGGGCACATCGCGCTGCTGACGGCGGTCATCGTCCTGCTCTACATCATCTGGGTGACCTACGCCGAACGCTGGCTGCCGACCCTGCTCTGGTGGCCGGTGAGCCTCGCCGCCAGCGCCCTGATCGCCATCCACTACCTGCCCGGCTTCATTCCCCTGCGCCTGTTCCCCTGGGACCTGGCCAGCGCCAGCCCGCCGATCCAGATGATCTGGCTGCCCTGGGACAAGGCCCTGGTCGCCCTTACCCTGCTCGCCTGGTGGCTGCGCCGGCCGAAGCAGCCGCTGGTGTCGCTGGATATCACCGCGCTGGCCTTCTGCCTGACCTTCTTCGTGGTGCCGCTGCTGTCGATCATGACCAATGCCGCGAGCTGGCAGCCGAAGTGGCCGGATGCCTTCTGGTGGTGGCTGGTACTGAACGTCGGGGTGGTCTCCCTGGCCGAGGAGGCGTTCTTCCGCGGCCTGCTGCAAAGCCAGTTGATCCGCTGGTTCGGCGCCTGGCCGGGAATCATCGTCGCGACCCTCGCCTACGCCGCGCTGCACCTGCTGGTGAACCCGGTGTACGCGCTGCTGGCCGGGATCGCCGGGCTGGGCTACGGCATGGTCCTGCACTTCAGCGGGCGGCTGTCCCTGGCGGTGCTGCTGCACGCTTCGATCAACACCCTGCACTTCCTCCTGCTGAGCTACCCGTTCCGCCTGATCTCCGAGTGATCAGGCGTTCTTGATCACCAGCGCCAGGGCCTCCTCGGCGAGCTGGTCGAGACTCATCGGTCCTTCCGGACGGAACCAGGTGGTGGTCCAGGACAGCGCGCCGGTGAGGAAGCGCCGCAGGATGAACGGATCGCCCTGGCAATAGCCGGCCAGCCGCGCCTCCCCCAGCACGTCGAGCCACATCTGCTCGTAGATGTCGCGCAGGCCGAGGATGTACGCCTGGCCTTCGGCGGACAGCGAGCGCCACTCGTAGACCAGCACCGCCATCGCCTCGCCGGTGCCGCCCATGATCGATTGCAGCTCGCAGCGGATCAGTCCCAGCACCCGCTCGCGCAGGTCCTCGGCGTCGGCCAGGGCGGCGCGCATCAGGGCGGTGTTGTAGAGGATGGTCTCTTCCATCACCGAGCGCAGGATCTCGTCCTTGCTCTTGAAGTGATGGAAGATGCTGCCCGACTGGATGCCCACCGCGCTGGCCAGGTCGCGCACCGTGGTGCGTTCGTAGCCTTTGCTGCGGAACAGGTGGGCGGCGGTCTGCAGCAGCTTGCCGCGGGCGCTTTCCGGATCGGTGAGCTGTCCGGTAGCCACCAGCTCCAGCATCACTTCCCGGGCTTTCTGATCGTCCAACGCTGAGTACCCCTTTTCCGGATCGTCGGCGGCTCGGTGCCGCTCATCCGCGCGCCCGGCCGCTCCGTATTTGCCGACCGGCCTCGGGATTGCCCCGCAAGTGCTTGTCGGCATTCATGAAATGTATGCCTGCGAAGACGACCGAGCAAGCGCTTGGGTAACAGCCGAGAACGGATTTGTTTCTGCCCTCTTCTCAACCAAGCGCTTGCTTGGTAATGTCGCCCCACACTTCCGCCGTCACGGGTCAAGAACAATGCAAAAGACCGTACGCATCGGCTGCGCCTCGGCCTTCTGGGGCGACACCTGCACCGCGGCCGCGCAGCTGGTGCGCGGCGCGCCGCTGGACTACCTGGTGTTCGACTACCTGGCCGAGATCACCATGTCGATCATGGCCGGCGCCCGCCTGAAACAGCCGGACGCCGGCTACGCCACCGATTTCGTCGAGGTCCTCGCACCGCTGCTGGGCGAGATCGCCGAGAAGAAGATCCGCGTCATCAGCAACGCTGGCGGGATCAATCCGCAGGCCTGTGCCGCCGCCCTCGCCGCGGCCTGCGAGAAGGCCGGGGTGCAGTTGAAGATCGCCGTGCTCCATGGCGACAACCTGCAAGCGCGCCAGGCCGAACTGGCCAAGGCCGGCATCCGCGAGATGTTCAGCGACGCGCCTTTCCCGCCGATGTGCGTCTCGCTCAACGCCTACCTCGGCGCACCGGGCATCGTCGAGGCCCTGCGCCTGGGCGCGGATATCGTGATCACCGGCCGGGTGGTCGACAGCGCGGTGGTCAGCGCCGCCCTGGTGCACGAGTTCGGCTGGGCCTGGGACGACTACGACCGACTGGCCCAGGCCGCCCTCGCCGGGCACATCGTCGAATGCGGCGCGCAATGCACAGGCGGCAATTTCACCGACTGGGAGCAGGTGCCGGACTACGAGCACATCGGTTTCCCCATCGTCGAGGTCGAGGCCGACGGGCGCTTCGTGGTGACCAAGGCGCCCGGCACCGGTGGCCTGGTCAGCGAACTGAGCGTCGGCGAACAGATGCTCTACGAGATCGGCGACCCACGCGCCTACCTGCTGCCCGACGTGGTCTGCGACTTCACCGAGGTGCGTCTGCGCCAGGTCGGACCCGACCGGGTCGCGGTGGAAGGCGCGCGCGGCCTGCCGCCCACCGACCGGTACAAGGTCAGCGCCACCTATCCGGACGGTTTCCGCTGCACCGCCAGTTGCCTGATCGCCGGCATCGATGCGCTGAAGAAGGCCGAGCGGGTCAGCCAGGCGATCATCGCCAGGACCGAGGAAATCTTCGCCGAGCGCGGCTGGGAGCCCTACCGCGAGGTCAATGTCGAACTGCTCGGCAGCGAAGCCACCTATGGTCCCCATGGGCGACGGCAGGACAGCCGCGAAGTGGTGGTCAAGCTGGCCGTCCGGCATCCGCGCAAGGAAGCCCTGGTGCTGTTCTCCCGCGAGATCGCCCAGGCCGCCACCGGGATGGCGCCCGGCCTGACCGGCATCGTCGGCGGCCGGCCGACGGTGTATCCGGTGATCCGCCTGTTCTCTTTCCTGATCGACAAGGCGCAATGCGCGTTGAGCGTGGAGATCGACGGCCAGCGCCATCCGCTGGAACTGCCGGTCCTCGAAGCCTTCGACCCGGCACGATTGGCCGAGGCGCGCCAGCCGCCACGCCCGGAGCAGCCCGCCAGCGCCAGCGTGCCGCTGGTGAAGCTGGCGGTGGCGCGCTCCGGCGACAAGGGCAACCACAGCAACATCGGGGTCATGGCACGGCATCCGGAGTACCTGCCGTGGATCGCCGAGGCGCTGGAGGAAGGCGCGGTAGTGGACTGGATGCAGCATGTGCTCGACCCGCAGACTGGCCGGGTCGGCCGCTGGTACCTGCCGGGCAGCCACAGCCTGAACTTCCTGCTGGAGAACGCCCTCGGCGGCGGCGGCGTCGCCAGCCTGCGCATCGACCCGCAGGGCAAGGCCTTCGCCCAGCAGTTGCTGGAGTTCCCGGTGGCGGTGCCGCAGGCGCTCGCCGACGCGCTGGAAACGCAGGGCAGATAACCACGACCAGGAACGACGAATGCGGCGTTCCGCTGCAACCACCCCACGGGATTCATCGGAGTCACCAGAACAATGAGCTACGACTCGATCTTCCGACCTGGCCTGTTCGACGGCCAGACCATCATCGTCACCGGCGGCGGCAGTGGCATCGGCCGCTGCACCGCCCATGAGCTGGCGGCCCTCGGCGCCCACGTGGTGCTGGTCGGACGCAAGGCGGAAAAGCTGGAGAAGACCGCCGGCGAGATCGTCGAAGACGGCGGCAGCGCCAGCTGGCACGCCTGCGACATCCGCGAGGAGGAAGCGGTGAAGACGCTGGTGGCGAATATCCTGGCCGAACGCGGGACCATCCATCACCTGGTCAACAACGCCGGCGGCCAGTATCCCTCGCCCCTCGCTTCGATCAGCCAGAAGGGCTTCGAGACCGTGCTCCGCACCAACCTGGTCGGCGGCTTCCTGGTCGCCCGCGAAGTGTTCAACCAGTCGATGAGCAAGACCGGCGGCAGCATCGTCAACATGCTCGCCGACATGTGGGGCGGCATGCCCGGCATGGGTCACTCCGGCGCCGCACGCTCCGGCATGGAGAATTTCACCAGGACCGCCGCCGTCGAGTGGGGCCATGCCGGCGTGCGGGTCAACGCGGTGGCGCCGGGCTGGATCGCGTCCAGCGGCATGGATACCTACGAAGGCGCGTTCAAGGCGGTGATCCCGACCCTGCGCGAGCACGTGCCGCTCAAGCGCATCGGCAGCGAGTCGGAAGTCGCCGCCGCCATCGTCTTCCTGCTCTCCCCCGGCGCCGCCTTCGTCAGCGGCAACACGATCCGCATCGACGGCGCCGCCAGCCAGGGCAGCCGCGCCTTCCCGCTGCTCAAGGGCAAGCCGGGACAGAGCCGCGCGTACAACGGCTTCCACCGCGCCTACCTGCCCGACGTACTGAAGGACCAGGAGGACTGACATGCCCGCGATCCAGTCGGAACTCGACGTCAACGGCGAGGACTTCGCCCGTAACCGCGAGGCCATGCTCGCCGCCGTGGCCGGCTTCCGCGAATTGGAGCAGAAGGTCCTGGACAAGGCCGCCGAGGCCAGGCCGAAGTTCGAGAAACGCGGCCAACTGCTGCCGCGCGAACGCCTGGCGCTGCTGCTCGACCCGGGCGCGCCGTTCCTCGAACTGTCCTCGCTGGCCGGCTACAAGCTGCACGACGACAAGGACGGCACCCAGGCCGGCGGCGGGATCATCGCCGGGATCGGCTACATCGCCGGGGTGCGCTGCCTGGTCAGTGCCAGCAACAGCGCGATCAAGGGCGGCACCATCTCCCCGACCGGGCTGAAGAAGACCCTGCGCCTGCAGCAGATCGCCATGGAGAACAAGCTGCCGGTGGTGACCCTCACCGAAAGCGGCGGCGCCAACCTCAACTATGCGGCGGAGATCTTCGTCGAAGGTGCGCGCGGCTTCGCCAACCAGGCGCGGATCTCCGCCATGGGCATTCCCCAGGTCACCGTGGTGCATGGCTCCAGCACCGCCGGCGGTGCCTACCAGCCGGGGCTGTCGGACTACGTGGTGGTGGTGCGCGGCAAGGCCAAGATGTTCCTCGCCGGGCCGCCGCTGCTCAAAGCCGCCACCGGCGAGATCGCCAGCGACGAGGAACTCGGCGGAGCCGAACTGCACGCGCAGGTCGCCGGCACCGCGGAATACCTGGCGGAAAACGACGCCGACGGCGTGCGCCTGGCCCGCGAGATCGTCGGCATGTTGCCGTGGAACGCTCAACTGCCGGCGCGCCCGGCGCGTTCCTGGCGCGAACCGCTGTACCCGGTGGAGGAGCTGCTCGGGGTGGTTCCGGCCGACCCGAAGAAGCCCTACGACGTCCGCGAGATCATCGCGCGCATCGCCGACGGCTCCGAGTTCCTCGACTTCAAGAACGAGTTCGACGGCCAGACCGTCTGCGGCCACCTGCGCATCGAGGGCCACGCCTGCGGCCTGATCGGCAACAACGGACCGATCACCCCGCAGGGCGCGGCCAAGGCGGCGCAGTTCATCCAGCTCTGCGAACAGAGCAACACGCCGCTGCTGTTCCTGCACAACACCACCGGCTTCATGGTCGGCACCGAGTCGGAGCGCCAGGGCGTGATCAAGCACGGCTCGAAGATGATCCAGGCGGTGGCCAACGCCCGCGTGCCCAAGCTGACCCTGGTGGTCGGCGGCTCCTACGGCGCCGGCAACTACGCGATGTGCGGACGCGGCCTCGACCCGCGCTTCATCTTCGCCTGGCCGAACAGTCGCACCGCGGTGATGGGCGGCGCCCAGGCCGGCAAGGTGCTGCGCATCGTCACCGAGGAGAAACACGCCAAGGAAGGCAAGGAAGCCGACCCGAAGATGCTCGAGATGCTGGAAACCGTCACCGCGCAGAAGCTCGACAGCCAGTCCACCGCGCTTTACGGCACCGCCAGCTTGTGGGACGACGGCCTGGTCGACCCGCGCGACAGCCGCAGGCTGCTCGGCTACCTGCTGGATATCTGCGCGGAAGCCGAGGCGCGGCCGCTGAAGGGCAACAGCTTCGGGGTCGCGAGGTTCTGACTGCAACAGGCGAGCCGGCGACAGCCCCTCTCCCCGCTCTCCCTGAAGGAAGAGGGTTGGGAGAGAGCAAGCGGATCCTGCCGGAAAACAATGATGCCCAGGAGGAAAGACAACCCATGATCTTCACCCAGGAACACGAAGAACTCCGCCGCACCGTTCGCAGCTTCGTCGAGCGGGAAATCAACCCCAACGTCGACCAGTGGGAAAAGGACGGCCGCTTCCCGATCCACGAGATCTTCCGCAAGGCCGGCGAACTCGGCCTGCTGGGCATCTCCAAACCGGAGAAGTTCGGCGGCATGGGCCTGGACTACAGCTACTCGATCGTCGCCGCCGAGGAATTCGGCAGCATCACCTGCGGCGGCATCCCGATGGCCATCGGCGTGCAGACCGACATGTGCACCCCGGCCCTGGCCCGCTTCGGTTCCGACGAGTTGCGCGAGGAGTTCCTCCGCCCGGCCATCGCCGGCGAGATGGTCGGCTGCATCGGCGTCTCCGAGGTCGGCGCCGGCTCCGACGTCGCCGGCCTGAAGACCACCGCGCGCAAGGACGGCGACGACTATGTGATCAACGGCAGCAAGATGTGGATCACCAACTCGCCGTCGGCCGACTTCATGTGCCTGCTCGCCAATACCTCCGACGACAAGCCGCACGTCAACAAGTCGTTGATCGTGGTCCCGATGAAGACCCCGGGCATTACCCTCAGTCCGCACCTGGACAAGCTCGGCATGCGCAGTTCGGAGACCGCCCAGGTGTTCTTCGATAACGTCCGCGTACCGCAGCGCAACCGCATCGGCGCGGAAGGCGCCGGCTTCATGATGCAGATGCTGCAGTTCCAGGAAGAACGGCTGTTCGGCGCGGCCAACATGATCAAGGGCCTGGAGCACTGCATCGACGTCACCATCGAGTATTGCAAGGAGCGCAGGACCTTCGGCCAGCCGCTGATCGACAACCAGGTCATCCACTTCCGCATGGCCGAGATGATGACCGAGGTCGAGGCGCTGCGCGCCCTGGTCTACCAGGCCACCGAGCTGTACGTGAAAGGCAGGGACGTGACGCGCCTGGCTTCCATGGCCAAGCTCAAGGCCGGCCGCCTCGGCCGCGAGGTCAGCGACGCCTGCCTGCAGTACTGGGGCGGCATGGGCTTCATGTGGGACAACCCGGTCTCCCGCGCCTACCGCGACACCCGCCTGGTATCCATCGGCGGCGGTGCCGACGAGATCATGCTCGGCATCATCTGCAAGCTGATGGGCATCCTGCCGGGCAAGAAGAAAGGCTGACGTTCCAGGAGGAAACCGGCATGAGCCTGCCGCATTGCGAGACCCTGCTGCTGGAACCCGTCGAGGGCGTCCTGCGGATCACCCTGAACCGCCCGCAAAGCCGCAACGCCATGAGCCTGGCGATGGTCGGCGAACTGCGCGCGGTGCTCGCCGCCGTGCGCGACGACCGTAGCGTGCGGGCGCTGGTGCTGCGCGGCGCCGGCGGGCACTTCTGCGCCGGCGGCGACATCAAGGATATGGCCGGTGCCCGCGCCGCCGGGGCTGAAGCCTACCGCACGCTGAACCGCGCCTTCGGCAGCCTGCTGGAGGAAGCCCAGGCCGCCCCGCAACTGCTGGTGGCGCTGGTGGAAGGTGCGGTGCTCGGCGGCGGTTTCGGCCTGGCCTGCGTGTCGGACGTAGCGATCGCCGCCGCCGATGCGCAGTTCGGCCTGCCGGAAACCAGCCTCGGCATTCTCCCGGCGCAGATCGCGCCTTTCGTGGTCCGCCGCATCGGCCTGACCCAGGCCCGCCGCCTGGCCCTCACCGCCGCCCGCTTCGACGGCCGCGAGGCACTGCGCCTGGGCCTGGTGCATTTCTGCGAGGCCGACGCCGATGCCCTCGAACAGCGCCTGGAGGAAACCCTCGAGCAACTGCGCCGCTGCGCGCCGAACGCCAACGCCGCCACCAAGGCCCTGCTGCTGGCCAGCGAAAGCGGCGAACTCGGCGCCCTGCTGGACGATGCGGCGCGCCAGTTCGCCGAAGCGGTGGGCGGCGCCGAAGGCAGCGAAGGCACCCTGGCCTTCGTACAGAAACGCAAGCCGGTCTGGGCCCAGTGAGCCACGACCGCGAAACAGGGCAACAGCCTCCAGGAGCCGAACGACATGCCCAGCTTCAACAAGATCCTCGTCGCCAACCGCGGTGAAATCGCCTGCCGGGTGCTGCGCACCGCCCATGAACTGGGCTACCGCAGCGTCGCCGTGTACAGCGAGGCGGACGCCGACGCCCGCCATGTGCAACTGGCCGACGAGGCCGTGTGCATCGGCCCGGCAGCGGTGGCGCAGTCCTACCTGAACCTCGAGGCGATCCTCGACGCCGCCCGTCGCAGCGGCGCCGAGGCGATCCACCCCGGCTACGGCTTCCTCTCCGAGAACGCCGAATTCGCCCGTGCCTGCGAAGCCGCCGGGATCGTCTTCATCGGCCCGGATGCGGAAGCCATCCACCTGATGGGCAGCAAGCGCCTGTCGAAGATCGCCATGCTCGCCGCCGGGGTGCCGTGCATCCCCGGCTACGAAGGCGCCGAACAGGACGACGCGACCCTGCGGCGCGAGGCCGAACGCATCGGCTACCCGCTGATGATCAAGGCCAGCGCCGGCGGCGGCGGCCGCGGCATGCGCCTGGTGGAGGAACCCGGCCAACTGCTGGAACAGTTGCGCACCGCGCGCTCGGAAGCGCTGGGCGCCTTCGGCAGCGCCGAGCTGATCCTGGAGAGGGCCGTGCCGCGCCCGCGCCACGTGGAGATCCAGGTGTTCGGCGACCGCCACGGCAACCTGCTCTACCTCGGCGAACGCGACTGCTCGGTGCAGCGCCGCCACCAGAAGGTCATCGAGGAAGCCCCCTGCCCGGTGCTCGATGCCGACCTGCGTCGCGCCATGGGCGAGGCGGCGGTGAAGGCCGCGGCCTCGGTCAACTACGTGGGCGCCGGCACCGTCGAGTTTCTTCTCGGCGAGGATGGTCGCTTCTACTTCCTGGAGATGAATACCCGCCTGCAGGTCGAACACCCGGTCACCGAACTGGTCACCGGCCAGGACCTGGTGGCCTGGCAGATCCGCATCGCCGAGGGCCATCCGCTGCCGCTGCGGCAGGAGCAGGTGGAACTGCGCGGGCATGCCATCGAGGTCCGCCTCTACGCCGAGGACGCCGGTCGCGGCTTCCTGCCGCAGACCGGCACGGTGCTGCGCTGGGACCCGGAACTGCTGCCCGGCGTACGCATCGACCATGGCCTGGTCGAGGGGCAGGCGGTGACGCCCTTCTACGACCCGATGCTGGCCAAGCTGATCGCCTACGGGGCGACCCGCGACGAAGCCCGGCGCAAGCTGATCCGCGCGCTGGAGCGCTGCGTGCTGCTGGGGGTCGACGGCAACCAGCGGTTCCTCGCCAACCTCCTGGCGCATCCGGACTTCGCCGCCAGCGAGGCGACCACCGCCTTCATCGGTGAACGCTTCGCCGAAGACCCCAGCCTGCAACCGCGCCAGCCGGGCGCCGAGGAACTGGCCCTGGCCGCCGCCCTGCTCTACCAGGCCGGCGCCGAGGCCAGTGCGCACCAGCCCGGCCTGGCCGGCTGGCGCAGCGCCGCCGGGGCACCGTGGAAGATCGTCCTGAAGCACGCCGAACAGCGCCTGGAGATCGGCCTGGAGGTCCTCGAAAGCGGTCGTCGGCCGCGACTGCTGGCGCGCCTGGAGCGACGCGAGATCGCCGTGCGCCTGCTCGACTGCGACGGACGCTGGGCCAGCGCCGAACTCGACGGCATTCGCCGTCGCCACGCCTACCACCTGGACGGCGGGCGCCTCTGGCTATACGGCCACGGCGGCAACCTCGAACTGCTCGACGTCACCCACGCCGGCGCCAGCGCCCAGGTCGGCGCCAGTTCCGGCACGCTCAAGGCGCCGATGGACGGCGCCATCGTCGAGGTGCTGGTCGGCGAGGGCGAACGGGTCGGCAAGGGCCAACTGCTGCTGGTGCTGGAGGCAATGAAGATGGAACACCCGCTGAAGGCCGGAGTCGACGGCGTGGTCCGCCGCGTCCAGGTCGGCCGTGGCGAGCAGGTACGCAACCGGCAGGTGCTGGTCGAGGTGGAAGCCGACGCCTGAGACAACCCGCCGCTCATCCGCAACGACAACGACAACGACAACGACAAGAAAACGGAGACGCCCATGTCACTGCACGGCAAGACCCTGTTCATCACCGGCGCCAGCCGCGGCATCGGCCGGGAGATAGCCCTGCGCGCCGCGCGCGATGGCGCCAACCTGGTGATCGCGGCGAAGAGCGCCGAGCCGCATCCGAAGCTGGAAGGCACCATCTTCAGCGTCGCCGCCGAGGTCGAGGCCGCCGGCGGCCAGGCCCTGCCGCTGCAACTCGACGTGCGCGACGAGCAGGCCGTGGCGGCGGCCATGGCCCGCGCCGCCGAACGCTTCGGCGGGATCGACGCACTGGTCAACAACGCCGGGGCGATCCGCCTGGTCGGGGTGGAAAAGCTGGAGCCCAAGCGCTTCGACCTGATGTACCAGATCAACACCCGCGCGGTGCTGGTCTGCAGCCAGGCCGCCCTGCCCTACCTGCGCAGGAGCGCCAACGGCCACATCCTCAGCCTGTCGCCGCCGATCAACCTGGCCGGCAGGTGGTTCGCCCAGCACGGCCCCTACACGGTCACCAAGTACGGCATGAGCATGCTTACCCTGGGGATGCACGAGGAGTTCGGGAAATACGCCATCAGCGTCAACGCGCTGTGGCCGAAGACCATGATCGCCACCGCCGCCATCGAGTTCGAGCTGGGCAGCCGTGACGCCTTCCGCCGCGCGCGCACCCCGGCGATCATGGCCGACGCCGCGCACGCCATTCTCACCAGCGAGGGGCGCAGCCTCAGCGGGCGCCTGCTGGTCGACGAGGAATTGCTGCGCGAGCGCGGCCAGAGCGATTTCGAGCAGTACCGCTACGACCCGGAGGGTGGCGCGCTGGTGCCCGACCTGTTCCTCGACTGAGGTCTCCGACGAAAGGCGCGCGGCGCTCTGCGGCGGGCTTCCGGGCTATTTGCCGAAGTGCCCCGGGGCGACCGCGCAACGGTCATAGCCGAGGCGGCGGCTGCGGTCTAGAGTCGCGGGAGCGTCCTACGCCCCGCACAACAACGACAAAGCGCGAGAGCCATGACCCACGCCGACCTGATCACTTTCAACCGTTTCGTTGCCCGCCTGCCTGCCACCTTCGGCCGCGTGCCGCGCATGCTGCGCGGCCTGTACTACACCGCGATCCGTAACCGCGAGAAGAGCCTGTCCCTGGGCTGGGCGCTGGAGCGCGCGGCACGCCTGTACCCGGACAACCCGGCGGTGCTCGACGGCCAGCGGCGGATCAGCTACGCCCTGTTCAACGGCTGGGCCAATCGCCTGGCGCGCGCCTTCAAGGCCGAGGGCGTAGGCCACGGCAGCGTGGTCGCGGTGATGCTGGAGAACCGCGTCGAGCTGCTGGCGATCCTCGCCGCCCTGGCCAAGCTCGGCGCCATCGGCGCACTGGTCAACACCACCCAGCGCGGCAAGGTCCTGGTGCACAGCCTGAACCTGGTGAAGCCCGGCCACTTCGTGGTCGGCGAAGAGTTGCGCGAGGTGTTCGAGGAAGTCCGCCAGGAGGTGCTCGGCAACGCCGGCCATTGCTACTGGGTCGACGACGGCGACACCCTCGGCGATCCCGGCTCGCCGCCGATGGGCTGGCGCAACCTGATGCGCCTGGCCCAGGGACAGACCTCGGAGAACCTCGAGGACACCGGCAGGGTGCGGCTCAAGGACTCCTGCTTCTACATCTACACCTCCGGCACCACCGGCCTGCCGAAAGCCTCGATCATGAGCCACGGCAAGTGGATCAAGGCCTACGGCGGCTTCGGCCATTCCGGCCTGGGCCTGGGCCGCGACGACGTGCTCTACCTGACCCTGCCCTGCTACCACAACAACGCCGTGACCGTCTGCTGGAGCGCGGCGCTCGCCG
This sequence comes from Pseudomonas sp. HMSC067G02, assembly GCF_001813485.1. Classification (NCBI taxonomy): domain Bacteria; kingdom Pseudomonadati; phylum Pseudomonadota; class Gammaproteobacteria; order Pseudomonadales; family Pseudomonadaceae; genus Pseudomonas; species Pseudomonas sp. HMSC067G02. Next base: position 74,344 of record NZ_KV812628.1, read on the forward strand.
GCGGCGCGGCCATGGCCCTGCGCCGCAAGTTCTCCGCCAGCGGTTTCTGGAAGGACGTGCAGCACTACCGGGCGACCTGCTTCGGCTACATCGGCGAACTCTGCCGCTACCTGCTGAACCAGCCGCCGTGCGCCGAGGAACGCGGCAATAGCCTGACCTGCATGATCGGCAACGGCCTGCGCCCGTCGATCTGGGCCGAGTTCAAGCAACGCTTCGAGATCCAGCGGATCACCGAGTTCTACGCTTCCAGCGAAGGCAACATCGGCTTCACCAACGTATTCAATTTCGACAATACGGTGGGCTTCTCCCCAGCCACCTACGCCATCGTCCGCTACGACCTGGAGAACGACCGCCCGGTGCGCGACGCCAAGGGCTTCATGGAGAAGGTCGGCAAGGGCGAGGTCGGCCTGCTGATCAGCGAGATCAGCGCGAAGTGGCCGTTCGACGGCTACACCGATCCGGCCAAGAGCGAAGCGGTGATCCTCCGCGACGTGTTCAAGAAGGGCGACGCCTGGTTCAACACCGGCGACCTGATGCGCGACATCGGTTTCAAGCACACCCAGTTCGTCGACCGTCTCGGCGACACCTTCCGCTGGAAGGGCGAGAACGTTTCCACCACCGAGGTGGAAAACGCCCTCGGCGCCTTCGACGGGGTCGAGGATGCGGTGGTCTACGGCGTGGAGATTCCCGGCACCAACGGCCGCTGCGGGATGGCCGCGCTGCGCCTGGCCGATGGCGTCGAACTGGACCGCGAGGCCCTCGCCGCGCACCTCGACCGCGAGTTGCCGGCCTATGCCACGCCGGTGTTCCTGCGCCTGCTGCGCGAAGTCGAGACCACCGGCACCTTCAAGTACAAGAAGACCGACCTCAAGCGCGACGCCTACGATCCCGCGCGGGTGAGCGACAAACTCTTCGTCAGGTTGCCCGGCAGCGCCGGCTACCAGCCGCTGGACGCGGAGCTGTACCAGGCGTTGCAGGAGCAGCGCTACCGCTTCTGAGCGCCGGGGCGGCCTACTGGCGGAACTCGAACTGCAACTCGGCCCCTTCCAGGGGCCGCGACACGCCCAGTTCGCGGTCGCGATAGAGCAACTGGCCGTTGAGGCGGAAGTCGCTGTCGTCCTTTTCCTCGAACATCGGCGGCAACAGCGGCTTGGGCTTATGGGTCTCTTCCGTGCCGGGCGGCGCCATCTTCTGCACCAGTTCCTTCGGCAGGCGCAGGTCCAGCTTGGCGCTCGGCAGCGGCTTGCGCACCTCGGGGTCGAGACGAGCGGTGGAAGCGCGCTTCGCCGGCGCCGGCTTGTCCTTGGCGACCGGCCTGCTGGCCGGCTTCGGCGGCGCAGCCGCAGGCTTCGGCTTGGCCGGCGGCTTGGGTTCGGCAACCTGCTCCGCGGCTGGCGCGACCTTCTTCGAAGCTGTTTTCGGCGCGGCAGGCACGGCAGGCGCTGGCTCCGCTCGTGCAGGCTTCACTGGCTTGGCAGGGGCGCGCTGCTCCTGCGGCGGTGCTTCCGGGGCTTTCTTTTCCGGTGCCTTGGAGCCGTCATCGCAGGCCGCCAGGAAGCAACCGAAAAGAACAACGACGCAAATTCGGCAAAGACGTTTCATAGTCACGCAGGTATGGCCAATTGCGGCAATGCTGACGGCAGACTGCAACCAAGGCAAGGGGTCACTATCGTCATCCTGGCACTCTCTCGGTTGTTCGCCCCATGTCTAACCTGTCATGCACGGATAACCGCTTGATGTCAGCCCGCGACGCCATCATGGCGTCGCGGGCCATGGTCGTCACGGCCGTTTCTTGGCGCTCGCGGCTATCGTCGCGAGGCGTTCCAGTCGTTCCACCAGGTTCTCTCCGGGGAAACGTTTCTGCAGCTCGGCCAACTGGGTCGCGGCCTGCTCCGTCTTGCCCTGCTCACGTAGGGCAAGGACCGCCCCGAGCGCCTCGTCGAGCACCTCCGGCTTCACCGCAACCGCCTTGCCCCTGGCCTGGGCGACGAAGTCGCCAGCCAGCTCCGCCTGGACCTTCGCCTGCTGCGCGGCCTGGGCCGGCGGTCGGTCGGCCAGGGCAGCCGGAGCCGGCGGCGCGGCCTCGGCCATCAGTTGCGGCGCCTCCCCGGACGATGCGTAGCTGGCCAGCAAGGCCGGGGGCTCCGACATCTCGCCGGACAGCGGAGCCGGCGCCGCCGGCGCGCGCATGGCCCGCTTCGCCGCAGCGGCCCCGGCGACTCCGTCGCGCAGGGGCACATCGCTGAACGCCACTTCGGGGCGGGCCTGACGCTCGGCGTCGTCCAGCACGTTGTGGCTGACCAGCCCCAGCACCAGCGCCACGCCCAGCAGGCTGGCGAAGGCCGCCTGCCAACGCGGCCTGCGGGAGGCTTCCAGCCAGCGCCGCCACCAGGACCGGGCGGGTTCGACATGCGCCGCCTGGCGTCGCGCGGCGGCGAGGATCGCCTGGTCCAGCGCCGGCGCCGGTTGCTGCGGCGCGTGGGCGCGGAAATGCGCCAGCATCTGCTCTTCGGCGACGCTCGCGGAATGCTTCTGTGGGTTCATACCGCCACCTCCTCGGCCAGCAGCCGGCGCAGCTTCTGCACCGCGTAGCGGAAACGGCTCTTCACCGTCTCCAGCGGCGACTGGGTGAGCGTGGCGATCTCGGCCAGTTCCAGTTCACCGTGGGCGCGCATCAGGAATACCTCGCGCTGTTCCTCGGGCAGGGTCTCCAGCGCGCTCTGCAAGCGCTCGCCGTCGCGGCTCAGGCTGAGCTGCTGCTCGGGGCCGGCGCCCTGGTCGGGTTGCGCGTGCAACTGTTCGTCGTAGCTGTCCTGCAACGGCTGGCGCTGGCCATGCTTGCGCCAATGATCGATCAAGCGGTTGCGGGCGATCTGGTAGAGCCAGGTGCGGAAGCTCGCCCGGCCCTGCGGCTGGCTCTCGCTGCGGATCAGGCTGAGCCAGGTTTCCTGGTAGATCTCGTCGGCCAGTTCGGTCTGTCCGGCCAGGCCGCAGAGAAAACGGTAGAGACCTTGCCGATGGCGCTGGTAGAGCACCTCGAAGGCCGCGCTATCGCCCTTGCGGTAACGCGCCAGCAGCGTTTCGTCGCTGCCGGCGGCCGTCGTGGCGCTGGTGGAGGCATGCATGCCGCTGGTCGACTCCTGTCCTGTGTCAAAGGCGACCGAGAGCAGGCTCATCGGCCACATCCTTCGCGGCACGCATCGGCGTCGCCACGAAACGCCCGGGCCGTCGCCAGAAGCGCGGCCGGAGCGGCTATCGGTAGACATTTTCCAGCGTCGGACAGTTCGGCGAAAGTGCCGGTCCGGATGGAAGCCGGGAAAAACATCGAGACGACCTCGTCGTGCAGCGGAGAGATACCCGCTGAGACGAAGCTGTCGGTGGATTCGGGTTAATCCCCGGGAAAATTCTTCGCGGACTGTCGCGGGGTGCCCCTCAGCCAGGGGAGCGCCTCGCGCTCAGGCGGCGATAAGGCCTTCCTGGCAAAGCTGCCCGGCAAGCATGCCGAGGGTCATGATCGCCCGCTCCGCCTCGCGGTTCCAGGGAATCCCGCAGGTCAGCCGCAGGCAGTTGTTGAACTGCTCGGTGTTGCTGAAGATCAGCCCCGGGGCGATGCTGATGCCCTGCTCCAGGGCCCGCACGTGGAGTTCCTTGGTGTTGACCTTGGCCGGCAGGCTGACCCAGAGGATGAAGCCGCCCTTGGGCCGGGTCATCTGCGTCCCCTCCGGGAAGTACTGCTGCACCGCCAACTGGTAGGCGGTCATGTTCTTCCGGTACTCCTGGCGGATGTAGCGCAGGTGGCGGTCGTAGCCGCCGTTCTCCAGGTAGGCGGCGACGCCCATCTGGGTCACGGTGCAGGCCGAATGGGTGGTGAAGGTCTGCAGGCGACGGATCTCCTCCTGGTAGCGCTCGGCGATGATCCAGCCGATGCGTACGCCGGGCGAGATGGTCTTGGAGAAACTCGAGCAGTAGATCACCCGGCCGTCGCGGTCGTGGGACTTGAGCGAGCGCGCCTGGCCCTGGTCGAACATCAGTTCGCCGTAGATGTCGTCCTCGACCACCCCGATGTTGTGTTCGGCGGTCAGTTTCAGCAGTTGCTTCTGGCGATCCTCGGGAATCGTCCCGCCGAAGGGATTGCTCAGCCGCGCGGTCAGCACCAAGGCCTTGATCGACCACTGGTTGGCCGCCAGTTGCAGCGCTTCCAGGCTGATCCCGGTGCGCGGGTCGCTGGGGATCTCGATCACCTTCAGGCCCAGCACGTCAGCCAGTTGCAGCAGGCCGTAGTAGCTCGGCGACTCGGTGGCGATCAGGTCGCCGGGACGGGTCAGCACCCGCAGGGCCATGTGGATCGCATCCACGCAGCCGTGGGTGATGGTCACCTGCGACGGGTCGACCACCACGCCGGCGTCGCGCATGCGGATCGCCACCTGCCGCCGCAGCGGCTCGAAACCGGGGCTGAACATGTAGCTGAACGCCCGTGGGCTCTGGAAGCGGGTGACCTTGGCCAGTTGCTGGTGCAAGGCGCGCACCGGCAGGTAGTCCACATGCGGCACCGCCGCGCCGAGCGGGAATACCCCTTCGCGGCGGGACTCGGCGAGCACCTGGTTGATGATGCTGCTGCGGGTGACCAGGCCGGGACGCTCGACCCGCGCGATATCCGGGGTCGGCGCGGTCAGTGCCGGGGTGCGGTGGACGTAGAAGCCGGATTGCGGACGGGCGCGGATCAGTCCCTGGTCCTCGAGGGTGGCGTAGGCCTGCAGCACGGTGGCGTGGCTGACGTTCAACTGGGTGCTGAGCTTGCGCACCGACGGTACCCGCTCGCCCGGCTGGTAGACGCCACGGCGAATGTCCTCGGCCAACTGCTGGGCGATGCGTTGGTAAAGCAGCAGATTGGTCATGGCGGGTTTTCCTCGGCGATTGAACCGAAACAGTAGCTCAATTCGTGAAACTGCTCCAGAACAGTTCGGCCGACAACCAGGCATACAGTCGCAAAACTGTACGGGTCGGTCGCAGAGACGGCGCGTTCGCGAGAAAAAGAAAACCCGGTCGGTCGCCACCGGCCGGGTACGGGCGGGAAATAGTCCGCCAAGAGCCGCCTGGGGAGCGGCCATAGGGAAAGTCAGAAACGCAACGCGTCCGCCGCCGCGCTCTCGCCGGTCGACGCTTGCCAGGCGAAGGGGCTTGGTGCCAGGCCGAGATCGCCGAACAGGCGGTAGTCCGGGACGGCGGCGGGCTGGCGGGCGGCCGGGGAAAAGTCATCGCGGCCGAGGCGGGTGACCAGAACCCGGGCCTGCACCTGCAATGCCACCAGGCTGAGGCTTTCCCGCGCCGTGCAGCCCACCTCGCCGCACGCCACCGGCGAGTCCTCCAGCAGGAGTTCCTGGCGGCGTGCTTCGGCAACCGCGCGGAGTTCGGCGGCGAAGGACGGCTGGCACAGGCTCAGCAACAACGGCAGGACGAAACGGGCAAAGCGGGGCTGGCGGATCATGCGGATTCCTCGGCTGCGGCGGGATGGCTCCCGGGGGCTGGCGAGGATTGTTCCGCAACTGGCGGTCGAGATGTTTCGAACCCGGTCAGGCGAGTTCGTGTAGCCAGTTCATCACGCCCAGGGCGATCAGTTCGGCGTCGCTGTTGAGGCCTATCTTGACCATCGCGTTCTTCTTGTGGGTGCTGATGGTCGACACGCTGCGCATGGTCCGCTGGGCGATCTCGCTGACCGTGTCGCCACGCGCCAGGCGCCGGAGGATGTCCACCTCGGTGGGGCTCAGCGGCTTGCCGGTATGCCGCTGCGGGTGCAGGCCGGGGTCGAGGAAGGTCTGTCCGAGCGCCATGCACTCCAGCGCCGCCTTCAGCGTCTCCAGCGGGCTGCGCTTGCTGATGTAGGCCGAGGCGCCGCTGCGCAGGACCGCCTTGGCCAGCAACGGCGCGCTGAACACCGAGTAGACCATCACCTTCATTTGCGGGCAGTGCCGGGTCAGCCATTCCACCAGGTGGATACCGTCGCGGCTGCGCTGGCCAGGCAAGCCCAGCTCGGTGATCAGGATGCTTTCCGGCGGCAGGTCGGCCAGGCGCTCCACCAGGCTGTCGCTATCGCCGACCACCGCCAGCACCTGGCGTCCGCACTCCTCGCTGAGGTAGCGCTGCAGCGCCCACTGCATGACCGGGAAGGAATCGGCGATCACCAACCCCGGCAGGGTTTCGTTCGAACTCATGGCGCCTCTCTACTCGTTATAACGAAATACAAGGTGCTTATGCTGCACGGATTGCCGCTCGAACTAGTTCGATCCCGATGATAGCCCGCTCTTGCGCAAGTTCTGACAGAGAAATCCAGCGCCACCCGGTTCGCCAGACGAAAAAAGCCCCGGACCCTTTGGGGTACCGGGGCTTCCTGCGGCGGCGCGGTTCTCAGCGCGGCGCGCTGAGCTGGCCCTTGTCGTTGGAGAAGACGATCTCCACCCGGCGGTTCTGCGCCCGTCCCCGGTTGGAGGCGTTGTCGGTGACCGGGAAGGCTTCGCCGTAGCCGACCACCTGCATGCGCGCGGGATCCACGCCGAGATCGGCGAGCACGTCGGCCACCGCCTGGGCGCGCTCGCGCGACAGGTCGAGGTTGGCCTGCCTGTCGCCGACGCTGTCGGTATAGCCTTCGATGCGGATCACCCGCCGCGGATTGAGCTGGAGGAACTGCACCAGCTTCAGCGCGGTGCGGTTGGCCGCCGGCTTGAGTTCGGCGCGGTTGAAGTCGAACAGCACGTCGCCAAGGGTGAGCACCAGGCCACGCTCGGTTTCCTCGGTGCTGAGACTGGCGATCTCCTCGCTCAGGCGCTGGCCCTGCTCCTGCACGCTGAGCAGCTTGGCTTCGCGCAGGGCCAGTTGCAGGCGCTCGCGCTCCAGTTGCAGGCGGGTCAGGCGCTCCTGGTTGAGGTTGAGCAAGGCGTGCTGGCGAGCGATCTCGCTGTAGCGCTGGCTCAGGTAGGCATACTGGATCACGTCGCTGCTGCTGCCCCAGTAGCTGGACAGGCGTTCGGCGCGGGCCAGCGATTCGCCGGCGCGGATCACATCCTTGGGCGCCGCGCGGAGCACGTCGGAATCTTCCTTGACCTGATCGAACTCGCTCTGCGCCTTGGCCAGCGACTGTTCGCTGAGCTTGTGGTCGGCGCAGCCAGCCAGCGCGGCGCAGGCCAGCAGGGTGGCGAAGAGAGTCGCTTTGCCCGGCATCAGTCGGTCTCCCCCAGTTGCTTGCGCAGACGTTTCAGGCTCTTGTCCAGCTCGCCGAGCTGGTCCTTGCTCTTCTGCGTCAGCACCTTGGACTCGGCGAGGCGTGCGTCCAGCTCGGCCTGCTCGGCCAACAGGCGCGCCTTCTTGTAGGACTCCGCGGTCATCGCGATCTGCGCTGCGGCGTACTTGTCCTGGGCCAGTTTCAGCTCGGCCACGTCGTCGGTGGCACCCACCGCCTTGGCCTGCTCCAGCGCCTGTTCGGTCAGGCGCATCTGCTCCAGCGGAGCCGGGTCGTTGCTCGCACAACCGCTCAGGGTCAGCGCGGCGAGGCCTGCGGCCATCATCCATCGAATGCTCACAAGTCACTTTCCTGCGTAGTCGAACTGGCGCCGGAAGCCGGCAATTGCTGGGCTTTCCAGCGTTCGAGATTGTCCTGCAAGAGCGTTACGGGAACGCCGGCAGCCGACAATTCTGTCATCTTTTTCGCCAGTTGTCCGCGCAGCCACGGATCGTTGCAGGCGGAGTTGTGCGACAGCGTCAGGTACAGCCCCTCGCTGCTCAGCACCGGTTCCAGCGCCTCCAGGTCGTCGGCCATGCCCAGCGCCTCGACCTGGGCCTGCCCGGGCAGCGCCTGGTAGAGGAGGAACTCGCTGCGTTTGAGCATCAGGTCCTGCAAGCCCTGGGTCAGGCTCGGCACCGGCTTCAGGTCGAGGCTGGCCTTGGCGAAACGGTCGAACTCCTCGCCCAGGCTGCTGCCGGCCAGCACGCTGCCCTTGTGCCCGATCAGGTCGTCGCGGCCGATGAACGGGAACGCGGCGTCCTTGTTCACCCAGACCACCCCGCTGGTCATCAGGAACGGCGGATGCACGTAGTCCATGCTGCCGAGCCGTGCCAGGGTCAGGTAGGCTCCGGCGAGCAGGTCGGCGCGACCGCTGGTCACCTCTTCCTGGGCCTTCTCCCAGGAGCCGCTGTAGAGCACGTCGATGCGCACGCCAAGTTCCTTGCCCAGGCGCTGCAACAGGTCGGCATTGGCTCCGATCAGGCGCTTCGGATCCTGCGGGTCGCGCCACAGGTAGGGTGGGTACTCCGGGTTGCCGGTGGCCACCAGGCGCTCGCAGGAGCCGGCCGCCGCGGCCAGCCCCGGAACGAACAGCGCCGCCAGCAGGATGCCGGCCAGGCGGCACGGGGAACAGCGAAAGGACATGGATTCAGGCTCCGCGGTACAGGGATGCGCGCAGCAGTCTGCCACATTTCCGCGCGCGCTCCCGCCCCGCTATTCCGATGGGTACCAGCGCGGCGTGTAGACCCAGGCTTCGCCGTCGGCACGCGGGAAGCTGCGGGTGGTGGACGAGCCGATGATCACCAGGGTGCGCATGTCCACCTGCTCCGCACGCAGCTCGCCCAGGGTGGTGCGCAGCAGGCGCTCGCCGGGCCGCCCGATGTCGCGACCGAGCACCACCAGGGTCTGCGGCGAACGATGGCGGGCGACGATCTCCAGCGCCCGTCCCAGTTGCCAGGGCCGCGCCCGCGAGATCGGATTGTAGAAAGCCATCGCCAGGTCGGCGGCGCCGGCCAGGTCGAGGCGCCGCTCGATCACCTCCCAGGGCTTGAGGTTGTCGGACAGCGACAGCAGGCAGAAATCGTGGCCCAGAGGCGCCCCCGCCCTGGCCGCGGTGGCCAGGGCCGCCGAGACGCCAGGGAAGATCCGCAGCTCGACCACGTCCCAGGCCGGCTCGCCAGCGCCATGCAGGGCTTCCAGCACCGCGGCGGCCATGGCGAACACGCCGGGGTCGCCGGACGATACCAGCACCACCGCCCTGCCCGTCGCCGCCAGTTCGAAGGCATGCCGGGCGCGCTGCAATTCCTCGCGGTTGTCGCTGCCATGCAGCACCTGTCCGGCGCGGAAGGGTCCGGCCATGTCGACGTAGGTCTGGTAGCCGAGGATGTCCTCGGCCTCGTCCAGTGCCCGCCGCGCCGCAGGCACCATCAGCTCGGCGCAGCCGGGCCCCAGGCCGATCACCGTGAGTCGGCCGCGACGCTGGCCGATGCGGTCCATCGCCAAGGGCGCGGCGGCCACCGCCAGCCGGTCGCCGACCTGCTCGGCGGCGGGCAAGGCCTGGCGCAGGCGCGCAGCGGGATCGGCCTGCGGCAGGAAGCGCAGCGGTACGCCGAGCGCATCGGCGGCGGCCTGCAGGCGCGGATCGGCCATCCGCGCGCTGTCGGCCAGCAAGCCGCCGAGCGCCGCCGCGGCCAGGCCGGCATCGACCAGCGCCTGGCGCACCGCGTCCGCCGCCGCGTCGGCAGGTTCGAGCGCCGCCAGCACGCAGCGCGGATGGATCAGCAGTTCCTCGGCCCGCGGCGCACGCGCCGAGGGCGTCACGTGAATCGCCAGCGCCGCCGCCGGGTCGCGCGGCAAACGGGCCGCGTCGAGCCAGTCGGCGGCACCCTCGACGCGCACCGGCTGGCCACCGAGCAAATCGGCAACGAAGCGCTTGCCCTGCTCCAGGTCGGCCAGGACATAACCGACGGGCGGGTTGAGCACGCAGGTGCCGAAGCGCAGCTCGCCGCTGGTGGTGATCGCCGGCGCCACGGCCAGCACCTCGCCGATTTCCCGCGCCAGCCGGTTGACCCCGGCCAGCCCGCCGAGCAGCGGCACCACCGCGCTGCCGTCCTCGGCCAGGGCCAGCACCGGCGGCTCCGCTCCCTTGCGTTGCAACAACGGCGCCAGGCTGCGAATGACGATGCCGGCGGCGCACAGGGCGACGATCGGGCGGTCGGCGCAATACAGTTCGCGCAGGGTGTCGCCGAAGTCCGTATAGGAACGTTCGGCCTCGACCCGCCCGGCGAGCCCGTGGACCAGCGCCCCGGGATAGCGCGCCTGGACCCGCCGCGCGGTATCCAGCGCGCCCTGGCCGAGGATGACGATGGCCGGAACCTGCTGGGCGTCACTCACCGCCGGCCCCTCCCTGCCACTTGTCGCCGGGGACGACGATCAGCGAGAAGTACGGCGAGGCCATCGGCTCCACCCGTTCCAACGGCACGATCCGCTGGTTGGCCATGGTCGCCCGCTCGACGTACAGCGCGCGGCGCTCGAGGCCAAGCTCGACCAGCACGCGGCGGACCTTGTCGAAATTGCGGCCGAGCTTCATCACCACCGCCGCGTCGGCATCCGCCAGGCGCCGGCGCAACTCCTCCTCGGGCAGCACTCCGGAGAGCACCGAGAGGCTCTGGTTGCGGTACACCAGCGGCGCACCGAGCACCGCCGCGCCGCCGAGCATCGAGCAAACGCCAGGCACCACTTCGCTTTCGTAGCGCGTCGCCAGGCGGTCGTGGAGGTACATGTAGGAACCGTAGAAGAACGGGTCGCCCTCGCAGATCACCGCCACGTCGCGGCCGGCGTCCAGGTGCGCGGCCAGCTGTTCGGCGGCGGTGTCGTAGAAATCGCTGATGATGGTCTCGTAGCACAGCGGCGGTTCCAGCTTCTCGGTGGTCACCGGATAGACCAGCGGCAGGCGCACTTGGGCCTGGTCCAGGTGCGCCTCGATGATGCCGAAGGCGTTGCCCTTCTTGCCCTTGGCCACGAAATAGCCGACTACCGGCGCCGCGCGCAGCAGGCGCAGGGCCTTGAGGGTGATCAGTTCGGGATCGCCGGGCCCGACGCCCAGGCCCAGCAGGCGGCCCTTCACGACACTCATCATTCGCGCTCCGTGGCCAGGGCGTTCACCGCCGCGGCGGCCATGGCGCTGCCGCCACGGCGACCGCGGACGATCACGTAGGGCACCCCGCGGCTATCGGCGGCGAGCATCTCCTTGGATTCCGCGGCGCCGACGAAGCCGACCGGGAAGCCCAGGATCAGCGCCGGTTTCGGCGCGCCGGCGTCGAGCATTTCCAGCAGGTAGAACAGCGCGGTCGGCGCGTTGCCGATCACCACCACGCTGCCCTCCAGGTGCTCGCGCCAGTGCTCCAGGGCCACCGCCGAGCGGGTATTGCCGAGTTCCGTGGCGAGCGCCGGCACGTCCGCTTCGTTGAGGGTGCAGATCACCCGGTTGGCGGCGGGCAGCCGCGAGCGGGTCACGCCTTCGGCGACCATCCGCGCGTCGCAGAGGATCGCCGCGCCGGCGGCCAGCGCGGCGCGGCCGGCGGCGCCGGCGCCGGGCGAGAAGCGCAGGTCGTCGACCACGTCGACCATGCCGCAGGCGTGGATCACCCTGACCGCGAGCTTTTCCAGGTCGGCCGGGATGCCGGCGAGGTTCGCTTCGGCGCGGATGGTGGCGAACGACTGGCGATAGATCGCCTGGCCATCGCGGATGTAGTCAATCATGCGGGTTTTCCGGAAGTGGGCTGGGAAGGCAGGGCCGCCAGGTAATCGGCGGCCGTGGCGAAAGTCAGGCGGCTGGCCAGCAACTGGCCGAATCCGGGGTGGCATGGGTCGCGCCGGTACAGGTCGTAGAACCCGCCGCTGCGCGCCAGCAGGGTGAGCGGCGCGCGGTGGGCAGCGGCGCAGGACCGTTCGCAGCCGCACAGGTGCAGTTGCGGCAGGTCGCTGCGCGGGCCGAGGCGTTCGGCCAGGCGCAAGGCGTCGCCCTTGGTGTCGGCCAAGCCCCTGGCGCAGGCGCTGGAACCGCTGCAGGCGATCAGCCGCGCCAACGGCGCGTCGGGCTCGGTCAGCAGGCCGAGTCCGCGCAGGCCGAGCAGCGCCTGGTGGGCCTCGGCCTGCGCCAGGTTCGGCAGGAGCACGCCTTGCCAGGGGGTCAGGCGCAGGCTGCCGTCGCCATGGCGCTCGACCAGCTCGGCCAGGCCTTCCAGGCAAGCGCTGTCGAGCCGGCCGAGCGGCGCCGCCGCGCCGACCATCGCCAGGCCCGGCTGGCGTTGCGGCTGGACGCCGAGATGACTCCACGCACGCCCCGGCGGACGCCGCCAGGCCGCCACCCGCTCGTCACGCCGCAGAGGGAAATCCAGGCGCGCCTGCAAGGCCTCCAGCAAGGGTTCTCCGGCCAGCTCCTGCAACAGGTGGCGCATCCGCGTCTGTTGCGGCTGGGCGCGTTCGAGGAACAGGTCGAGCAGCGCCAGCACCAGGGACTCGCCCCGCTCCGCCGGCAACGCCGCCAGGGGGCGGTCGCGGGCCGGGCAGCCGGCGAGTCCGAAGACCAGCGTCGCGGTCGGCGCCGCAGGCATCGGCGAGAGCCAGATGTCATGGGGATGTTCGAGCATCGCCAGGTCTTCGCCGCCGTCCAGCTGGATGGCGAACTTGGCCGACAGCGCGTGGTAGCGGCTGTCCGCCTGGAGCCGCAGCAACAGCCGAGCGGCCAGCGGGCGCACGTCCAGCGACAGGTGCGGATCGAGCCCGGCGGCCGGGCTGAGCATCAGGTTGCGCACGTCGTCGGCGCCGGCCAGGGCCCCATGCCGGGGACCGAGGCCGGCGTCCAGCAGGCGGCGGACGAGCCGCTCTTCCTCGCCGCGACGGACGCCACGCAATTGCAGGTTGGAACGGTTGGTCGCCTCGATCACGCCGCTGGCGCAATCCCGCGCCGCGGCCGCCACGGCGCGTGCCTGGGCGGCGTCCAGGCGACCGGCATCGAGCTTGATGCGGCAGATGCCGCCGTCCAGCGCCTGGACGATACGCAGCAGGCCGGGACAGGGCGACGGACGTGGTACGGGCAGGGGTGCCGGGGTCTGGTCGTCGTTCAAAAACGCTACTCGAATCGGCGTCGCGGCGACCGCACCGCTGTCCCCCAGGGACAGACCACGGCATCGGTACACCCCGCCCGATGTTGGCACTCGCGACTGGTTTCGGCGGCAGGTCTCCTGGCTCGCAGCCCGGCGTTCCACCCGGGGGAGGAACCTCCGCTTCGCGCCGCCTTCCCGGTAATCCAGTGGCGAATGGCGCGAATACAGGCTGCATACAGTTGCGGGGGCAGCCACGGCTAGGCCCGGGCTTCGAAAAGACCGCGGCTCCGTGTTCCCTCTTCGGCCCTCGTTGGCCCCGCGCTAACGCGAAAGGGCCGGGCACCGACGAACGCGCTATTATGCCGCCCAGCCCGGGGCCGGGAAAACCCATTCCGTCCGGAAGCCGTCGCGGGCCCTTCACAGACGCATTTCAGGAGTATCGGAACCGTGTCATCGGCAGACTCGACGCCTCCCTGGCTGACCCTGGTGGGCATCGGCGAGGACGGTTATCCCGGCCTCGGCAAGCAGGCCCGGCGTGCCCTGCTGCAAGCCAGCCGGATCGTCGGCGCGGCGCGCCAGCTGGAACTGCTGCCGCCGTGCATCGGCGCCGCCCGCGAAACCTGGCCGACGCCGTTCTCCCTGGAACCATTGCTGGCCCGGCGCGGCCAGCCGACCTGCGTGCTGGCCAGCGGCGACCCGATGCTGTTCGGCGTCGGCGCCAGTCTCGCCCGGCAACTGCCGGCGACCGAACTGCGGGTCCTGCCGGCGCCCTCCTCCCTCTCGCTGGCCGCCGCCCGCCTCGGCTGGGCCCTGCAGGAAGTCGCCTGCCTGTCACTGGTGGCGCGTCCGCTGGCGGCGCTGCAGGCACAGGTCCACGACGGCCGGCGCCTGCTGGTCCTCAGCAATGACGGCGACAGCCCGGCCGCCATCGCCCGCCTGTTGAGCGCCCGTGGCTTCGGCGCCAGTCGCCTGAGCGTGCTGGAACACCTCGGCGGGCCGCTCGAGCGCCGTCTCGACGGCCTCGCCGGCGACTGGTCGCTGCCGCGCGCCGCCGATCTCAACCTGGTGGCGGTGGAATGCCGCGCCGGCACCGGCGCCGTGCGCCTGCCGCTGACCCCGGGCCTGGCCGACGAAGCCTATCGCCACGACGGCCAGTTGACCAAGCGCGACGTCCGCGCCGTGACCCTGGCGCGCCTGGCGCCCTGCCCCGGCGAGCTGCTCTGGGACGTCGGCGCCGGCTGCGGCTCCATCGGCATCGAATGGATGCGCGCGCACCCCAGTTGCCGGGCGATCGCCATCGAAGCCAACGACGAGCGCCAGGAACATATCCGCCACAACCGCGACGCCCTCGGCGTACCGTCCCTGCACCTGGTCGCCGGCAGCGCCCCGGAGGCGCTGCTGGAACTGCCCGAGCCGGACGCCATCTTCATCGGCGGCGGGGTCACCGCCGAGGGCGTGCTGGAAACCTGCTGGGAGCGCCTGCGGCCCGGCGGCCGCCTGCTCGCCAACGCGGTCACCCTGCAGAGCGAACGGGTGCTGCTCGACTGGCAGCAACGCCTGGGGGGCGACCTCACCCGCCTCGGCGTCGCCCACGCGCGACCGCTGGGCGGTTTCGATACCTGGCGCCAGGCCTTGCCGATCACTCTGCTGGAATTGCGCAAACCCGCCGCCAGGAAGCCTCCCCGCGATGCGTGAGGAAACCCCCGAGCAGCCCGCGCCGTTGCGCAGCGGCTACACCACCGGCAGTTGCGCCACCGCCACCAGCCTGGCGGCGGCGCGCCTGCTGCTGGGCGGCACGACCAGCGACGCGGTGCAGATCGTCCTGCCCAAGGGACAGCAGGTGCTGATGCGCCTGGAATTCTGCCGCGCCTGGGAAAACGGCGCGGAAGCCGGCACCCTCAAGGATGCCGGCGACGATCCCGACGTCACCCACGGCGCCCTGGTGTTCGCCCGGGTGCGCCTGGGCGCCGAGCCTGGCGTGCGCTTCCATGCCGGCCCCGGGGTCGGTACGGTGACCCGCCCAGGGCTGACCCTGGCGGTCGGCGAGCCGGCGATCAATCCGGTGCCGCGACAGATGATCGAACGCCACCTCGCCCAGCTCGCCGCCGAACGGGGCTACGCCGGCGGCTTCGAGGTCGCCATCGGCGTGGAGGGCGGCGCCGAGCTGGCGCTGAAGACCATGAACCCGCGCCTGGGCATCCTCGGCGGGCTGTCGATCCTCGGCACCAGCGGCATCGTCCGGCCGTTCTCCTGCTCGGCCTATATCGCCTCGATCCATCAGGGCATCGATGTCGCTCGCGCCAACGGCGTCCGTCACATCGCCGCCTGTACCGGCAACGCCAGCGAGGACGCCATGCGCCGGCGCTATGGGCTGCCGGAGATCGCCCTGATCGAGATGGGCGACTTCGCCGGCGCGGTGCTCAAGCACCTGCGCAAGGCACCGGTGGAAAAGCTCAGCCTGTGCGGCGGCTTCGGCAAGATCAGCAAGCTCGCCGGCGGCCACCTCGACCTGCACAGCCGCCACTCCAGCATCGACCTGCCGCAACTGGCCGGCTGGGCTGCCGCGCTCGGCGCCAGCGCCGCGCTACAGGACTGCATGCGCGCCGCCAACACCAGCCAGCAGGCGCTGGCCCAGGCACACGCCGAAGGCGTGGCCCTGGGCGATGCGGTCTGCGCCCACGCCCTGCGCTTCGCCCGCGGCATCGTGCCCACCGAGGTGGCGCTGGAAGTCTTCGCCATCGACCGCCAGGGCAACCTGGTCGGCCAGGCCTGCGAGGAGCGCCGATGAAACGCCTGTTGCTGCTCGGCGGGATCGGCGAGGCCCTGGCCCTCGCCCGCCGGCTCGGCCCGGCGCATCTCTACAGCCTCGCTGGGCTGGGCAAGGTGCCCGGCGACCTGGCCTGCCAGGTCCGGGTCGGCGGCTACGGCGGCGCCGAAGGGCTGGCGGCGTTCATCGACGAGCAGGGCTTCGACCTGCTGGTGGACGCCACCCACCCCTACGCCGCACGGATCAGCCGGAACGCCGTGCGCGCCGCGCGACTGGCCGGAGTGCCCTGCTGGGCGCTGCGCCGGCCCGGCTGGCAGGCCGGGCCCGGCGACGACTGGCGCGAGGTAGCCGACTGGCGCGAGCTGATCGCCGCCCTCGCACCCTTCCGCCGTCCGCTGTTCACCCTCGGCCGCGAACCGCTGGAGCATCTCGGCCAGGTCCCGCCGCACCAGCACTGGACCGTGCGCTGCCTGCAAGGCCAGCCGGCCGCGCCGCGCGCCGAGGTGATCGGCGCGCGCGGGCCGTTCAGCCTGGATGGCGAACGGGCGTTGTTCGAGCGCCTCGCCTGCGACGTGCTGGTGAGCAAGAACAGCGGTAGCCAGGCCACCGAGCCGAAGCTCCAGGTGGCGCGGGAAATGGGCCTGCCGGTGCTGGTCCTGGCACGTCCGGCGCTACCGCCGGCGGACCGCGAGTTCGCCGACGGCGAGGCGCTGCTGGCGGCAATCCGCGATTGGGAAAGCGCCTGAAGCGAACGCCCACCCACTCGCCGCGACCTGTCCCGCCCCGTCTCCGGCGCCGCTCACGCCGCGCTGAGATGCTCGTAGAGAATGGTCGCGCCGACCAGGATCAGCACCACCCCGCCGACCATCTCCGCGCGCTTGCCGGTCACTGCGCCGAGCGCCCGGCCGAGCATGGTGCCGAGGGTGACCATGGTCATGGTGGCCAGGCCGATGGCGCCAGCGGCGAGGAAGATGTTGACGTCGACGAAGGCCAGGCCGACGCCCACCGCCAGCGCGTCGATGCTGGTGGCCAGCGCCGTCACCGCGAGAATCCAGAACGAATGCTGGCCGGGCTTTTCCTGTTCCGTCGCATGATCCGCGCGCAGGCCGTTGTGGATCATGTGCAGGCCGAGCAGCACCAGCAGGACGAAGGCGATCCAGTGGTCCCAGTCGGCGACGAACTGGCTGGCGGCCTGGCCAAGCAGCCAGCCGACCAGAGGGGTGATCGCCTCGATCACGCCGAAGATTATCCCGGTGCGCAGCGCCTCCGACAGGCGCGGCCGATCCAGGCTGGAGCCCTTGCCGATGGCCGCGGCGAAGGCATCGGTGGACATGGCGAAGGCGAGGAAGATCAGGGAAACGGGATTCACGCGGATACTCCAGCCGGGCATGAGTCAACGACATGACCCCGCGGCCCGGCTTTGGCGCAGGAATGTCGTTGGTCTCACCAATCCGGTTGGATGCGCTGGCCATGGCAGGTTGCCAAGAATGTTGACCAGCGCGCCGTCAACGGGTGACGGCAGGCTACTCCCCAAGGAAGGCCGGCAGCATAGCAGGCCGGCGTGAAGAAAATGTGATGACCCGGGAAGCTGCGCCAGGGCGTGGGGTCCGGCGAAGAAAGACTGCACAAGCGAATTGTTATAGTATAACATTTTATTCAATCCAGATCGTTCAAGGCTTGACTGGAAACGGTGCGGATGTTCCCATCCGGCCCGTTCCAGGTGCCTCCTGCCGCCGCGCAGGAGGTGAAACGGGAAGCCGGTGCGTCACTTCAGTGATCAGTCCGGCGCTGCCCCCGCAACGGTAAGCGAGCGAAATCCTCTTCAGGCCACTGTGCTCCAGCATGGGAAGGCGAGGATTTCACGACCCTCGCAAGCCCGGAGACCGGCCTGCAACGCCCTGTTGGCACACCCGCGGTGGGCGGGAGCGAGCCGGTTGTTCGAGGCGCTGTCGCGCCTGCGATTTCCTGCGCGTTCCGTCCTGCCCGGTCATGAGATGGAACGCCCATGCCCCGCTTCAGCCGTTTGCGCACCGAGCCTTTCGCCCTCGGCCTATCCACCAGCCTGCTGCTGGTACCGCCCGCCCTCGCCGAAACCGAGGAAGCCGCCCTCGCCCTGCCCAGCCAGTTGGTCAGCGTTCGCCAGGACCCCGCCGAACTCGACCACATCGATCTCGCCACGCCGGTCAGTGCCGGTTCGCGCCTGGGCCTCAGCGCCCTGGACACCCCGGCGAGCACCAGCAGCATCAGCGGCGAGGAAGTTCGCCGGCGCAACAACCCCAGCGTCCAGGCCGCCGTCACCCGCAGCCCCGGCATCAGCTTCATCGGCACCCCAGGAGATGGCGGTACCGGCCTCTCGGCGCGCGGCTTCAGCGGCCACGCATCGGTGATGCAACTGTTCGACGGCACGCGCCTGTACACCGGCATGGGCACGGTGAACTTCCCCAGCGATCCGTGGATGGTCGAGCGCATCGACGTGATCCGCGGCCCGGCCTCGGTGCTGTACGGCGAAGGCGCCACCGGCGCGGTGATCAACGTGGTGCCGAAGAAGCCTTTCGCCGGCGAGATCCGCAACCACCTGCGCCTCGGCTACGGCTCCTACGACAACCGCCAGTTGGCCCTGGACAGCGGCGGCTCGCTGACCGACAGCCTCAGCTACCGGCTCAACCTGAACCAGCAGCAGAGCCACGGCTGGATCGACCGTGGCGACTCGCGCAACCTGGGCATCAGCGCGGCGCTGCGCTGGCAGGCCAGCGACGATCTGGCCTTCACTCTCGCCCACGACTATGGCGACCAGGAGCCGATGAACGACTTCGGCACCCCGCTGGTCGGCGGCAAGTACCACAAGCGCCTGCGCGAGAAGAACTACAACGTGCGCAACGACGTGCAGCGCTACAACGACCAGTGGACCCGCCTGACCAGCGACTGGAGCCTTTCCGACAGCGTCACCGCGAGCAACCAGCTGTACTACATCAAGGCCCGCCGTCACTGGCGCAACGCCGAAACCTACGAATGGGACGTCCCGCGCGAAGAGCTGTTGCGCAGGGACTACCTGCGCATCAGCCACGAGCAGGAGCAGATCGGCGACCGCCAGACCTTCGCCTTCCAGCACGCCCTGTTCGGCCTCGACAGCCGCACCCTGGTCGGCGCCGAGTACAACCGCATCCGCTTCCGCCTGACCAACAACTCGCCCTATACCGATGTCGGCGGCGACTACATCGACCCCTGGCACCCCGCGCCTGGCTACTTCGAAAGCCGCTCGCCCTACCGGCCGCACTCGCGCAGCCAGACCCGCACCTTCGCCCTGTTCGCCGAGAACCGCCTGCAGCTCAACGAGCGCCTGTCGCTGGTGACCGGGGTGCGCCGCGACCAGAACCATATCGACCGCGACGACCTGCGCGCCGGCACCCGCAGCGACCGCAGCCTGCAGGGCGGCAACTGGCGCGCCGGGCTGGTCTTCGCGCTGACCCCGGAACTGTCGCTGTACGGCCAGTACTCCACCAGCGAGGACGGCGTGAGCAACCTGATCACCCTCAACGCGGCCCAGCAGCAAATGGACCTGACCCACTCGAAGCAGACCGAGGTCGGCCTCAAGCAACTGTTCCCGGACGGTCGCGGCGAATGGACCCTGGCCGCCTACCATATCGTCAAGAAGAAGCTGCTCAGCGCCAACCCGCTGCCGCCGCACGACGCGCAGCAGGTCGGCCAGCAGAGTTCGGACGGCCTGGAGGCCAGCCTGGAACTGAACCTGGCCCAGGACTGGCGGCTGTCAGCGAACGCCGCGCTGGTGCGTGCCGAATACGACGACTTCGACGAAACGATCGACAAGCAGACCTACTCGCGCAACGGCAACCGCCCCAGGAACGTGCCACGGCGCACCGCCAACCTCTGGCTGGACAAGTCCTTCGCCGAGACCCTGCGCGTCGGCGCCGGGCTGCGCTACGTCGACCGGCGCTACGCCGACGCCGCCAACCAGGCCAGCCTGCCCGGCTACACGGTGGTCGACGCCAACCTGGGCTGGCGGGTACGGCCGGACCTGACCCTCGGCCTTGAGCTGTACAACCTGTTCGACCGCCAGTACGCCCTGGCTGACAACAACAACGGCCAGCAATGGATCATGGGCCAGCCGCGCTCGTTCAACGTCACCGCCGACTTCAGTTTCTGAAGTCGGCACCGCGGCAATCGTCTCTGCTGAACCACCGGACCTGCGAGTAGCCATGTCGTCCCTTCACCTCGATGCCCTGCACTGGTCGCCCGACGCCTCCACCGAGTTGCTGCGCGGCGTGCACCTGGAAGTCCCGGCCGGCAGCTTCGTCGGCCTGATCGGCCCCAACGGCAGCGGCAAGACCAGCCTGCTGCGCTGCGCCTTCCGCTATGCGCGACCGCAGCGCGGCCGGGTGGTGCTCGACGGCGACGACCTCTGGCGCCAGCCGCCGCGCTGGGCCGCCCGGCGCATCGCGGTGGTGTTGCAGGAATTCCCCGAGGACTTCGGCCTCGCCGTCGAGGACGTGGTCGCCATGGGCCGCACGCCGCACAAGGGCCTGTTCGACGGCCACGGCGCGGACGACCGCCAGCGGGTCCGCCAGGCGCTGCTCCAGGTCGGTCTCGAAGGGCGTGCCGCGAGCCCCTTCGCCAGCCTCTCCGGTGGCGAGAAGCAGCGCGCCCTGCTGGCTCGCGCGCTGGTCCAGGAACCGCGCCTGCTGATCCTCGACGAACCGACCAACCACCTCGACCCGCGCTACCAGCTGGAGCTTCTGCGCCTGCTGCGCGGCCTCGGCCTGAGCACCCTGGCGAGCTTCCACGACCTCAACCTGGCGGCGGCCTTCTGCGACCGCCTCTACGTGCTCGACGGCGGGCGCATCGTCGCCCAGGGCACGCCGACCGAGGTGCTCGACGCCGACCTGCTGTGGCGGGTGTTCGGCGTCCGCGCCCTGGTCGACCGCCACCCCCTCGCCGACCACCCGCGCCTGACCTGGATTACCCAAGCATGAAGCACCCGATCCTGCACCACCTGCTGCTCGGCGCCCTGCTCGCCTGCGCCGATGCCGCGCTGGCCGAGCGCTACCCGCTCAGCGTGCGCAGTTGCGAGCGCGAAGTGACGTTCGAGCGCGCGCCGTCGCGCGCGGTCAGCCACGACATCAACCTCACCGAGATGATGGTCGCCCTCGGTCTGCAGACGCGCATGGTCGGCTATACCGGCATCAGCGGCTGGTGGAAGAATGCCGATCCCGGATTGATCGCCGCGCTCAAGCCGCTGCCCGAGCTGGTGGCGCGCTACCCCACGGCGGAAACCCTGCTCGATGTCGACGCCGACTTCTTCTTCGCCGGTTGGGGCTACGGCATGCGCGTCGGCGGCGACCTCACTCCGGCCAGCCTGGAGCCGCTGGGGGTGAAGGTCTACGAGCTGAGCGAATCCTGCGCGCAGATCGGCGAGCCGCGCCGCGCCAGCCTCGACGAGCTGTACCGCGACCTGCGCAACCTGGGACGGATCTTCGACGTCGAACCGCGCGCCGAGCGCCTGGTCGCCAGCCTCCAGGCACGCATCGAGCGCGCCCGCGCCGGCATCCCGGCGAACGCCGAGGCGCCGCGGGTGTTCCTCTACGACAGCGGCGAGGACCGCCCCTTCACCTCTGGCCGCCTGGGCATGCCGCAGGCGCTGATCGAGGCCGCCGGCGGTCGCAGCGTGACCGACGACGTGGCGGCCAGCTGGACCCAGGTCAACTGGGAAAGCGTGGTCGCCCGCGATCCGCAGGTCATCGTCATCGTCGACTACGGCGAGACCAGCGCCGCGCAGAAGCAGCGTTTCCTCGAAGAGAACCCGGCGCTGCGCAGCCTGACCGCGATCCGCGAGCGACGCTTCATCGTCCTGCCCTATAACCAGGCCACGCCAGGCATCGGCAACGCCGCGGCGATAGAAACCCTGGTCGCCGGCCTCCACCCTCGGGCGCCACGTCCATGACCCTGTTCCGCAGCCCTCGCGCCTATTGCCTGTTGCTGGGCAGCCTGGTCCTATTGCTCGGCCTGTCCTGCGTTCTCGCCCTCGGCTTCGGTCCGGCGCGACTGGACAGCGGCCTGGTCGGCCGCATCGTCCTCCAGCGCCTGTTCGGCGTGGCGGCGGAGCCCGGCGCCTGGAGCGCTGGCCAGGAGCACATCGTCTGGCTGATCCGCGCCCCGCGGGTACTGCTCGGCGCTTGCGTCGGCGCCGGCCTGGCGCTGGTGGGGGCGGCGCTGCAGGCGGTCACGCGCAATCCGCTGGCCGATCCGCACCTGCTCGGCGCCACCTCCGGCGCGACCCTCGGCGCGGTGCTGGTGGTGCTCTACATCGGCGAGGTGATCGGCCTGCTGACCCTGCCGCTGGCGGCCTTCCTCGGCGCCCTCGGCAGCATGCTACTGGTGCTCGGCGTGGCCAGCCGCGGCGGCCGCCTGGGCAGCGACCGGCTGTTGCTGGCGGGGGTCGCGGTGTCCTTCGTGCTCCTGGCGCTGGCCAACCTGCTGCTGTTCCTCGGCGACCACCGCGCCGCCTCCTCGGTGCTGTTCTGGATGCTCGGCGGCCTCGGCCTGGCGCGCTGGTCGTTGATCTGGCTGCCGGCGCTGTGCGTGGCCGGCGGCCTGCTGGTACTGCTCGGGCTGGGCCGTGCGCTGAACGCGCTGATGGCCGGCGAACAGACCGCCGTGACCCTCGGCCTGGACGCCCGTCGCGTACGCCTGTGGGTCTTCGTCTGCTGCTCGCTGCTGACCGGCGTGCTAGTCTCGGTGAGCGGCGCCATCGGCTTCGTCGGTCTCATGCTGCCGCACGCCGCGCGCCTGCTGGTGGGCGCCGAGCACCGCCGACTGCTGCCGGTGTGCGCCCTGCTCGGCGCGCTGTTCCTGGTCTGGATGGATGTCGCCGCGCGCACCCTGATCGCCCCCCAGGACCTGCCCATCGGCATCGCCACCGCGGCCATCGGTGGGCTGTTCTTCATTCTCCTGCTGCGTCGCCGCAACTGATCAGAACAGATCCAGCGGGATCTTCAGGTAACGCACCCCGTTGCCTTCCACCGGCGGCAGGTTGCCGCCGCGCATGTTGACCTGGATCGCCGGCAGCATCAGGGACGGCATGCCGAGGGTGGCATCGCGCTGCTGGCGCATGGCGACGAACGCCTCCTCGTCGACGCCTTCGCGGACGTGCACGTTGTGCCGGCGCTGCTCGCCGACGCTGGTTTCGCAGCGGTGCTCGTCGCGGCCGGGAGCCGTGTAGTCGTGGCACATGAACAGGCGGGTCGCGTCGGGTAGCGCGAACAGGCGCTGGATCGAGCGATACAGCTGGCGCGCGTCGCCGCCGGGGAAATCGCAGCGGGCGGTGCCGTAGTCGGGCATGAACAGGGTATCGCCGACGAAGGCGCTGTCGCCGACCAGGTAGGTCATGCACGCCGGGGTATGCCCCGGGGTATGCAGCGCGCGGCATTCCAGGGCGCCGATGCGGAACGACTCGCCGTCCTCGAACAGGTGCTCGAACTGGCGGCCGTCCACCGGGAACGCCTCGCCCAGGTTGAACAGGCCGGAGAATTTCGCCTGCACCTGGGTGATTCGCGCGCCGATGGCCAGGCGCCCGCCCAGTTCGCGCTGCAGGAAGATGGCCGCCGACAGGTGGTCGGCGTGCACGTGGGTCTCCAGCAGCCATTCCACCTGCAGGTCGTGCTGGCGAACGTGGCCGATCAGGCGTTCGGCGCTGGCATGGCTGGTACGCCCGGCGGCCGGGTCGTAGTCGAGCACCGGGTCGACGATGGCGCAGGCGCGGC
Source organism: Pseudomonas sp. HMSC067G02 (assembly GCF_001813485.1). Classification (NCBI taxonomy): domain Bacteria; kingdom Pseudomonadati; phylum Pseudomonadota; class Gammaproteobacteria; order Pseudomonadales; family Pseudomonadaceae; genus Pseudomonas; species Pseudomonas sp. HMSC067G02. Next base: position 97,765 of record NZ_KV812628.1, read on the forward strand.
TGGACGGGTCGCGCACCACATAGCTGTAGGTGGAGGTGGCCGGGTCGAAGAAGGCAGTGATGTCGGGTTTCAACATGGAGGTTCCTTGCGCGGCGTGCTGACGGCGACCGCGCCATGGCTACGGATCGTCCCACCATAGCCAACCCGGGCCCCGCGTACCAACCCACAGGTTTGTCAGGAAGCTACCGGACCGCCTCAAAGCAGCAGGGCGGCCCAGGCCGAGGCCAGCAGCAACAGCGCCATGCCCTGGTTGAAGCGCTTCATCAGCGACGGCGAGCGCAGCAGCCGCGCGCTGCCGACGCCGAGCAAGGCCCAGCTGGCCAGGCACGGCAGCGAAACCAGGAAGAACAGCAACGCCAGCAGGCCGATCCGCCCGGCCTGTCCGGCGCCTTCCCCGGCGAACAGCGCCAGCGCGGCGAGGGCCATCATCCAGGCCTTGGGATTGACCAGTTGCAACGCCGCGCCGCCGAGCACGCCGAGGCGCCGCGGCGGCTCCGCGCCGTCGATGCCGCCCGCGCTGCGGAACAGGCTCCAGGCCAGGTAGCTGAGCCAGCCGACGCCAAGCCAGGCGAGCCCCTGCTGGAGCAACGGGTGGCGCCGCAGCAGCTCGCCCAGGCCGAGCCCGAGCAGCAGGATCAGCGCCGCCACCGCCGCGCAGGCGCCGAGCACGATCGGCCAGGCGGCGGCCAGGCCGTGGCGCTGGCTGTTGCTCAGGACCAGGATGTTGGTCGGTCCGGGGGTGATCGAGGCGACGACGGCGAACAGCAGGAAGGGCACGAGGGATTGCATGGACGGGCTCCTGTGGCGGGGGAGCCTTCATCCTGGCGGCGCACCGGGCCTCAGTCTGGAAGCTGGGTGCACTGCCTGCGGTAGGCCGCCGGAGTCATCCCGTAGGCGCGCCGGAACCAGCGGCCGAGATGGCTCTGGTCGGCGAAGCCGAGGGCGCTGGCGAGGTCCGCCGGTTGCCCGCCGACAGCGAGCATCTGCCGCGCCTTGGCCAGCCGCAACTGGACCAGGTAGGCGTAGGGTGGCAAGCCGTAGGCGGCCTTGAATGCACGGTTCAGGCGGAAGCGGTCGGTGCCGCAGGCGCTGGCCAGCTCGTCCAGGCCGATGTCCTGGTAGAAGTGCGCATGCAGGTAGTCGCGGGCTTTCTGCGCCACCAGCGGCAGGCGTGGATCGAATGGCTTCGCCTCGCGCCAGCCGAGGTGCACGCGCAGCCGCTCCAGCACCAGCTCCAGGGCGGTCTGCCGCAGCAGTCGCAGCTCGCGGCCATGCAGGACGCGGAAGGCCTGGGCGATGGCCAGGGTCAGGCGCGGGTCTTCGGTGAGGTTGGCGTGGAAGCCGGGGTCGCGGTCGCTGGGCGCATCGTCGAAGGTCGCCCGCAGTTCGCGCCGCAGCCAGTCCGGCTGCAGGTACAGCATCGAGTAGGTGAAGCCGCCGGCGATCGGCGCGCGACCGTCGTGGATCTCCCCCGGTTCGACCAGGAATACCTGGCCGGCGGTGCTGTCGTGTCGGCGTCGGCGGCAGTTGAATTGCTGCACGCCGATCTCGGTGTAGCCGATCAGGTAGCTGTCGTGCCAGTGCGGATCGTAGGCGTGGCCCTCGAAATGGGCGCGCAGGGTCTCGATCCCGGTCTCGGAGTCGCGGGCCAGGTCGATCCAGTCTCGGCTGCCCATCGTGCGTCAGGTCTTCCCACTCGTTGGTTTTCGTCGCCGCGACTATAACGCGCCCGTCCCGGGGTTCTAGAAGATTCGTGCAGGCGGCTGCGCTCCTCCGGAGGCGGGAATTGATCGGCGTTTCTGGACAATCTATCCAGGCCGCCGCGATTACTCCGCAAGGCCGCCCTCCCTAGACTGGGTTCTCCACTCACCGCAGGAGAAACACCCCATGGTCGACCACTCCATCAAAGGCAAGACCGTCCTCATCACCGGCGGCGCCAAGAACCTGGGTGGGCTGATCGCCCGCGATCTCGCCGCCCACGGCGCGAAGGCCATCGCCATCCACTACAACAGCGCCGCGAGCAAGGCCGACGCCGACGCCACCGTCGCCGCGCTGCAGGCAGCCGGGGCCAAGGCGGTAGCGCTGCAGGGCGATCTCACCAGCGCCGCGGCCATGGAAAAGCTGTTCGCCGACGCCATCGCCGCGGTGGGCAAGCCGGACATCGCCATCAACACCGTCGGCAAGGTGTTGAAGAAGCCTTTCACCGAGATCAGCGAGGCCGAATACGACGAGATGAGCGCGGTCAATGCCAAGTCTGCGTTCTTCTTCCTGCGCGAAGCCGGCAAGCACGTCAACGACAACGGCAAGATCTGCACCCTGGTGACCTCCCTGCTTGGCGCCTATACCCCGTACTACGCCGCCTATGCCGGCACCAAGGCGCCGGTGGAGCACTTCACCCGCGCCGCCTCCAAGGAATTCGGCGCGCGCGGCATCTCGGTCACCGCGGTCGGCCCGGGTCCGATGGACACGCCCTTCTTCTATCCCGCCGAGGGCGCCGACGCGGTGGCCTACCACAAGACCGCAGCGGCGCTGTCGCCCTTCTCCAGGACCGGCCTGACCGACATCGAGGACGTGGTGCCGTTCATCCGCCACCTGGTCAGCGAAGGCTGGTGGATCACCGGCCAGACCATCCTCATCAACGGCGGCTACACCACCAAGTGACCCAGCGTCCCGGTCGCCGCCACGGCGACCGGCACCTGTCCGGGAAAGACCCCATGCACGTGACCCTGGTAATCGCCGGCGGGATCATCCTGCTCGGCCTGTTCCTGCTCTTCGGCGAACTCTGGGAGGCCGGGCCGGCGCCCGCTGCCGGCCTGTTCCTGCCGACCTGGCTGGCCGTCGCGCTGGTCAACCTGTGGGTCGGCGTCCAGCACGCCGGCTACGGCTTGCGCGAAGAACTGCCGATCCTGCTGCTGGTCTTCCTGGTCCCGGCGGCCCTGGCCGGCGTAGCGTTCTGGCTGGCGCCGCGCTAGGCGGCGGCGCTTCAGACGCGGAAACGCCCGACCAGCCGCGCCAGTTCCGAGGACAGCTCGGACAGCCGGCGGCTGGCCCCGGTACCCTGCTCCGAATGTTCCGCCGCCTGGGCGGAAAGCTCGCGCACCTCGCTGATGTTGCGGGCGATTTCGTCGATCACCCGGCTCTGCTCCTCGCAGGCCGAGGCGATCTGCGCGGCGAGGTCGTTGATCCGCCCCACCGCGTCGCCGGTGGCGGCCAGCACGCCGTCGACCCCGGCGGCGCGCTCGACGCTGTCGCGCGCCTTGAGACTGCCCGACTGCATGGCCCGCACGGCGTTCTGCACCCCGGCCTGGAGACGCTCGATGCGCGCCTGGATGTCCTTGGTCGACTCCTGGGTGCGCGCCGCCAGCGCCCGCACCTCGTCGGCCACCACGGCGAAACCTCGACCCTGCTCGCCGGCCCGCGCGGCTTCGATGGCGGCGTTGAGGGCGAGCAGGTTGGTCTGTTCGGCGATGCCCTTGATCACCGTCAGCACCGCGTCGATGCTGGCGGTTTCCTGGGCCAGTTGCTGGATGCTCTCGGAACTGCTCTCCACTTCCCGCGCCAACTGGCGGATCACCTCGATGGTCGCCTCCACCACGTTGGCGCCCTCGCGCGCCTGCCGGCGAGCGTCATCGGCCACCTGCGCGGCGCTCTGGGCGTTGCGCGCCACCTCATGGACGGCACTGCTCATCTGCGTCGCGGCGGTGCTGACCTGGTCCACCGACGCGTGCTCGCTGTTGATCAGACGATCGTTGGCGGCGGTCATGCCGGCCAGCGAACCGGCGGAATCGGCGACCTCGCCGGTGACCCGGCCGACCTCGCGGATCAGCGGCTGCAACTTGTCGAGGAAGGCGTTGAAGGCGCTGCCGAGGCGGCCGGGTTCGTCGCGCGAAGTGACCTCCAGGCGCACGCGCAGGTCACCATCGCCGTTGGCGATCTCTTCCAGGCGTTGCAGCAGGCGCTGCAACGGACGGGTCACCAGGCCGGGGAACACCAGTACCAGCGACAGGCACACCAGCAGGCCGAACGCCACCAGCGCCACCTGCTGCCAGCGGTGGCGCTCGCCCAGCGCGGAGGACGCCTCGCCGTCGGCGGCCGCGGCCGCCTCTTCCATCTCGTCGAGCTGGTTGATCACCTCGCGCATCGCCCCGAACTGGCGATCGCTGTCACCGTAGCTGAGCTGCGCCGCGGCGCTCGGATCGCTGGCCGCCAGGCTCAGCACCCGCGCCGAGGTCGCGCTCCAGAGGGCATAGCCGCGCTCGAACTCGGCGACCTTGGCCAGTTCCGCCTCGCCCGGCTGCATCGCCGCGTACTGGCGCACCCGATCCAGGGCCTGCTGCAGGTTTTCCGCGTGATCGTTCCTCAGGCCGGCGATCTGCTCGGCGTTCAGGAGGCTATCGAGCAGGCTGCGCTCGGCGACGAAGGCCTGGTAGAGATCGCGGTCGGCGTTGAGCAGCAGGGCGATGCCGGGGAGAAAACGCTTGCCCAGGCGCTGGTTGGATTCGTTCTGCTGGGCGATGCCATGCACGCCGAGCGCGCCCACCAGCAGCAGAAGCACCGCGAGCAGGAGGATCGGCAGGGCGATTTTCCTGCGGAACGATAGGTTAGCGAACCATTGCAGCATGCCGGCATCCTCGCTCGTGGCTTTCCAGGCTATCGGTCGCAGCACGACCGATCTTGAGCGACCGTACGTCCGTGCCAGTAGGAATCAGACTAGCAGGCGCAGGGTTTCGAACAGGCGCCGGTCATCCTTCTTCGCCGAGCGGGCGTGGCGGCGGATCACCTGCAGCAGGCACTCGACGAAGCATTGCGCCGGATTGCTGAGGGCGCCGCCGCGCCGGGTGATGATGCCCAGCCGCCGTGGCTCGAAGGTTTCCCGCAGCGCCAGCGGCACTACCCGGCCGAGCAACGGCGGGGCGGCGCCGATGATCGCCGGCACCCAGGTGCACATGTCGGCCTGCTCCACCAGGGTCTGCAGGATCGCCACGGAGTGCGCGCGAACGATGCGCCGCTCGTCGATCAAGGCGCCGTGGCGCCAGAACAGCTCGCGCATCAGGGTGTCGTGGCCGTCGCCGGTGTAGTTCAACGCCCAGTCCTGTTCCAGCAGTTCGTGGATCGAGCCGCAACCCGCCAGCGGATGCCCCTGGCGGACCAGCACCGCGGTGTCGTAGTCGAGCAGCTTCTCGCAGGCGAATTCCTGGGCCGCCTGGGCGCCGTGCAGCGGGCCGATGGCGAAATCCATGCTGCCGTCGCGAAGCAATGGCTGGGCCACCGCCATCAGGCTTTCGAAAAGCTCCAGGCGCACCTCCGGCATGCGCTCGCGGAACGCCTGCACCGCCTCCGAGAGGAAGGTCAGCGCCACCCAAGGCGTCACCCCGATGCACAGCCGGCCGCTGGCCTGGCCACGCAGGTGGTCGAGTTCGACCTGCGCGTGCTCCAGTTGCTTGAGCACCAGCCGGGCGTGGATCAGCAGCGCCTTGCCGTATTCGGTGAAGGTCAGGCCGCTGGGCGTGCGGACGAACAGCGGCAGATGCTGTTCGGTTTCCAGTTCGCGCAGCGCGCGGGTCACGGCCGCCTGGGAAATCCCCAGGGCGCGGGCGGCGGCGCGGATGCCGCCGGCGTCGGCACTGGCGACCAGGGCTTGCAACTGGTGGAGTTTCACGGGCTTACCGAGGTGACAACGAAAGGTTGTCATCATAGCCAAAGCGAGCCTCCCCGCCAGTCCCCCGCTTGCCTACCATCGGCTTCGACAACGCCCTGCCGCCCACCGGTCGGAGCCCTTGAGGAGAACAAGAAGAATGACCGAGCCTGCCGTCCTGCCCGCCATCGCGGCGCTGCGGGAAGAGATGGTTACCTTGCGCCGCCACATCCATGCCCACCCGGAGCTGGGTTTCGAGGAACGGCGAACCGCCGCGCTGGTCGCCGAATGCCTGGAGGCCTGGGGCTACCAGGTCAGCCGTGGGGTGGGTCGCACCGGCGTGGTCGGCACCCTGTGCCGCGGCGAGGGCCCCGCGCTGGGCCTGCGCGCCGACATGGACGCGCTGCCGATCCAGGAAGCCACCGGCCTGCCCTACGCCAGCCAGGTGGACGGCGTGATGCACGCCTGCGGCCACGACGGCCACACCGCGATGCTCCTCGCCGCGGCCAGGCACCTGGTCGAGTCGCCGCACTGGCGCGGCACCCTGCAACTGATCTTCCAGCCTGCCGAAGAGGGCCTCGGCGGTGCCCGCGCGATGCTCGACGACGGGCTGCTGGAGCGCTTCCCCTGCGACGCCATCTTCGCCATGCACAACGTCCCGGGATACCCCGTCGGCCATCTGGGCTTCCATCCCGGCCCCTTCATGGCCTCGGCCGACACCGTGGTCATCCGCGTGATCGGCAGCGGCGGCCACGGCGCGGTGCCGCAGCGCACCGTCGACCCGGTGGTGGTCTGCTCCGCCATCGTGCTGGCCTTGCAGAGCATCGTCTCGCGCAACGTCGATCCGCAGGACACCGCGATCGTCAGCGTCGGCGCAATCCATGCCGGGACGGTCTCCAACGTGATCCCGGCCAGCGCCGAAATGATCCTCAGCGTCCGGGCCCTGACCGCGGAAACCCGTGCCCTGCTGGAGCGCCGCATCGGCGAACTGGCCCGCGGCCAGGCCGCCAGCTTCGGCGCGCGGGCGGAGGTCGACTACCGGCATTGCCATCCGGTGCTGGTCAACCATCCCGGGCAGACCGCGTTCGCCCGCGAGGTGGCCCGCGACTGGCTGGGCGAGGAATGCCTGATCGACGGACTGCGGCCGTTCACCGCCAGCGAGGATTTCGCCTTCATCCTCGAACGCTGTCCCGGCAGCTACCTGGTGATCGGCAACGGCCAGGGCGAGAGCGGCTGCCAGTTGCACAACCCCGGCTACGACTTCAACGACGACTGCCTGGCCGTCGGCGCCAGCTACTGGGTGCGACTGGCCGAGCGCTTCCTGGCCTGAGCCAGGGTTTTCAACGGGCGCGCGGCCTGGCGCGCGCGGATCGACAGAGGACAACCACAATGACAAGAACCCTCGGCAGCATCGCCCTCTCCCTCCTCCTCGCCGCACCGGCCGGCGCCGCCGACTGGACCGGCAAGGTCCTGCGCCTGGGCGTCGACCCGACCTACCCGCCGCTCGAATACAAACAGCCGGACGGCCGCCTGGCAGGCTTCGGCATCGAGATCGGCGAAGCCCTCTGCGCGGAGCTGCGAGCCCGCTGCGAATGGGTCGAAAGCAACTGGGACGGCATCATCCCGGCGCTGCTGTCGCGCAAGATCGACGCCATCGTCTCGTCGATGACCATCACGCCGAAACGCGCACAGCACATCGCCTTCACCGACCGCGTCTCCAACGCGCCGAGCCGCCTGGTGGTACGCCGCGGCTCAGCGCTCCTGCCCGACGCCGAGAGCCTGCGCGGCAAGCGCGTGGGGGTCGGCCAGGGCTCCAACCAGGAGGCCTACGCCAAGGCCGAATGGGCCGCCAAGGGGGTGCGGGTCGTCTCCTACCAGAACCAGGACCAGGTCTACGCCGACCTCGTCATGGGCCGCCTCGACGCCTCGCTGCAAGGCGCAGTGCAGGCCAGCTACGGCTTCCTCGACAAGCCGGTCGGCAAGGATTTCGAACTGGCCGGAGCGGTGCTGGACGACCCTCGCTACTTCGGGGTCGGCGACGGCATCGGCCTGCGCAAGGAAGACGTGGCGCTGCGCGAGGACCTGAACAAGGCGCTGGCGACGATCCGCGCCAACGGGACCTACGCGCGAATCAACGCCCGCTACTTCGATTTCGACCTCTACGGCGCGCCCTGAACGGCGTCCGGCCGCTTTTCACCTCGACCGACAACAACAAGCAATGGAGAGTGAAATGTTCCTCGACGGCTTCGGCCCGCAGATACTCGCCGGCACCCTGGTGACCCTGAAGCTGGCGCTGGGCTCCCTGCTCGGCGCCGTGCTCATCGGCCTCCTCGGCGCCAGCGCCAAGCTCGCCGCCAACCGCCCGCTGCGCGCCCTGGCCAGCGGCTATACGACGCTGATCCGCAGCGTCCCCGACCTGGTCATCATGCTGTTGCTGTTCTTCAGCCTGCAGATCCTCCTCAACCGCGTCACCGACGCCCTCGGCATCGCCCAGGTCGACATCGACCCGTTCGCCGCCGGCTGCGTCACCCTGGCGTTCATCTATGGCGCCTACTTCACGGAAACCTTCCGCGGCGCCTTCCAGGCGGTCCCGGCCGGCCAGGTCGAAGCCGCGCAAGCCTACGGCATGGGGCGCTGGCGAGTGTTCCGCCGGGTACTCCTGCCGCAGATGCTGCGCTACGCCCTGCCGGGCATCGGCAACAACTGGCAGGTGCTGGTCAAGTCCACCGCGCTGGTCTCGATCATCGGCCTCGGCGACCTGGTCAAGGCCACCCAGGACGCCGGCAAGGGCACCCTGCAGTTCTTCCACTTCACCCTGGTCTGCGGGCTGATCTACCTGGCCATCACCGCAATCTCCAACGCCGCGCTGCTGTGGCTGGAGCGGCGCAGCTCGCTGGGCGTCAGGAGGCCGCTGCCATGAACGCGGTACTCGACGAATACTGGCAGGCCTACCTGTGGACCGACGGCCTGCAACTGACCGGACTGGCGATGACCCTGTGGCTGCTGATCCTCGCCGTGGCGCTTGGCTTCCTGCTGGCCATCCCGCTGGCGGTGGCGCGAACCTGCGGCAACCCGCTGCTGCGCTACCCGGTCTGGCTCTACACCTACGTGTTTCGCGGCACCCCGCTGTACATCCAGTTGCTGTTCTTCTACACCGGCGTCTACAGCCTGAATGCCATACGCGCCCAGGACTTCCTCAACGCGTTCTTCCGCGACGGCTTCAACTGCACGGTGCTGGCCTTCGTCCTCAACACCTGCGCCTACATGACGGAAATCTTCGCCGGCGCGATCAGGAACACGCCCCACGGCGAAGTGGAAGCGGCGCGCGCCTACGGCATGGGCGGCTTCACCCTCTACCGGCGCATCGTCCTGCCCTCGGCGCTGCGCCGGGCACTGCCGTACTTCAGCAACGAAGTGATCCTGATGCTGCATTCCACCTCGGTGGCGTTCACCGCCACCGTGCCGGACCTGCTCAAGGTGGCCCGCGACGTCAATTCCGCCACCTATGCGCCGTTCCTGTCCTTCGGCATCGCCGGCGCGCTCTACGCCGGCACCGCCTTCCTGCTGATCTGGTTGTTCCGCCGCGGCGAGCTGCGCTGGCTGGCCTACCTCAGACCGCAAACCCACTGACCTCTCCCGGAGACACGCGCATGTACAGCCTGCAGGTCGAAGACATCCACAAGCGCTACGGCAGCCATGAGGTGCTCAGGGGCGTTTCGCTCAGGGCCGGCAAGGGAGACGTGATCAGCATCATCGGCTCCTCCGGCTCGGGCAAGAGCACCTTCCTGCGCTGCGTCAACTTCCTGGAAAAACCCTGTGCCGGGCGCATCCGCGTCGGCGACGAGGAACTGCGCACCCGTCCCGGCGCCCTGGGCGAGCTGCGCGCCGCCGATCCCCGGCAGTTGCAGAGGATCCGCAGCCGGCTGGCGATGGTCTTCCAGCATTTCAACCTGTGGAGCCACCTGACGGTGCTGGAGAACGTGGTCGAGTGCCCGGTCAACGTCCTGAGAATGAACCGCGACGACGCCGTGGCCCGCGCGCGCCACTACCTGGCCAAGGTCGGCCTGGCGGAGAAGGTCGAACGGCAGTATCCCTGCGAACTCTCCGGCGGCCAGCAACAGCGCGTGGCGATCGCCCGCGCCCTGGCCATGGAGCCGCAGGTGATGCTGTTCGACGAACCGACCTCGGCGCTCGATCCGGAACTGGTCGGCGAAGTGCTGAAAGTCATGCAGCAGTTAGCCGAGGAAGGTCGCACCATGGTCCTGGTCACCCACGAGATGGCCTTCGCCCGCCAGGTTTCCAGCCATGTGATCTTCCTCCACCAGGGCGTGATCGAAGAGCAAGGGACGCCGGACCAGGTGTTCGGCGCGCCGCGCAGCGAGCGCCTGCGCCAGTTCCTCGCCGGCAACCTGAAATGAGCCCGGGGCTCAGCGCGACGGCGCGAGGAAACGCACGAAGACCAGCTCCGGATCACCTTCGTCGAGGTTGTCGATCACCCCGCTCGGCTGGAATCCCTCGCGCTCCAGCAGGCGCCGCATCGGCAGGTTGGAGCGGTTGCGGGAAGTGAACAGGCGGTCGCCGCGACAGTCGTCCCGCGCCTGCCGCAGCAAGGCGCTGGCGATGCCGCGCCGGCGGTAGTCGGGAGCGACCGCCGCATCCTAGACGTTTTCACAGGTCAGGGCACGTCGCCGCGGCGCATGATCTATAGTCGCCCGGATCAGCCCCAGAGGATGCCGGACATGCCCCGTTCGATCGTCATCGTCCACGGCTGGAGCGACGATTCGAAGTCGTTCCGCCGCCTCGCCGAGCAGCTGGAAGCCTGGTTCGGCAGCGCGCCGACGCAGATCCGCCTCGCCGACTGGATCTCCCTGCAGGACGACGTCACCTACGCCGACCTCGCCGCCGCCCTGGATCGCGCCTGGACCGCCCAGGGACTGTCGCGGGCACCGCGCACGGTTGACGTGGTGGTGCACAGCACCGGCGCCCTGGTGCTGCGCGACTGGCTGACCCGCCACTTCGACCCCGCCAGCGCGCCGGTCAAGCGCTTCCTGATGCTCGCCCCGGCCAACTTCGGCTCGCCGCTGGCGCACAAGGGACGCTCCTTCATCGGTCGCGTACTGAAAGGCTGGAACCGCTTCGTCGGGCAGACCGGCACCCAGGTGCTGAAGGGACTGGAGCTGGGCTCGCCGTACTCCTGGCAACTCGCCGAGCGCGACCTGTTCGGCGCCGAGGCCTGGTACGGCGCCGGCCGCCTGCTCGCCACGGTACTGGTGGGCAATGTCGGCTACAGCGGCGTCGAAGCCATCGCCAACGAAGCCGGCGGCGACGGCACGGTGCGGATCGCCACGGCGAACCTCAACGCCTGCCGCCTGAGCCTCGAACTGGATGTCCGCCAGCGCGCCAGGCCCGGCTGGCGCCTGGAAGAATCGCGCGGCGAGATCGCCTTCGCCATCGTCGACGGCGAGAACCACGCCAGCGTGGCGCTGAAGGACCGCGGGCCGAAGAACCCGCATACCCTGGAGCTGATCCGCGCCGCACTGGAGGTCGAGGACGCCGATTACCGGAGCAGCGGCGCAAGCTTCCCCTGGCAGCGCCGCATCGATCAGCTCGACCCCGGCATCGAGCGCCGCTCGCCGCGCTACCTGAACCTGGTCAGCCACGTCTGCGACGACCTCGACCAGGAGGTGCGCGACTACTTCATCCAGTTCTTCCGCAAGCTGAACAGCGACCGGCGTTTCGAGCAGCGCTTCTACGAGCAGGTCATCGCCGACGTCCATCCCTACGAGGACAACCCCGCCTACCGCTCGCTGTACCTGTCGATCGAGTCCCTCGACGACCTGCTCGCCGGCTTCGCCGTGGACACCCTGTCGCTCAGCGTGTCGGCCCAGCCGCCGTTCGATCCGCCGCGCCAGCCGGTCGGCTATACCGCGGTGGGCCCCGGCGACAGCGAAGGCCTGGCAATTCCGCTGGCGCAGGTGCCGCGCTTCCTCGCCGCCCACCGCACCCTGCTGCTGCGCATCCGCCTGACGCGCCTGGTGGACAGCGGCGTATTCGTCTTCAGGAACCCCTGAATCGGCGCCCGGCCCCCCCCCCCGCTGGGCAGCCACCCAGGCCGGGCGCAGGCGATCACGGTTGGCCTTCGGGCCACTCGACCCGCTGCAATGGCGCGCCGCCGCGCCCGAGGCGATGGACGATGCCGCTGCCCCGGCGCAGATCGACCCGCACCAACCGCCCGCCGTCCTCTCCACGGCCGCTGAGAAGCAGGTTGCGGGCATCCAGGCGGAACAGCCGTTCGGGACGCTCGATGGGCAGCTCCAGGGTCCAGAGCAAGCTGCCATCGGTGGAAACCGAGCTGAGCAGCAGCTCGCTACGCTCGGCCAGGCTGCGCCGGTGCAGCACCAGCCAGTTGCCGTCGACTCGCCAGGGACGGCGCGCCAACCTGGAATCGCCGCCCGGCAGCGCCGAGGCATAGCGACGGTACAACGCCTCCTCGCGCGTCTGCTCGTCGCGCCGGCGACGGTACTCGGCATCCGCCGCCGCCTCCAGGTCGGCGACCCGTTCCCGCCAGGCATCGTGCGCGGCAATCCAGCGTCGTCGTTCCTGGCGGTAGGCGTCACGCGCCGCAAGGAACGCACGGGTACTGGGAAAACGCTCCACGCGCTCGTCGAACTCTTCCGGCGGCTGCGGCTCGGACGGCAGCGACGGATGCTGGCGCTGCCGCTCGGACGGTCGCTCGAGCAGCCGCTGCGGCTCTTCGGCAGCGGCTGGATCGGGCAGCAGGCCAGCCTGCAGGAAGGCCGCGTCGAGCAGCGGACGCAGTCGATTCTCCGCCGGCGACCGCCAATCCAGGGTGCCCAGTGATAGGCGCTGGCGTCGCGCCCGTTGGTTCGCTGCCGGCAGCGCCTCGCCACGCTCCAGCGCGCGGGCCTCGTGATCGCTGGCGAGGATCAGCAGGCGTCCGTCGGGCAGGCGCGTCAGGCCCGGGGCCTGCCAAGCGATCCCGGCACTCGCCGGCGGCGGCGGGTCGCCGTGGAAATACCGCGCGGCATCGACTTCCGGGGCTTCGCGCAGGGCCAGGCTGTCGCCGTCGAGGAACCAGACGCGACCGTCCAGGGCGAGCATCAGCAATCCGCCCCGGCCTTCGTCGTAGCGATAGGCGTCCTTCCCCCAGGGCGCCGACTTCAACGGCAGGCCGCCAGTGCGCCGCTCCAGTTCGTCGAACGCCAGCGCAGGGGCAGCGTCGCGCCGGTCGAGTACGTAGAGTTCGTTGCGCAGGAAGAACAGGTAGCGCGACGACTGGCCCAGCAGTTCGCCGGAACCCCAGTCGTCGCCGCGCTCGTTGTCGGCATCCAGGCGCGCGCTCCAGCGCAGGCTGCCGTCCTCGAGATCGACCACCTGGGCATAGCTGCGGCTGCTGCCGTGTACCACGCCGTTGTCCACTTCGTTGGCGCGATAGTCGTCGAGGGTGAACGCCAGGTAGGAATGGCCCTGTTCCTCGAAGACCAGTTGCGGCCCGCTGAACCCGGCCTCGTCGTACTGGCCGAGAATGAAATGGATGGCCACCGGCAAACCGACCAGCAGGCCCAGGCCGAGTACCGCCCAGAGGACGGCGAAAAGCGTCGCTCCCTTCTTCATGCAACTCCCATGCGTCCCGCGATCCTGGGACCGTCCCTCAACTGGCGACGGCATGAACGGCGCATTCTAGGGAGCCGCCGGCCTCGCTTCAAAGGCGGCAAGCGGCCATCAGTGGTCCATGCTCATGGGCTTTTCGCCCCCAGCAGGACGCCGAAACCGACCAGCAGGGCGCCGAAAAACTGGTCGATGCGCCGGCGGAAACGCAGGAGCCGGCCGCGCACCGCCGGGCTCGAGAGAAAGCAGGCGACCAGGCCGAACCAGGCCACGTGGGCGAGCGCGATGAAGGCCCCGTAGCCCAGTTGCGCCGGCAACGCGGTATGCGGATCGATCACCTGCATGAACAGGCTGACCACGAACAGGCAGGTCTTCGGATTGAGCGCATTGGTCAGGAAGCCGCTGCGCAACATCGCCCAGGACGAAACCCCGGCGCCGCCCGCCGCCTCCTCCGCCACCGTGTCCTCTCGCGCCAGCAGCATGCGCAGGCCGAGGAACACCAGGTAGGCGGCGCCCGCCAGCTTCAGCGCGGTGAACAGCGCCAGCGACTCGCGCACCAGCACGCCGACGCCGAGGATGCTGTAGCCGACATGTACCGTCACCCCCGCGCCGATGCCCAGCGCGGTGAGCAGGCCGGCGCGGCGGGAATACAGCAGGCTGTTGCGCGAGACCATGGCGAAATCGGCGCCGGGGCTGATCACCGCAAGCACGGTGATGGTCAGGAAAGCTAGCAACTCTGTCATGCCTGGAAGGCTCCAAGGTAGAATGGATGGCACAATCTACCGGTCTCCAGCGCCGAGCGAGAACGATGAATACTGACAATCATGGTGAGGAAAACTCACCATTCAGGCGCCGCCGCCTGCCCTCGCTGAACGCCCTGCGCTGCTTCGAGGCCGCCGCCCGCCTGGAGAACTTTTCCCGTGCCGCCGAGGCCCTGTGCCTGACCCACGGCGCCATCAGCCGCGCCGTGCGGACCCTGGAGGAGGAACTCGGTTGTGCGCTCTTCGAACGCCGCGGCCAGCGGGTTTTCCTCAGCGAGGCCGGCAGGCGCCTGCTCGCCGGCACCGGCCCGGCTCTCGACCTGATCGAGCGCACCGGCGAGGCCCTGCGCGCGGAGGCCGGACCCACCGCGCTGGTGCTGTCCTGCGAACCGACCTTGCTGATGCGCTGGCTGATCCCGCGGATCGCCGGATTCATGCAGGAACAGCCACGACTGTCGATCCAACTGGTCGCCGGCGGCGGGCCGTTCGCCTTCGGCCGCGGCATCGACCTGGCGATCCGCCGCAACGACTTCCCCTGGCCGCCCGGCAGCCATGCCCACTGGCTGTTCGACGAGCAGGTCGGGCCGGTCTGCCGGGCGAGCGACGTCGAACGGCATTTCCACCTCGATGCAGGACCGCCCGGGCTTCGCGCCGTCGCACCGCGCCTGCACACGGCGACCCGCCCGCAAGCCTGGAACACCTGGACCCGTCTCGCCGGACAGGCGCCGGCGACGACCGAAGGGCAGCGCTTCGAGCACTTCTACCTGAGCCTGCAGGCGGCCGGCGCCGGACTCGGCGTAGCCATCGGCCCCTGGCAACTGGTGCGCGACGATCTGTCCGCCGGCCTGCTGGCGGCGCCGCTGGGATTCCTCGCCGACGGCAGCAGCTATCACCTGCTGACCCCGCGACCGTTGCAGGCCGGAGAGCCTGCCACTCTGCTGCTGGAATGGCTGCGCCGCAGCGCGGCGGCCTGATGCGGCCCGCTCAGGGCCAGGCGCGCAGCGCCCGTTCGACCACCGCCAGCAGGCGCTCGCAAGGCACCCGGTCCTTGGCCTGCACGCTGAGGCCGAACAGCACGGTGGCATAGAAGGTCGCCAACTCCTCCACGTCGGTGTCCGCCGCCAGGTCGCCGTCAGCGATGCCGCGCCGCATGCGCTCACGGAACAGGCGGATCGACTCGCCGCGCTCGGCGCTCAACGCGTCCCGCACCGCCTCGCTTTCCGGGGTTCCGGTCAGCGCCGCGAGCACCACCAGGCAACCGCGCGGGAACTCGTCGGAACAGAAGCGCGCGACGGTCTCGCGGAGCAGCTCGGCCACGCCCTCGCGGGCGCTCGGCGCGCCATCGAGGACATCCCGGCGATAGCGGCCGTGCTGGCCGAGATAGTGGGCCAGGGCTTCGCGGAACAGCCCTTCCTTGCTGCCGAAGGCGGCGTACAGGCTGGGCGGCCTGATTTCCATCGCCTCGGTCAGGGCCGCCAGCGAAGCGCCTTCGTAGCCACGCACCCAGAACACGTCCATGGCTCGCTGCAGGGCGGTGTCCCTGTCGAATGCCCGTGGCCTGCCTCGCGTTGCCATCCTGACCTCCATTATTTGTATCGATCACTATAAATTTACTTGACGAGCGTTGCCGTCGCCATATTATTTAGCGACCGATACAGATATTCAAGCCATCTCCCTGCCGCCTTCGAAAGGAAAAGACCATGTCCAAATTGCTCCTCTCCCCGCTCGCCGTAGGCAACCTGGCCTTGCGCAACCGCATCGTCATGGCGCCGATGACCCGCTCCCGGGCGCAACAGCCGGGCGACGTGCCGACCGCCCTGAACGCTCTCTACTATGCGCAGCGCGCCGGCGCCGGGCTGATCGTCAGCGAGGGCACGCAGATTTCCCCCCTCGGCCAGGGCTACGCCTACACCCCCGGTATCTACAGCGAGGCGCAACTGGCCGGCTGGCGCCAGGTCACCGAGGCGGTGCACGCCGCCGGCGGACTGATCGCCGCGCAGCTCTGGCATGTCGGGCGCATGTCGCATCGCTCGCTGCAGGCCGGCGGCGAGGCGCCGATCGCGCCCTCGCCGATCCAGGCCAAGGCCCAGGTGTTCATCGCCGATGGCCAGGGCGGCGGATCCATGGCGCCGGCCGACGCGCCGCGGGAAATGACCCTGGAAGACATCCGCCGGGTCCGCGACGAATTCGTCCGCGCCGCGCGCAACGCGCTCGACGCCGGCTTCGACCTGGTCGAGCTGCATGGCGCCAATGGCTACCTGATCGACCAGTTCCTCGCCAGCGCCAGCAACCGGCGCAGCGATGCCTATGGCGGTAGCCTGGAGAACCGCGCGCGGTTCCTGCTGGAGATCGTCGACGCGCTGGTCGCCGCGGTCGGTGCCGAGCGCGTCGGCCTGCGCCTGTCGCCCTGGGGCACGATCAACGACATGCACGACGACGAGCCGGAAGCGATGACCCTTTACCTCGCCGAAGCCCTGCAGCGACGCGGCATCGCCTACCTGCACCTGGCCGAGTGGGAATGGAGCGGCGGCCCGGCCTACCCGCAAGGCTTCCGCGAGCGCCTGCGCGAACGCTTCCGCGCGCCGCTGATCGTCTGCGGCAACTACGACGCCGAGCGCGCCGAAGCGATACTCCAGGCCGGACTGGCCGACGCGGTGGCGATCGGCCGGCCGTTCATCGCCAACCCCGACCTGGTCGAGCGGATCCGTCTCGGCGCGCCGCTGGCCGAGGCCAACCAGGCGCGGTTCTACGGTGGCGACGCCGCCGGCTACACCGATTACCCGACCCTCGGCCAGTCCGCTACGGCCTGATTCCCTTCCCTCCCATGCATCGTTCCCGGGCGCGGCCACGGCTGCGCTCGCGGAGGAGTCTTGCCGTGCTATTGCCCATCCTCCTGCTGGCCGCCGCCGGCTTCACCATCCTGACCACCGAGTTCGTCATCGTCGGCCTGCTCCCGGCGCTTGCCGCAGACCTCCAGGTCAGCGTCGCCCAGGCCGGCCTGCTGGTCAGCCTGTTCGCCTTCAGCGTCGCCGCCTTCGGTCCGTTCCTCACCGCCGCACTGGCGGGCGTCGAACGCAAGCGGCTGTTCGTCGCCTGCCTGCTGCTGTTCGCCGCGGCCAATGCGCTGGCCGCCGTAGCCGGCGATATCTGGACGATGGCCGTGGCGCGCTTCGTCCCGGCCCTGGCGCTCCCGGTGTTCTGGGCCATGGCCAGCGAAACCGCCGCGCACCTGGCCGGCCCCTCGCGCGAAGGACGCGCCGTGGCGCTGGTGTTCTTCGGCATCGTCGCCGCCACCGTGCTCGGCATTCCCATCGGCACGCTGATCGCCGACGCCTGGGGTTGGCGCCTGGCATTCGCCGCACTCGCCGCGCTGGCCCTGGCCAAGGCGCTGCTGCTGGCCGCCTGGCTGCCGCGCATTCCCGGACGGCCGGGCGTCTCGCTGCGCAGCCAGGCGAGCGTGTTGCGCCAACCGCTGGTGCTCGGCCACCTGTTGCTGTCGCTGCTGGTCTTCACCGGCATGTTCACCCCCTACACCTACCTGGCCGACATCCTCCAGCGCCTGGCCGGCTTCAGCGGTTCGCTGGTCGGCTGGACGCTGATGGGCTTCGGCGCGGTAGGCCTGCTCGGCAACTGGCTCGGCGGGCGCCTGGTGGATCGCAGCCCGCTGGGCGCAACCCTGCTGTTCGTCCTGCTGATGGCGCTGGGCATGCTCGCCCTGGTGCCGACCCTCGGCAACGCCTGGCTGCTCGCCGCCACCCTGGCGACCTGGGGCGTGGCCCAGGCAGCACTGTTCATCGTCGGCCAGGTGCGGGTGATGAAGTCCGCGCCGCGGGCCCCGGCGTTCGCCGCCTCGCTGAACATCTCCGCCTGCAACGCCGGGATCGGCATCGGCGCCCTCGCCGGCAGCCGGGTGATCGACGGCAGCGGCCTGGCGCCGCTCGGCGAGGTCGGCGCGCTGGTCTGCCTGGCGGCGATGGCCGTGGCCCTGCTGCTGATGCTGGCGCCACGCCAAGCTGCCACCGAGCCGTCCCTCGGCGGCCACATCCCTCACTGACCCCACCAAGGAAGCACAACCATGATCCTCGATAGACTCTGCCGCGGCCTCCTGGCCGGCATCGCCCTGACCTTCTCCCTGGGCGGCTTCGCCGCCGAGGAATTCCCCGTCCCGAATGGCTTCGAAAGCGCCTACCGGGAAGTCGACGGCGTGAAGCTGCACTACGTGAAAGGCGGCCAGGGGCCGCTGGTGATGCTGGTGCACGGCTTCGGCCAGACCTGGTACGAATGGCACCAACTGATGCCGGAACTGGCCAAGCGCTTCACCGTGATCGCGCCGGACCTGCCCGGCCTCGGCCAGTCCGAGCCGCCGAAGACCGGCTATAGCGGCGAACAGGTCGCCGTCTACCTGCACAAGCTGGCCCGGCAATTCAGCCCGGATCGCCCGTTCGACCTGGTGGCCCATGACATCGGTATCTGGAACACCTACCCGATGGTGGTGAAGAACCAGGCCGACATCGCCCGCCTGGTGTACATGGAAGCGCCGATCCCGGACGCGCGGATCTACCGCTTCCCGGCCTTCACCGCCCAGGGCGAGTCGCTGGTCTGGCACTTCAGTTTCTTCGCCGCCGACGACCGCCTGGCGGAAACCCTGATCGCCGGCAAGGAGCGCTTCTTCCTCGAGCACTTCATCAAGTCCCATGCCAGCAACACCGAGGTGTTCAGCGAGCGCCTGCTGGACCTGTACGCCAGGTCGTACGCCAAGCCGCACAGCCTGAACGCCTCGTTCGAGTACTACCGCGCGTTGAACGAGAGCGTGCGGCAGAACGCCGAACTGGCGAAGACCCGCCTGCAGATGCCGACCATGACCCTCGCCGGCGGCGGCCACGGCGGCATGGGCACGTTCCAGCTGGAGCAGATGAAAGCCTATGCGGACGACGTCGAAGGCCATGTCCTGCCCGGCTGCGGCCACTGGCTGCCGGAAGAGTGCGCCGCGCCGATGAATCGCCTGGTGATCGACTTCCTCAGCCGCGGTCGCTGAGTCGTCCCGGTCCGGGCGATCAGAACTGCTCGCCCGGGCAGAACAGGCAGCGCAGCAGCAGGGTCATGAGCACGACAGCGCCGGAAACCAGCAGGTAAGGCAACGGGGAGAACAGGTCGTCCTGGTCCTTGCCATCGTGCTCACTACTCATGCTCTCACCTCGAGAATCGTCATGGCGGAAAAGACGCAGGATATGCACTTGCCGTCCTTGAAAGTGCACGGCGAAGTGTTCGAAGACTATAGAAACGAAGCGATCGAGTTCAATTACATCTGTGTCAGCTTGCTGTCGGCAAAACGTCAGCGGAAAGACAACGGAATATATTTCCCGATAATGCTTGCGGGGTCTGCCGCGCGCCGCCCCCAGGCTCTCCCAGCGTGAGGAATAGCCTCGGCGAAGGAAAAACCCACTTACAATGATCCCGACCCGGAATTATTCCGCCAAGTGGGCTCCGTTTCGGAAAAAAGCGACTCGCAGCACTGTTTCGGTGCAATAACGTCACATGTGAAAGTTTCGATTAAGTTTTCCGTTATCGATTATCCATAAATACGTTTGATCGCTCTCCGGACGTTTCATAGATTGCACGCCTTCACTCTCTGCGAGGCATTCCCGTGACGCATCCAGCGACCGTCTACAGCCTGTCCACCCGCCTGCTGCACTGGAGCATGGCGTTCTGTTTCATCGGCGCAATCGTGCTGGCCTATTTCGTCATCTGGGTGCTCGGCCATGACCACCCGCAGCGCCTGCCGGTACTCAACCTGCACTGGGTGCTGGGCCTGCTGGTCGGCCTGCTGCTGATCCCACGGATCGTCTCGCGGCTGCGCGGGCCGCGCCTGCCAGCGGTCCCCGGGACGCCGCTGGAGCACCGCCTGGCGCACTACGCGCACCTGTCGCTGTATGCCTTGATGCTGGTGATGCCGCTCACCGGCTACGTCGGCACCCGCCTGCCCACCGACTTCGGCCTGTTCGTGGTACCCAGCTTCAAGGACACCGCGCTGTTCGCCTGGATTTCGCAAACCTGGAACCTGAACTGGGAGGCGTTCGAGAAGCCCTTCGACGCCGTTCACCGCGTGGTCGGCCTGTGGCTGAGCACCTCGGTGGTGCTGCTCCATGCGCTCGCCGCCGGCTACCACCAGTGGGTCCGCCGCGACGGCACCCTGGAGCGCATGCTCGGCCGTCGCCAGCGCCGCTGAGCGGGGCCCTTCGTCGGCTCTCGCGGCGGATCGGCGACGATCTGCTATAGAGGTAGGGACACGCAGGGAAAACCTCGCCGCCCCGAGGCTCCTCCGTGGCAACCACAGGCGTCGCGCAGGTAGCCGGGTCGGCCTCCGACAGAGAGGAGCATGCCATGGCCAGCCTGCACTGCCAGCACCGCAGCTACACCATCACCGCCGATGTCGTCGAGCATCCGGGCATTCCCACGCCCTGGGCCGGCGGCTGCCACATCACCGATCCCGAAGGCCACACCAGCAAGCGCATCGCCCTGCCCGTGCGCTTCGCCTTCCTCGCCGACCTGGAAAACGCCCAGCGCGCCTCCATCGCCCACGGCAAATGGCTGGTGGACCAGCGCCTGGACCGCGGCAAGGCGCTGTTCTGAAGCGCACAACGAAAACGGCCCTCGCAAGGAGGGCCGTCGTTCATCGCGGCGCGGCTCAGGCGCTGCCGGCTTCAGCGGTTTCGCTGCGCCGTCGCGGCGGCGCGCCATGGCTGTCGTCGCCGGCCAGCGGCACTTCGTTGCCCTGGGCGTCGTACAGCTTGCCGTCGAGGAAATAGTCGCCTTCGTGCAGGGCGGCGATGTCCTGGTAGCGCAGGGTCCGCTCGCTGGCGGCGACGAACACCGACTGCTGGTCGGAGTTGCCGGCGGTGAAGTGGTTGAACGCCAGGTTGAGCAGGATCGCCATGATCGCCGAGGAACTGATGCCGGAATGGAAGATGGTGGCGAACCAACTGGGGAAGTGATCGTAGAAGGTCGGCGCGGCGATCGGGATCATACCGAAGCCGATCGAAGTGGCGACGATGATCAGGTTCATGTTGTTGCGGTAGTCCACCTTCGACAGGGTGCGGATGCCGCTGGCGGCGACCGTGCCGAACAACACGATGCCGGCGCCGCCGAGCACGGCGGTTGGCACCGCGGCGATCACCCGGCCCATCACCGGCAGCAGGCCGAGGATCACCAGGAACAACCCACCGGTGGCGACCACGTAGCGGCTCTTGATCCCGGTCACCGCCACCAGGCCGACGTTCTGGGCGAAGGCGCTCTGGGTGAAGGAGCCGAAGATCGGCGCCAGCATGCTGGAGAACATGTCCGCGCGCAGGCCGTTGCCCAGGCGCCGCGAGTCGACCTTGGTGTCGATGATCTCGCCTACCGCGAGGATGTCCGCCGAGGTTTCCACCAGGGTCACCATGATCACGATGCACATCGAGATGATCGCGGCGACCTGGAAGGTCGGCATGCCGAAGTGGAACGGCGTGGGAAACGCCACCAGCGGGCCTTCGGTGACCTTGGAGAAGTCGGCCATGCCGAGGAACACCGCGATGAAGGTGCCGATGACCATCGCCAGGAGGATCGACAGGCGCGAGATCGAGGCGCTGCCGAGCTTGCTCAGCAGCAGCACGATGACCAGGGTGATTGCCGCCAGGCCGATGTTGGCCATGCTGCCGAAGTCCGGCGCGTGGCTGTTGCCGCCCATCGCCCAGCGCGCGGCGACCGGCATCAGGGTCAGGCCGATGGTGGTGATGACGATGCCGGTCACCAGCGGCGGGAAGAATTTGGTGATGCGCGAAAAGATCGGCGTGATCAGCAACCCGATCAGCGAGGCCGCCATCACCGCGCCGAGCACTGCGGGAATGCCGCCGCTGCCACCGCTGCCGATGATCGCCACCATGGTCGCCACGCCAGCGAAGGACACCCCCTGGACCAGCGGCAACTGACAGCCGAAGAACGGCACGCCGAGGGTTTGCAGCAGGGTCGCCAGGCCGCCGGCGAACAGCGAAGCGGCGATCAGCAGGCCGATGTCGCCGGGCGCGAGGCCAGCGGCCTGGCCGAGGATCAGGGGGACCGCGACGATACCGCCATACATGGTCAGCACATGTTGCAGGCCGTAGGCCATGTTGGCGCCGACACCGAGGTTCTCGTCTTCAGGCCGTGGAACGGATGGAGTTCCGGAGGACGTCGTTTTCATGGTGCGCTGTTCTCGCTTTTATTGTTGTGCGCACACTGTAGACAATTCGATCCGAAAATATCCAGAAGAATGTATACAAAAATTCCAACAAATCTGTGACAGCGCTGCCGCCGGTCACCTCCGCTCGCGCGCTTATCCGCGCGCCAGACGGTTTCCTTCCTGCTGCGCCATCCTCCCAGCCCCGACCAACGGCCATGGGCCCGCGCCGAAGGGCATTAACGATAGAAAGCCGCCCTCCATCCCGCCAGCGAGCTATCAGCAATTCTTCCGCGAAAAGTTGATGAAATTCACATTTCAGGAATTACGCCAGGACAGCCCGGAAAGCGCTCCTAGTCTGGCAGTCAGGCCGTGCCCGAGGCGACATTTCGGGCAATAGCGCCATGCCATCAACGGCTTATCGATCATCGCCTCACAAGGAACGGAGTCTCATGAGCAACAAGAACAATCTCAGATACGCACTCGGCGCCCTCGCCCTCTCGGTTTCCGCCGCATCCCTGGCGGCACCTTCGGAAGCGCAACAGTTCACCGAGTTCTGGACCCCCGGCAAACCCAACCCGTCGATCTGCAAATCGCCGTTGCTGGTCAGCACCCCGCTTGGCCTGCCGCGCTGCCTGCAAGCCAGCAACGTGGTCAAGCGCCTGCAGAAGCTGGAAGACATCGCCAGCCTCAACGACGGCAACCGCGCCGCCGCCACGCCGGGCTACCAGGCCTCCGTCGACTACGTGAAGCAGACCCTGCAGAAAGCCGGCTACAAGGTCAGCGTGCAGCCCTTCCCGTTCACCGCCTACTACCCGAAAGGCCCGGGTAGCCTGAGCGCCACCGTGCCGCAGCCGGTCACCTACGAATGGGAGAAGGATTTCACCTACCTGTCGCAGACCGAGGCAGGCGATGTCACCGCCAAGGTGGTCCCGGTGGACCTGTCCCTCGGCGCCGGCAACACCTCCACCAGCGGTTGCGAAGCGGAAGACTTCGCCAACTTCCCGGCCGGCTCGATCGCGCTGATCCAGCGCGGCACCTGCAACTTCGAGCAGAAGGCCGAGAACGCCGCGGCCGCCGGCGCCGCCGGGGTGATCATCTTCAACCAGGGCAACACCGACGACCGCAAGGGCCTGGAGAACGTCACCGTGGGCGAGTCCTACGAGGGCGGCATCCCGGTGATCTTCGCCACCTACGACAACGGCGTGGCCTGGTCGCAGACCCCGGACCTGCAGTTGCACCTGGTGGTCGACGTGGTACGCAAGAAGACCGAGACCTACAACGTGGTCGCCGAGACCCGTCGCGGCAACCCGAACAACGTGGTGATGGTCGGCGCGCACCTCGACTCGGTGTTCGAAGGCCCCGGTATCAACGACAACGGTTCGGGCAGCGCCGCCCAACTGGAGATGGCCGTGCTGCTGGCCAAGGCGCTGCCGGTCAACAAGGTGCGCTTCGCCTGGTGGGGCGCCGAGGAAGCCGGCCTGGTGGGCTCGACCCACTACGTGCAGAACCTCGCCCCGGAAGAGAAGAAGAAGATCAAGGCCTACCTGAACTTCGACATGATCGGCTCGCCGAACTTCGGCAACTTCATCTATGACGGCGACGGTTCCGACTTCGGCCTCCAGGGTCCGCCCGGCTCGGCCGCCATCGAGCGCCTGTTCGAAGCCTACTTCCGCCTGCGCGGCCAGCAATCGGAAGGCACCGAGATCGACTTCCGCTCCGACTACGCCGAGTTCTTCAACAGCGGCATCGCTTTCGGCGGCCT
The DNA here is from genome assembly GCF_001813485.1 of Pseudomonas sp. HMSC067G02. Lineage (NCBI taxonomy): Bacteria > Pseudomonadati > Pseudomonadota > Gammaproteobacteria > Pseudomonadales > Pseudomonadaceae > Pseudomonas > Pseudomonas sp. HMSC067G02. Next base: position 121,746 of record NZ_KV812628.1, read on the forward strand.
GTTCACCGGCGCCGAGGGCCTGAAGACCGAAGAGCAGGCGCAGAAGTACGGCGGCACCGCCGGCAAGGCCTACGACGAGTGCTACCACAGCAAGTGCGACGGCATCGCCAACATCAACCAGGACGCCCTGGAGATCCACAGCGACGCCATGGCCTTCGTGACCAGCTGGCTGTCGCTGTCGACCAAGGTGGTCGACGACGAGATCGCCGCCGCCGGGCAGAAAGCACAATCGCGGTCGCTGCAGATGCAGAAGAGCGCCAGCCAGATCGAACGCTGGGGTCACGACTTCATCAAGTAACCGCGACTACCCTGCGCCGGGCCGCCGGCGCAGGTTCCCCATCCAGGCCCGGCTCATCCACCGGGCCTTTTTTCATTGGCGCGCGATCACTCCACCGCTTCCAGCAGGGTCGCCACGCCCTGGCCGCCGGCGATGCACTGGGTGGCGATGGCATAGCGCCCGCCGGTGCGCCGCAGCAACGCGGCGGCCTTGCCGGTGATCCGCGCGCCGGTGGCGCCCAGCGGATGGCCGATGGCCAGGGCGCCGCCATCCAGGTTGATCCTGTCCATGTCCAGCCCCAGTTCGCGGATGCAGGCGATGGATTGGCTGGCGAAGGCCTCGTTGATCTCCACCAGGTCGATGTCGGCGATGCCCAGCCCGGCCCGTTGCAGGACCTTGCGCGTCGCCTGCACCGGACCCATGCCCATGACCTCCGGCGCACAACCGGCCACCGCCACCGCCTTGATCCGCGCCAGGATCGCCAGCCCGTGGCGGCGCGCGAATTCCTCGCTACAGACCAGCAGCGCGGCGCTGCCATCGGTGAGCGGCGACGAGGTGGCGGCGGTGACGCTGCCGCCGAACGCCGGCTTCAGTTGGGCCAGGCTCTCCAGGTTGGTACCCGGGCGGATGCAGCCATCCTCGGCGACCCGGCCGGCAGGGGTGTCGATGGCGACGATCTCCTCGCGCAGCAAGCCGGCCTCGCGCGCGGCGACTGCCTTGGCGTGGGAGCGTACGGCCATCTCTTCCTGCTCGACGCGGCTGACGGCGTAGCGCTCGGCGACATTCTCGGCGGTCTGCCCCATGCTCATGTATACCGCCGGATAGTCCTGCAGCAACGCGGGATTGGGCGACAGGTTGAAGCCGCCCATCGGCACCCGGGTCATCGACTCCACCCCGGCGGCGATGAAGGCTTCTCCGGCGCCCAGCAGGACTTGCCCGGCGGCGTAGTGGATAGCGCTCATGGACGAACCGCAGAAACGGTTGAGGGTCGCGCCGCCGAGGCTCTGCGGGAAGCCGGCGCGGAAACTGGCGATGCGCGCGATGTTCATGCCCTGTTCCGCCTCCGGATAGGCGCAGCCCATGACCACGTCCTCCAGCAGAACAGGGTCGAGATCGAGTTTCTCCACCAGGCCCTTGAGCACCGCGGCGGCCAGGTCATCCGGGCGGATATCGACCAGCGCGCCTTTCCTGGCGAAGTGGAACGGCGAACGGGCGTAACCGGCGATAACGACTGAAATCGGCGACATGAGGATATCTCCGTGAGATGGATTGGCTGGATCGCAGGAAGATATTACGCGCATAATATTTATTGAATGACAGTCGAAATACAATTTGACCGAAAAAGCCGCAGGGCTCGCCGAAACGCCCTCAGACTTCGTTCAATTCGCTGATATGCCGATACTCGGCCCCCAGCTCCCGGGCCAGGCGCTCGGCCTTGCCCAGGCGCAGCGGGCCGCTTTCGAGGTCGATCAGCAGACTCGGGCAGGCAGCCTCCGGCAGCGCCGGCCAGTCGCGCAGGCGGCCGTCGGTAAGCACCAGCAGACGCTGATGCTCGGCGGGTTTCTGCCGCTGTCGGCGCGCCAGCCAGCCAGCGGCCTGGTGCAGGGCGTCGAGCAGCGGCGTACCGCCGCCGGCGCCCAGCTGGCGTAGCCAGTCCTGCAACTCCCGCGAAGCCTTCTGCCCCTGCCAGAGCCATTGCGCCTGCTGCCCGGTGGCGTGCAGCACGGCCAGGCGGACGCGCTGCCGATAGGCCTCCTCGAACAGCGTCGCCAACAACCCCTTGGCCTGGGCCAGAGCGCCGTACCGGCGGGTGCTGGCGGAGGCATCGACGATCACCAGCCAGAGTTCGCCCGGGTGCCGGCTGCGCGGCTGGCGAAGCAGGTCGCGGCGCTGTCGGGGACGTCCGCGCAGCAGGGTCGGCAACCATTGGATGGCGCCCTCCGCACCCTGGCTCAGGGCGCCGCCAAGACCGCCGCGCAGGGCTCCGGGTCTGCTCCTGGCATCCGCACCCATGACCGAGCGCGGGCGGATGCTCAGGGCTTTTTTGGCCAGCGCGGCAGCTCGCGGGCGGTCCCCATGGCCACCGGCCGAGCCGGCAATTCGCCCCACTGCCCTTCGCCGTCGCCGGCGCGCTCCGGGAGCGCGGCAGGGGCCGCGGGCGGTGGCGGTGGATTGGCCGCCGATGGCGGCGGGCTCGACTGGCGACGGCGATGCAGCAGGGCGAAATGTTCCACCGCATCGATGTCCTCCGCCTCGATCCGCTCGCCGCCGCGCCAGGCCGCATGGGCGCGCGCCGCGCGCAGCCAGACCAGGTCGGCGCGCAGGCCATCGACAGCCGCCTCGAAGCAGCGTCGGGCGATGCTGTCCAGCGCCGCATCGTCCAGGGGAATCCGCGCCAGTTGCCGGCGTGCCTCGGCGCAACGGCGGCGCAGGGTGTCCTGCTGGCCTTCCCAACGTTCGACGAAGGCCTGCGGGTCGGCATCGAAGGCCAGCCGGCGACGGATGATCTCTGCCCGCTCGGCCGGCGGCGGCTGGGTGTCGAGGCGCACGTTGAGGCCGAAACGGTCGAGCAGTTGCGGGCGCAGTTCGCCCTCTTCCGGGTTCATCGTGCCGATCAGCACGAAACGCGCCGGATGCCGGTGGGAAATGCCATCGCGCTCGACCAGGTTGACGCCGCTGGCGGCGACGTCGAGCAACAAATCCACCAGGTGGTCCGGTAGCAGGTTCACCTCGTCGACGTAGAGCACGCCGCCGTCGGCCTTGGCCAGCACGCCCGGGGAAAACCGCGCGCGACCTTCGCCGAGGGCGGCGTCCAGGTCGAGGCTGCCGACGATGCGCTCCTCGCTGGCGCCCAGCGGCAGGGTAACGAACTCGCCCGCCGGCAGCAGTTCGGCGACGCCCCGCGCCAGGGTCGACTTGGCCATTCCGCGCGGCCCCTCGATCAGTACCCCGCCGATCGCCGGATCGACCGCGGCCAGGCACAGCGCCAGCTTCAGTTCGTCGGCGGCGACCACGGCGGACAGGGGGTAATGCACGGTAGCGCTCATGGGGATTCCTGCGGCGGACGGACGGAAATACGGACCGCCAAGTCTATCAGGCCGGCGGCGCCGGTATCGAACCGTGAAACAGTCGTTGAACCGGCCGCCTCGCTTGCAGTAAGCTCGGGACTCGTTCACGGGAGAAACCCATGCCGCACACCCGCCATCCGCACCTGCACTCCAGCGCCTCGCGCCCTGGCCTGTCGTTGCGCGCGCGTGCGCCGCAGGCACCCCGTGCCGCGTATTTCTTCGGGTATTGGTTTAGCCACTCCGGCGCCTGATACCCCAACGGCGCCCACGGTATACGGGACGCCTACCCTGCACACGCAAACCCCCGGTCGGCTCCCCGACCGGGGGTTTTGTCTTTCCAGCCCGATTTTCCGGCCCACAAGGCCACAACCACAGACCAACGCACAGGACATCGATCATGACCGCATACCGCTACCGCACTGGCTACCCGCTCAACACCTGGCGATTTAGCGACGGCCGCCAGCCGCTCGCCAACCCACGACATTGCCGAACACCTCGATAGGGCACGACGCGCGCGGGATGCCCGCCGCCAGCCCAGGAAGCCAGACCATGAACTCATCCGTATCCGCACTGACCGCCCTTTCGCCGAACGCCCAGGCCGTCGCCCTGCCCAGCGCCACCGCCCGTACCGCCCTGGAACGCCTGCCCAGCCCGCTCGAACTCAAGGCTCGCCAGCCGTTGCCGCTGGAGCTGGCCAGCCAGGTCGCCGCCAGCCGCGACGCCATCCGCGCCATCCTCGACGGCGACGACCCACGCCTGCTGGTGGTAGTCGGTCCCTGTTCGATCCACGATCCCCGCTCCGCCCTCGAATACGCCGAACGCCTCGCCGCGCTGAGCGACGAACTCGACGGCCAGTTGCTCCTGGTGATGCGCGCCTACGTGGAAAAGCCACGCACCACGGTGGGCTGGAAGGGCCTCGCCTACGACCCGCACCTGGATGGCAGCGACGACATGGCCGCCGGCCTGGCGCTATCCCGGCAACTGATGCTGGACATGCTGCGCCTCGGCCTGCCGCTGGCCACCGAACTCCTGCAACCGCTGGCCGCCGGCTACTTCGACGACCTGCTGAGCTGGGCGGCGATCGGCGCGCGCACCAGCGAATCGCAGATCCACCGCGAGCTGGTCAGCGGCCTCGGCCTGCCGGTGGGCTTCAAGAACGGCACCGACGGCGGCGTCGGCATCGCCTGCGACGCGATCCGTTCGGCGGCCCACGGCCACCGCCATTTCGGCCTCGACCCGCACGGTCACCCGGCGCTGATCGAGACCCGCGGCAATCCGGACACCCATGTGGTGCTGCGCGGCGGCCGCCACGGTTCGAACTACGGTCCCGAACAGGTGCAGGCCGTACGCCAGGCCCTGGAAAGCCAGGGCATCGCCACGCGGATGATGGTCGATTGCAGTCACGCCAACAGCGGCAAGAACCCGCTGAACCAGCCCGGCGTCCTCGCCAGCGTGCTGGACCAGCGCCTGGCCGGCGCCAGCGACCTGGTCGGGGTAATGCTGGAAAGCCACCTGTTCGACGGTTGTCAGGCGCTCGGCGGCGAACTGCGCTACGGCGTCTCGATCACCGACGGCTGCCTCGGCTGGGAAGGCACCGAGCGGATTCTCCGCGACGCCGCCCGGCGGCTCGCCGAGGGGCGCTGAAAGCGGCGCGAGCGGCCATGCCGCTCCGCTATTCCTCTTCGACGTCCAGCAGCAGGTTCTCCAGGGCCTCGCGATAGACCCCCGGCTCCTGCCAGAGCCCACGCCGCTGCGCCTCCACCAGGCGCTCGGCCATGTCGCGCAAGGCTTGCGGATTGTGCTGGCGGACGAACTCGCGGGTCTCCGCGTCGAGCAGGTAGGCGTCGGCCAGCAGCGCGTACTGGTGGTCGTCGATCAGCTCGCTGGTGGCATCGAAGGCGCACAGGTAGTCCACCGTCGCCGCCAGTTCGAAGGCGCCCTTGTAGCCGTGGCGCTTCATCCCGGCGATCCACTTCGGATTCACCGCCCGCGCCCGCACCACCCGGTTGAGTTCTTCCTTGAGCGTGCGGATGCGCGGGTTGTCCGGCTGGCTGTGGTCGCCGTGGTAACTGGCCACCGGCGCGCCGCGCAGGGTTTCCACCGCCGCCAGCATGCCGCCCTGGAACTGGTAGTAGTCGTTGGAATCGAGCAGGTCGTGCTCGCGGTTGTCCTGGTTGTGCAGCACCGCCTGCAGGCGTTCCAGGCGCTGGGCGAAGCGTTCCCGCGCCGGCGTGCCGTCGTCGGCGGCACCGTAGGCGTAGCCGCCCCAGTTCAGGTAGACCTCGGCAAGGTCGGCGCGGGTCTCCCACAGCCGCTCTTCGATTGCGCCCTGCACGCCGGCGCCGTAGGCACCCGGCTTGGCGCCGAAGATCCGCCAGCCGGCCTGCCGGCGCGCCTCCGCCGGCGCCGTGCCCTGCGCCTCGAGGCGCTGGCGTTCCAGGCGTACGCGAGCGGCCAGCGGGTTCAGCTCCTCCGCCTCGTCCAGCTCGGCGACCGCCTGCACCGCCGCATCGAACAGGCGGATCAGGTTGGCGAAGGCGTCGCGGAAGAACCCGGAGACTCGCAGCGTCACGTCGACCCGCGGGCGGTCCAGCAGGGAGACCGGGAGGATCTCGAAATCGGCGACGCGCTGGCTGCCGGCCTGCCAGACCGGTCGCACGCCGAGCAGGGCCAGGGCCTGGGCGATGTCGTCGCCGCCGGTGCGCATGGTCGCCGTGCCCCACACCGAGAGGCCGAGCTGGCGCAGGTGATCGCCATGTTCCTGCAGGTGACGCTCGAGCAGCAGGTTGGCCGACTGGAAGCCGATGCGCCAGGCGGTCGGGGTCGGCAGGTTGCGCACGTCCACCGAGAAGAAGTTGCGTCCGGTGGGCAGCACGTCGAGTCGCCCGCGACTCGGCGCGCCGCTCGGACCGGCCGGTACGAAGCGCCCTTCGAGGGCTGCCAGCAGACCGTCGATCTCGGCCCCGCCACAGGCGTCCAGGGTCGGTGCCACCTGTTCGCACAAGCCGCGCAACACCTCGCCGCTGGCACGCCAGGCGGCAGGCGGCGATTCGCCGCCCAGGCAGCGTTCTATCCAGTGCAACGCCAGCAATTCCAGGCGTTCGCGGGTATCCCCGAGGGTACGCCAGGGCTCCCCGCCCCGTTCTTCCAGGCAGGCCGGCCGCGCGCCCTGCCAGGCCTCGCCCATGTCGCAGGCCAGCGGATCGAAGCCCAGGCCAAGGTCGTCCGCCAGGCTCTTCAGCAACCCGGCGTTGGCGCCCTTGCCATCGCCGCGCGGAACCCGCAGCAGCGCCAGCAGGGTATCCAGGCGCAATCGCCCGCTCGGCGATTCGCCGAACACATGCAGGCCGTCGCGGATCTGCGACTCCTTCAGGTCGCAGAGATAGGCGTCCAGCTGCGGCAGCCAGCTGTCCGGATCGTCGCTGAGCTGCAAGCCGATCTCGCGGTCGAGACGGTTGTCGCGCAGGAGGACGAGAATCTCGCCGCGCAACTGTTCGGCGCGGCGCGGGTCGAGCAGCGAGGCATCGTAGAACTCGTCGGCCAGGCGCTCCAGGTCGCGCAGCGGGCCGTAGCTCTCGGCGCGGGTCAGCGGCGGCATCAGGTGGTCGATGATCACCGCCTGGGTGCGGCGCTTGGCCTGGGCGCCCTCCCCCGGATCGTTGACGATGAACGGATAGATGTTCGGCAGCGGACCGAGCAACGCGTCCGGCCAGCATTCGGCGGACAGGCCGACTCCCTTGCCCGGCAGCCATTCCAGGTTGCCGTGCTTGCCGACGTGCAGCAGGGCATCGGCGCGGTAGGCGTGGCGCAGCCAGAAGTAGAACGCCAGGTAGCCGTGCGGCGGCACCAGGTCGGGATCGTGGTAGACCGCCGCCGGATCGAGCTGATAGCCGCGCGCCGGCTGGATGCCGACGAAGGTCAGGCCATAGCGCAGGCCGGCGACCATCATCCGCCCGTCGCGGAACATCGGGTCCTGTTGCGGCTCGCCCCAGCGCGCCAGCACCGCCTGGCGATTGCGCTCCGGCAGGCGTGCGAAGCAGGCCAGGTAGTCGTCCAGCGCCAGGCTCTGGGCGCAGGGCCGCAGGTCGAGATGCTCCAGGTCGTTGCTGACGCCGCCGAGCAACTGGCGGATCAGCTCGGTTCCGCTGGCGGGCAGTCCGTCGACCGGGTAGCCCTGCTGGCGCAGGGCACGAAGGATGTTCAGCGCCGCCGCCGGGGTGTCCAGGCCGACGCCGTTGCCGATCCGGCCATCGCGGGTCGGGTAGTTGGCCAGCACCAGCGCCACCCGTTTTTCCGCGCTTGGCTTGCGCGCCAGCTCGGCCCAGCGCCGCGCCAGTTCGGCGACGAAATCCATGCGCTCGTCGTCGGCGAGGTAGCAGACCACGTCGCTCTCGCTGCGTTCGCTGCGCCAGGCCAGGCCCTTGAAACTGATCGGCCGGGTGACGATGCGTCCGTCCAGCTCCGGCAGCGCCACGTGCATGGCCAGGTCGCGCGGCCCCAGGCCTTGCGGGTTGTCCAGCCAGAGCGGGCGGTTGTCCAGCGAGCAGATCGCCTGCAACACCGGCACGTCGCGACGGAACGGACGCAACTCGGGCGCCTCCGGATTGGACTGGGCGAAACCGGTGGTATTGACGATCAGCGCGGCGTCGCTGCGCTCCAGCCAGTCTTCCACCTGCGCCAGGCAGGCGCTTTCCTTGAGGCTGGCCAGCGCGATCGGCAACGGGTTGAGCCCCTGCGCCGCGAGGCGCTCGCAGAAGCGTGCGATGAAGGCGGTGTTGGCTGCCTGCAGGTGGGTGCGATAGAACAGCAACGCGACCACCGGACGCCCGGCCTGCCAGTCGGCACGCCAGTGTTCCAGGGTCGCCTCGGCATGCCGTGGATGGAACAGCGCCACCCGCGGCAGCGCCTGCGGTTCGCGCCAGGCGTAGTCGCGGCCGAGGCACTGGCTGGCCAGGCAGCGGTAGAACTGCCCGGCGTTCTCCAGGCCGCCCTGGCGCAAGTATTGCCAGAAGCGCTCGGCCTGCTCCGCCGGCAGGTTGCCAAGGGCGCTCAGCTCCGGGTCGGGGCGGTCGTCGCCGGGCACCGGGATCAGCAGCGAACCGCGCTCGGCCAGCGCCACCAGTTGCTCCACGCCGTAGCGCCAGTAGCCGATGCCGCCGTGCAGCGAAAGCAGGATCACCCGCGCGTGCCGCAGCACTTCGTCGACGTAGAGGTCCACCGAGGCGTGGTTCTGCAACTGCATGGGGTTGGCCAGGCGCAGGCTCGGGTAGTCGTCCGGCAGCGCACGGGCGGCCTCGGCCAGCAATGCCAGGTGCGAATCGCCGCTGCAGAGGATCACCAGCTCGGCGGGAGTCTGGGCCAGGTGGGCGATGCCGTCGTCGGGAACGAAGCCGCCAGGTTGGGTGCGCAACAGGTGCATGGACGTTCTACCGGTAGGACGCAAGAAGCTGGGGCCGGCGAATCGCCATCGCCGGCCCCGGCCGGGGATCACGGATCAGGCAAGCGCTGTGCGCAGCTGGTTGGCGATGGCGGCCTGGTCCAGCTCCTGGCCGATCACCACCAGCCGGGTGCTGCGGGCTTCGTCGGCCAGCCACTTGCGGTCGAAATGCCTGTCGAAGCGCTTGCCGACGCCCTGCACCAACAGGCGCATGGGCTTGCCCGGAATGGCGGCGAACCCCTTGATGCGAAGTATGTCGTGACGCTCCACCAGCTCGCCGAGGGCCTCGAGCAGCGCAGCTTCCTCCACCTCGGGGAGATCGACGTGGAAGGAGTCGAACTCGTCGTGGTCGTGGTCCTCGTGGCCTTCATGGTCGTGGTGGGTCGGCCGGCCGTCGATGTGCAGCTCGGCCTCGGCGTTGAGGCCCAGCAAGACCGGGAGCGGCAGCTCGCCCCGGCTCGCCTCGACGATCTTCACCGCCGCCGGTAGCTCCCTGGCGATCTCCGCGCGGACCCGCACCAGGGCCTCGGCGTCGAGCTGGTCGGCCTTGTTCAGGATCACCAGGTCGGCGCTGGCCAACTGGTCCTCGAACAGTTCGTGCAACGGTGATTCATGGTCGAGGTTGGGGTCCTGGCGGCGTTGCTGGTCCACCTGCTCGGGATGGGCGGCGAAGGTGCCGGCCGCCACCGCCGGGCTGTCGACCACGGTGATCACCGCGTCGACCGTGCAGGCGTTGCGGATTTCCGGCCACTGGAAAGCCTGCACCAGCGGCTTGGGCAGGGCCAGGCCGCTGGTCTCGATGAGGATCTGGTCAAGGTCGCCGCGGCGCGCCACCAGCTCGCGCATCACCGGGAAGAACTCTTCCTGCACGGTGCAGCACAGGCAACCGTTGGCCAGCTCGAAAACGCGGCCCTGCGCCTCTTCTTCGCTGCAACCGATGGAACATTGCTTGAGGATCTCGCCGTCGATGCCGAGTTCGCCGAACTCGTTGACGATCACCGCGATGCGCCGGCCTTCGGCGTTGTCCAGCATGTGCCGGAGCAAGGTGGTCTTGCCGGCGCCGAGGAAGCCGGTGACGATGGTGACGGGGAGTTTCGCCAGGGTTTTCATGGGCAGCCCTTGTTCAGCTCGGCGGGCATGCGGACGAGTGGCGCGGACGCAGGGGCCGCGCAACGGATTCGCCACCGGATCACCCCGCCCGGTTGTATGGAAGTCTTGTCCCCGGGCATCGCGCCACGGGATCGACGAGGCAGGTCTCCTGGCTCACGGTCTGGCGTCTCCGCCGGTTCCCCGCCTTCCCGCGTCACGCAGTGGCATTGGGGAACGATCGCCGTTCACAGTTGCGGGGGCAGCCGCGGCATCGACCGCGTTCCCTCTTAGCCCCGCCGTCGCCGGCGAGGAACCTCGAACCGGCAAGGCTACGCAGTGCGCGGGCCAGGGTCAATCGGGCCGGTTGACGCCCGGCGGTCCTTCATGCTGTCCTAGGCGGGTTGTCCCAGGTGTCTCGTGCCGGCGCGCACGAGGTGAAACGGGAAGCCGGTGACGCTCTCCGAGCCAGTCCGGCGCTGCCCCCGCAACGGTAAGCGCATCGCGCGCGAGCCCGGAGACCGGCCTGGAACCTTTCGTTTGATTCACCCGCGGTGGGCGGGCGCAAGCGTGAAGCGGGCCGTCCGGTCCCGTTCCTCGTGCGTACTCCTCTGCCACGCCCATGCCAATCCAGAGGGAACGCACCATGTCCAGCAGCACCCTGGCGCACGCCAGCTCCACCACCTCCCTGTCGAAGCGACTGAGCCTGGCCATCGGCGCCGGCCTGCTCGGTGCGCTGCTGGTCTATTTCGCCGGTTTCTCGCACATCGACGCGGTACACAACGCCGCCCACGATACCCGGCACAGCTCCGGCTTCCCCTGCCACTGAGTCGCGAGGGAACCAGGATGATCAAGCGTATCGCCCAGACCGCCGGCTTCGCCGGCCTGCTCGCCGCCCTGCTGCTGACCCTGCTGCAGATTCTCTGGGTCACCCCGCTGATCCTCGAGGCGGAGACCTACGAGAAGAGCGAGCCGGTCGCGGCCCAGCCCCACGAACACGCCCCCGGCGTCGCCGCCCATGTCCACGACGAGGAGGCCTGGGAACCGGAAGACGGCTGGCAGCGTACCCTCTCCACCACCGGCGGCAACCTGGTGGTGGCGGTCGGCTTCGCCCTGATGCTCGCCGGCCTCTTCACCCTGCGCGCGCCGGGCCAGACCTGGCAGGGCCTACTCTGGGGCCTGGCCGGCTACGCGGTGTTCTGCCTTGCGCCGTCGCTGGGCCTGCCGCCGGAGCTGCCGGGTACCGCCGCGGCCGACCTGGTGCAACGCCAGTACTGGTGGATCGCCACTGCCGCCGCCACCGCGGTGGGCCTGGCCCTGCTGGTGTTCGGCGGCAACTGGCCGCTGAAGCTGGTCGGCGCCGTCCTGCTGGCGCTGCCGCACCTGTTCGGCGCGCCGCAGCCCGAGGTCCACGCCAGCCTGGCGCCGGAAGCCCTGGCCCAGCGTTTCGTGGTCGCCTCGCTGGTCAGCAATGCGCTGTTCTGGGCCGCCCTCGGCCTGGCCGCTGCCTGGCTGTTCCGGCGCAACCGGGGCGGCGTCGACGCCTGACCGCCTGCCACCCGCGACCCTTGCCGGTCGCGGGTCCATAGTGTCTCTCCTTCCATCTCCTCCGGTCCGCGCATGCCCCTGCCCATCCCCAGCCTGCTGATCGCCGGCATCGGCTGCCGCCGAGGCTGTAGCGCCGAGCATCTGCGCGCGCTGCTGGAGCGAACGCTGGGCGAACACGGGCACAGCCTGGCCGACCTGGACGCCCTCGCCAGCATCGACGGCAAACGCGACGAACCCGGCCTGCGGCAACTGGCCACGCTGCTCGAACGCCCCGTGCATTTCCTCGCGCCCGCCGTCCTGCACGACTACGAGCCGCGCCTGCTCAGCCCCTCCGCCGTCGCGCTGCGCGAAACCGGCTGCTCCAGCGTCGCCGAGGCCGCCGCCCTGGCCCTGGCCGAACACCTGGGCGGCGGTCGCGCCGATCTGCTCGGGGCGAAACGCAGCGACGATCGGGCGAGCATCGCCCTGGCACGACTTCTCACCGAACGAGAACTCCCATGACCGTCTATTTCATCGGCGCCGGTCCCGGCGACCCTGACCTGATCACCGTCAAGGGGCAGCGCCTGATCCGCCAGTGCCCGGTGATCCTCTACGCCGGCTCGCTGGTTCCGCAAGCGCTGCTCGAGGGGCACCAGGCCGGCCAGGTGGTGAACACCGCCGAGCTGGACCTCGAACAGATCGTCGAGCTACTCGCGCAAGCCCATCGCCGCGGCCTCGACGTAGCCCGCGTGCATTCCGGCGATCCCTCCCTGTACGGCGCCATCGGCGAGCAGATTCGCCACCTGCGCGAACTCGGCATCCCCTATGAGATCGTCCCCGGAGTCACCGCCACCGCCGCCTGTGCCGCCCTGCTCGGCTGCGAGCTGACCCTGCCCGAAGTGTCCCAGACGCTGATCCTGACCCGCTACGCCGCACGCACGAAGATGCCGGAAGGCGAGAGCCTGGGCGACCTGGCGCGGCACCGGGCGACCCTGGCGATCCACCTGGGCGTCGCCCACCTGGCGAAGATCGTCGAGGAACTGCTGCCGCACTACGGCGCCGACTGCCCGGTCGCGGTGATCCACCGGGCCAGTTGGCCCGACCAGGAACAGGTTCGCGGCACCCTCGGCGACATCCTGCCCAAGGTCGCCGCCAGGAATTTCCGCCGCACCGCGCTGATCCTGGTCGGCGAGGTGCTGGCCGCCGAAGGCTTCGCCGACTCTTCGCTGTACCGCGCCGAGCATCGACATCTCTATCGACCCGGCGAATGAACCGCCGTCCTTAGGTTCGGCGCCGACCACCGGCAGCACGCCTAGACTCGTCGCAAGGCTTGCGACAGCGGGCCAGCACGGCTAGCGTTCAGCGCTGGCCCCTTTTTTCCTGAAGCCTTCGGACACCCATGAAACGATTCCTCCTCGGTCTGGTTCTGCTGCTGGCGGTCGCCGCCGGCGTCCTCTACTTCGTCCCGGCTACCCTCCTCGCCAGCGTACGCACCGTCGAGCGCGGCCTCGCCGGTCTCAGCGAGCACAGCGTGCAGGTCGACAACCTGGAGATCGCCTACCTGGAAGGCGGCTCGGAAAAGAACCCGACCCTGTTGCTGATCCACGGCTTCGGCGCCGACAAGGACAACTGGCTGCGCTTCGCCCGGCCGCTGACCGAGCGCTACCATGTGGTCGCCCTCGACCTGCCCGGCTTCGGCGACAGCAGCAAGCCGCAACAGGCCAGCTACGACGTCGGCACCCAGGCCGAGCGAGTCGCCAATTTCGCCGCCGCCATCGGCGTGCGCCGCCTGCACCTGGCCGGCAACTCCATGGGCGGGCACATCGCCGCGCTCTACGCGGCGCGCCATCCGGAACAGGTGCTATCGCTGGCGCTGATCGACAACGCCGGGGTGATGCCGGCGCGCAAGAGCGAACTGTTCGAGGACCTGGAGCGCGGCGAGAATCCCCTGGTGGTGCGCCAGCCGGAAGACTTCCAGAAGCTGCTCGACTTCGTGTTCGTCCAGCAACCGCCGCTGCCGGCGCCGCTCAAGCGCTACCTCGGCGAACGCGCGGTAGCCGCGTCGGCGTTCAACGCGCAGATATTCGAACAACTGCGCCAGCGCTACATCCCGCTGGAGCCGGAACTGCCGAAGATCGAGGCACCGACCCTGCTGCTATGGGGCGACCGCGACCGCGTGCTGGACGTCTCCAGCATCGAGGTGATGCGTCCGCTGCTGAAGCGGCCCAGCGTGGTGATCATGGAAAACTGCGGACACGTGCCGATGGTCGAACGCCCGGAGGAAACCGCGCAGCACTACCAGGCCTTCCTCGACGGCGTACGGAACGCCCAGGTGGCCGGTCGCTGAAAACGCGAACCGGCGCCTGGGCGCCGGTTCGGGGGAGCGGGAACCGTCGCGAGGACGGCTCGGATCCAGGCATCAGGCCTGGATCAGGTTGGCGATCTGCACGTCCGGGTTGACGTCCTGCTCGTAGTCGACCCCAGCGACCTCGAAACCGAACAGGTTGAGGAACTCGCTCTTGTAGCCGGCGAAGTCGGTCAACTCGTAAAGGTTCTCGTTGGTTACCTTGTCCCACAGCTCCTCGACACGGGACTGCACTTCCGGCTGCAGTTCCTTGTAGTCGGCACGCAGGCGGCCTTCCTCGTCGAGGCGCGGCTCGGCGCCGTACAGGCTCTCCCGGTACAGGCCGTCGACCTGCTCGATGCAACCTTCGTGGGTGCCCTGCTCCTTCATCACCTTGAACAGCAGCGACAGGTACAGCGGCATCATCGGGATCGCCGAGCTGGCCTGGGTCACCACCGCCTTGAGCACCGACACGCGCGCATCGCCGCCCAGCGGGGCGAGCTTGTCGCGGATACCGAGGACCTTCTGGTCGAGATCCTTCTTGGCCGCGCCGATGGAACCGTTCCAGTAGATGTCGTGGGTGATCTTCTCGCCCAGGTAGGTGAACGCGGTGGTCTTCGCGCCGTCGGCCAGCACGTCGGCTTCCAGCAGCGCGTCGATCCACATCTGCCAGTCCTCGCCGCCCATCACCGCAACGGTATCGGCGACTTCCTGGTCGCTGGCCGCCTCCAGGACCACGTCCTTGATCACTTCCTTGTCGGTGTCCAGGCCACGGAAGCTGACCGACTTGCCGATCGGCTTGAGGGTCGAGGAGAACACTTCGCCGCTCTTCGGATGGGTACGGCGCGGCGCGGCCAGGCTGTAGACCACCAGGTCGACCTTGCCGAGATCGCGCTTGATGGTCTCGATGGTCAGCCGCTTCACCTCGTCGGAGAAAGCGTCGCCATTGATGCTGCGGGCATACAGGCCTTTCTCGTGGGCGAACTTCTCGAAGGCCGCCGAGTTGTACCAGCCGGCGGTACCCGGCTTGCTCTCGCTGCCCGGACGCTCGAAGAACACCCCGAGGGTATCGGCGCCGGAACCGAACGCGGCGGTGATGCGGGCAGCCAGGCCATAGCCGGTGGAGGAACCGATGACCAGGACCTTCTTCGGTCCGTTGACGACGGGGCCCTTGGCCTCGACGTAGTCGATCTGTTGCTTGACGTTGGCCTCGCAGCCTGCCGGATGGGTAGTGACGCAGATGAAGCCACGCACGCGCGGTTTGATGATCATGAAAACCTCGGTTGCTAGATGCCGGAAAAGCACATTCAGGAGCTAGAGACGTCGCGCATTGTAAATGAGACACCTCCGCTTGGGCGGACCGAAGGCAGGAATCGTGACCAAAGGGTCACGCGTCGCAGCCCGGACATAAAAAATGTCCGCTGTCAAGTCGTTAGTGCGGACATGCAACGGTACGAAAGGTCTTGTGGGGCAATAGGTTAGGCCAGATTTCGGCCTCGGTGTGCTCTTACCGCGTTTTGAGCTAGGTGCCGCATAGGCGCTTCGCGGTAGCAAGCCTAGGAGCGGCGGAGCGGGCAAGGTCGCACCGCCATCATAGCCCGGCCTATCGCAAGCCACCGCTCAAAGCGAAAGCGCAGCCCTTGGGCTGCGCTTTCATCGTGGGCGGATGGTAGAGGCGTCCGCATCGTCAACTCGGCTTCGGCGGGGCGGCCTTGCCTGCCCCTCCTTTTCTGAATCCCCGATCCCCCGCCATGAACGCTTCCAGCATGTGCGGGATCAGCGTCGCCGCATCGACTGCCTCGCCATACGCCTGCGCGTGCAGCGCGGCGTAGCGGTCGAGGTCGGTTTTAAGACTGGCCGGGCAGGCAAAGGTGAGCTTGACGCTTTCGGTCTTGGGCAGCGGCCCCAGCCGCAGCTTCTTGGTTGTGCTCATCGTGAAGTCCCCCGATTGAAGAACAGCGGCTGGTACGGCCGCAACACCAAGTCGCGGTTGACGATGATCCGCACCGGCAGGCCGGGCCGTTGGGTCAAGGTGGGCTGGATGTTGAGGTTGCGCCGGGTCACTTCCTGGCCGATTTGATTCACCGTGTCCTGCAAACTGTCACGCCCGGCGATGATGACGCGATCGCCATCTTGTCGATTCTCCGGCGCGGCCAGTTCGGCGCCGACGCCCAGCAGGGTCGTCAGCGCCGCACCGGCAAAGATGCGGCCCCAGTGGTAGTCCACATCGTCTTCCAGGCCGGCATAGCCGGCCGGATCTGCGCCGGCCAGATTGTCGAGCGTCAACGAAGACGTGTCCGGCAGAATGATCCGATTCCAGACGACTTGAACGCGGCTCTGCCCGTAACTGACCTGGCTGTTGTATTTGCCCAGGATGCGCGAACCCTGCGGGATCAGCAGGAAACGCCCGGTGGCCGTGTCATAGACCGGCTCTGTCACAGTGGCGATCACGTCGCCGGGCAAGTCCGACTTGATGCCCGTCACCAGCGCTCCGGCAACCACCGTTCCGGCCATGACCTGATACGGCGAAGCCGGCAGGGTCAGGTTGCCGGAATTGCGGGTTTCCGTAGAGCCGCCTTTCAGGAAAGCCTCCTTCTGGTCTTGCCGGTTCTGCACGGCGGTCGGATCGGCAGGCTGGGCCGCCGTCGAGGCCGGCCCGGCGGCCATCGGGTCGAACGCCGCATTGGCGGCGAAGCCCGGCGCGGTGGCGGCCTGCGACTGCGCGACCGGCGCGGCCGCCTGCGCACCCGAGCGGAAGAACACGGACGATGCTGCGGCAGCTTCGGCTTCCTTGCGCAGCGCATCGTTCGGGTCGTGGCCGGGAGCCGCGTAGGCGGCTGTCACCGGCTGCTGCGACTTCACGATGACCGGGCCGAGGTCGCCCGGCAGCGGCGGCCCCAGCTCGGGTACATCGTGCGGCAAGGCTGGCGGCAGCTTCGAGTAGTCCGTCGGTAGCGCATCCAGCCCTTCGGACTTCGAGACGCGATCGACGTTGTAAAGCTCGGTTTGCTCGCCCGTACCGCGCCGATGCGGTTGCAGCGACCAGATCGTGGCCCCAAGCACGGCGACCGACAGGCCGCCCGCGAGGATGGCCAGCGTGCGCCGGTTCAGGCGCGTGACCGGACGCGGCTGGGCACGCAGCGCCACAGCCTCGGGCGCCACCTTGCCCGCCGGCGGAGCGGCGAGGTCGGGAGTGTCATCCTGGCTCATGGTCAGTTCCTCCGCGCCACGCCATCGGTGCGCTCGATACGCACCACGTCGCCGCCATCGCCGCCCAGCCGCAGTTCGGCCGCGCCGAACAGGCGATCCACGATGTAGTACGGCGAGCGGAAACGATAATTCACCAGTTGCCCGTCGCCCTGCACGCCGATGACGAACAGCGGCGGCAGCTCGCCCTGGGCAATGCCCGCCGGAAACTGGATATAGACCTTCTCGCCGTCATCGAAGGCACGCAGCGGCTTCCACGGCGGGTTGCTGCCCGATACCGCGTAACGGAAGCGGATCTTCTCCAACGCCAGGCCGGTATCGACTGGCGCGGCGGCGCTGGCCGCCTGCGACTGGCGCTGCAAGGCCAGCATCCGGTCGCGTGGATAGTCCCAGGATACCGAGGCCATCCATGCCTTTTCCGTCGAGGTCAGCTCCAGCAGGTAGGTGCGCCGGCTGGTGGTGATGACCAGATTGGTTTTCAGGCCCGAGCGGATGGGCTTGACCAGCACATTGACGCGCAGCGCGTCGCTGCTGCCGCTGGACGTGTCGCCCACGATCCAGCGCACGGTATCGCCGGCGGCGACCGTCACCAGTTCCTCGCCCGGCTGGAGCGAAACCACGGTCACGCGCCCCGGCGAGGCATAGACCTGATAAAGCGCACCATCGGTGAAAGGCCACACCTGGATAGCATTGACGTAGCCCTCGCGTGTGGGTGCGATGCGTGCCTCGGCGTTGGCACGGGAAACACGTACCTTCTCGTCGGCTGGCTCCGGCGCAGCCGGGGCCGCATCGACCTCCGGCAGTGGCTTCAACTGCGCCGGCAACGCCAGCGGCTCGGGGACGGCGACGACTTCCACCGGCGCGAGCGGTTCGGGCAGCGGCTGGGCCAGCACTGGCTCATCAAGTGAGATGGTCGGCGGCGGCTTGCCCTGCGAGGCGCAGCCCGCGAGGGCAAGCAGGATCAACGGCAAAGCGTGAAAGCGGAAAGGCAGGTTCATGGCTTGGCTCCTTCGGAAGAATCCAGTTCGCGGCTCCACGACAGGCCGTTGACGTAGATACCCAACGGGTTCTTGCGCAGGCGCTGTTCGGTGCGCGGGGTTTGCAGGACGGTGGAAAGCACGGCGTTCCAGCGTTCGGTGCCAGCGGGTGCGCCATTGACGAACCGTTGCTCCGTCCAGCGCACGTTGAAAGACGTGTCGCTGGCACGCACCACGCTGGTGATCTGCACCGTCACCGATTCCTTGCCGATGCGAGCGAATGGATCATTGGTGCGGGCGTAGTCGTTGAGCACGGCCGCGCCCCGGTCGGTGGTGTAGTCGTAGGCATCGAGCCAGTTTTGCCGCACGACGATGGGGTCGATGGACAGCGAGCGCACCAGGCTGACGAAGCGTGCCAGGTGGTGCGCGATCTGCGCATCGGCGGGCCGGTACGGCGTGGCGGCCTCGCCCACGGCGCGAACCTGTCCGGCCTGATCGACCTCGATGACGTAAGGCGTCACGATGGACTGCGCCGAGCGCCATACCAGGCCACCGGCCATCAGTAGCGCGAGCACCAGGCAGCCGAAGGCCATCAGCCGCCAGTTCTTGGCCTGCACGCGGGCCGAGCCGATACGCTCGTCCCACACCTGGGCGGCGGCTTGATACGGGGTGGCAGGCTGCGGCGTATCGGCGTAGCGCACCTGCGGTCGTTTGAATCGCATGGGTGTTCTCCTTGAGGGTCAGGTATCGGAATCGCGCAGGCTCGGGCCTTGCCCTGAGCCGCCGCCGTCGCCACCGCGCAGCGTGTGGGCGGTGGTGGTCGCGGCATGGGTGATCTGCTGGCGGCGGTGCATCCGCTTGGCCCAGGCGGGTTGCTCTTGCTTCTGCGAGTTGGCAGCGCCGTCTGCGGCCTCGCTTGCGGCGGATTGGCCCGCCGCGGCTGCACCGGCATCGTCCGAAGATCCGTTCCAGCCGGCACGAAAGGAACTGGTCATCTTCTGCCCTGCTGCGGAAGCACCAGAAGCGACGCGGCGGCTGGCGGCCTGTGCGCTGGTCTTGGCGACATTGCCAAGGCCAGCCGCCGCGCCTTTGGCCCCGCCGCCCGCAGCGGTGGAACCCGCCTGGAACGCCGACCGCGCGTTGCCAGCCGCTGAGGTGGCGGCACGCGCCCCGGCACCGGCCAGCTTCGCGGCGGCTGGCGCCATGCGTGCCCCGGCGGCTACGGCGGCGCCCACGCCGGTCGCGGCGGCACCGATGGCGACGCCCGTGCCGACAGCGCCGACAGCAGCACCGGCCATCGCGCCCGCGCCAAGCTGAGGCGCACCGGACACCAGGCCGGTGGCGATGCCGGGGCCGAAGATGCCCAGCGCCAGCAGCGCGAGCGAGGCCAGCATCACGACCAGCGCATGGTCGATGGATGGTTCATCGGGATGCGCTTGGAACTCGGCGAACAGACCCGAACCGATGCCGACGATGACGGCCAGCACCAAGACTTTGATGCCCGAAGACACCACGTTGCCGAGCACCTTTTCCGCCAGGAAGCTCGTCTTGTTCCACAGCGCGAACGGCACCAGCACGAAGCCGGCGAGCGTGGTCAGCTTGAACTCGATCAGCGTGATGAAAAGCTGCACCGCCAGCACGAAGAAGCAGAGGATCACCACCAGCCAGGCGAGGAACATCACCACGATGGGGTCGATGTTCACGAACACCTCGGGGAACCCGGCCATGTCCCCGATCTGTTCCAGAATCGGTGCTCCTGCGTCAATGCCGGTTTTCGCCAGCCGCCCCGGCTGAAGAAAATTCTCCATCGTCATGGCCGAGCCGGTGGCCGTCAGGCCCAGCCCGGCGAACGAGCGGAACACGATGCTCGCCAGCCAGTTGAAGTTGCCGATGATGTAGGCGAAGGCGCCGACGTAGAGCACCTTGCGCAGCAGCTTGGCGATCACGTCTTCGCCCTGGCCGGTGGCGTGGCTCATGGCCCAGTACAGGCCCGCGATCGTCATGTCGATGACGATGAGCGTGGCGGTGAGAAACGCCACTTCGCCTTGTAGCAGCCCGAAGCCCGAGTCGATGTAGCGCGAGAACGTATCGAGGAAACGGTCGATGATGGTCACGTCGTTCATGGCGTGTTCTCCGGCGAGGTGAGCGGCGCTGGCATGTCGTCGGTGGGCGTGTCGAAGCTCGGCGGAATCGGCGGCAGTTCGGTCAGCGATTCGTATTCGTCCGGCCCGGTGTGGCCGGCGAAGAAGCGTCGCCGGAAGGCTTCGGCGGCGGCGCGGCAGGCGTCCTCGCCTACGGCTTGCCGATCAGCCGCGCATTGCCCGCGTAGCGCCTTGAGCCGCACGGGGTCGGCGGCCAGGGCGTCGGCCAAGTTCTCGACCGGCTGCTGGCCGCAAGCGGTCAGCAGCACGGCCAGCAGGACGGAAGCGCATCGCATGGCCGCCTCCCGTCAGTTGTTGTAGAAGTTGACGGACTGCGGCGTGTACGGCGTGCCGGTGCCGAGGAAGCGCCGCCGCACTTCGCGGGCGCGTTCGGTCGCCGCCGCCTGCCGCGCCAGTTCCAGCGAAGCGGCCCGGTCTTGCGTGATCTGGAGCTGCTGCGCCTGGATCGACTGCTTGGCCTGCAAGGCGAGAAGCTGATTCGTCGCCTGCATGGCTTGCAGAGCGCCGGTGGCCGACTGGCTCTGGCTCACGAGGTCGGCCAGCGCACTTTCGTCTTGAGCAAGGTTTTGCGACACCTGCGCCTGCATCCGCATCGCGGTGTGCAGACCGTTCAAGGTGTTCTGCCAGCGTTCGCGGGCGTCCTGCGCCATGCGGTCGCCGCTGATGGTGGCGGCATATTGCTCCGGGTACAGGCGGGCGAACGTGGCGTCCATGCTCTGCACGTCGTAGGCCAGGCCGCGTGCCTCGGCGATCAGGCGCTCAGTGGTGGCGAGCGTCGAGCGCAGCCGGTTGACGATGTTGAAGTCCAGCTTCGCCAGATTGCGTGCCTGGTTCATCAGCATCTGCGCTTCGTTCTGGAGCTGGTTGATCTGGTTGTTGATCTGCTCCAGCGTGCGGATGGCTGTCAGCGTGTTCTGCACGAAGTTCGACGGGTCGAACACCGTCAGCGCGGACGCGGGCTGCACGGCCAGCAGCGATACCGACAGCACGGCGGCGAGCGAGACGGACAGCAAACGGGGCTTGGTCTTCATGGTGAAACCTCCAGTGGTTGGGAGTTGAGAAACGAAGCGGCCGCCGGTGAGGACGGCAGCAGGTCGGCAGCCCAGTCGAGGCCGCGATGGCGCAGCCACGCGCCGGTGAAGCCGGGGGCGCCGGCCTGCGTCAGCACGCGGTCGATGTCGCGTTGGTCTTGAGGGGTGGATGCGCCCGCGAAGGCGAGCGCCAACGGCCCCAGGTCGAGATCGAATAGGCGGTTGCCGAGACGCGACTGGTAGTAGTAGTCGCGCTTGGGCTGCGCGGTGGCGACGATCTCGATCTGCCGGCTGTTGAGCCCGAAACCCTCATAGATCGTGCGAATCTGCGGCTCGGTCGCCTGCGGGTTAGGCAAGAAAATCCGACTGGCGCAGCTCTCGATGATCGCGGGCGCGATGGTCGAGTCCTTGATGTCCGCCAGGCTCTGCGTGGCGAAGATGACGCTGACGTTCTTTTTCCTGAGCGTCTTGAGCCATTGCCGGATGCGGGCCGCGAAAGATGGCTCATCGAGGAACAGCCAGGCTTCATCCAGAATCAGCAGCGTGGGCGCACCATCGAAACGCTCATCGAAGCGGGCGAACAGGTAGCGCAGCACCGCTTGCACGGCGGCGGGGCTGTGCATCAGTTCTTCCATCTCGAAGCCCTGCACGTCGGCCATGCCCAGCCGGTCGCGGTCGGCGTCCAGCAGCTTGCCGTGGGCGCCGCCAAGCACATAGGGCGACAGCGCTTGCCGTAGCGCGTTCGATTGCAGCAGCACGGAAAGCCCGGTCAGCGTGCGCTGTTCCACCGGCGCACCGGCGAGGCTACCCAGCGCCGACCAGATGGCTGCCTTCTCGTCGGGGCCGACGGTCACGCCTTCGTGCAGTAGCCGGCCTTCCACCCATTCAGCCGCCCAGGTGCGGTAGCCCTCGCTGTCGATACGGGCCAACGGCTGAAAGGCGATGCCGCCATCGGCACCGAGGTCGTAGTGTTCGCCGCCGAGGCCGAGGATCGTGGCACGCATGGAGCGGCCCATGTCGAAGGCGAAGATCCGCGAGCCGAAGTAGCGCCGGAACTGCATGGCCAGAATGGCAAGCAGTACCGACTTGCCCATGCCGGTCGGCCCGGCGACCAGTGTGTGGCCCACGTCGCCGATGTGCGTGACCAAGCGAAAAGGCGTCGCGCCATCGGTGCGGGTGACGATCAGCGGCGGGCCGTCCAGATGGTCGTTCTTCTCCGGCCCGGCCCACACCGCTGACAAGGGCATCATGTGCGCCAAGTTCAGCGTCGAGACGATGGGCTGGCGCACATTGGCGTAAGCGTTGCCAGGAATGGACGACAGCCACGCATCCACGGCGTTCAGCGTTTCGGGGATGGTCACGAAGCCCCGGCCCTGGATGACGCGCTCCACCATGCGCAGCTTTTCGTCGGCCGCGGCTGGATCGACATCGAGCACCGTCACTGTGGCGGTGAGGTAGCCGAAGGCCACTTGATCGCTGCCCAGTTCCTGCAGGGCGGCGTCGGCATCGGCGGCCTTGTTGCTGGCGTCGGTATCCACCAGCGGGCTTTCCTGCTGGAATATGGTTTCACGCAGCAGCGCGATGACGTTCTTGCGCTTGGCGAACCACTGGCGGCGCAGGCGACCGAGTTCCTTTTCCGCTTCGGCTTTGTCCAGGCAGAGAAAGCGCGTGCTCCAGCGGTAGGCGAAGCCCAGGCGGTTGAGGTCGTCCAGCAGGCCCGGCCAGGTGGAAGTTGGAAAGCCCCGCACCGACACCACGCGCAGGTGCTGGTCTCCCAGCGTGGGCGCCAGGCCACCGACTAGGGCGCAGTCGGCCAGTAGCGCGTCGATGTGGAACGGCACTTCGGGCACGCCCACGCGATAACGCCTCGTCGAAACCGCGGCGTGCAGGTAGGTCAGCGTCTCGGCGTCATCGAGCCAGGCGATTTCCGGCATCACGCCATCGAGCAAGTCGAAGACACGATCGGCTTCCGCCACGAAGGCATCGAGGCGACCGCCCCAGTCCACGCCATCGCCGGGCGCGTTCTCGAAGAGCAGCTTGGCCGCGCGGGCGCGCGATTCCTCGGGCGGCAGGTAAGCCAGCGTCAGGTGATAGCCGCTCTCGAAGTGATGCCCTGATTCCTCGAAGGCGGCGCGGCGTTCCTCGTCCACGAGCCAGGACAGCGGTTCGGGAAAGTCGGAGTGTGGGTAGTCCGCCGCCGGCCGGCGTTCGGCCTCAATGAACAAGGCCCAGCCCGAACCCAGGCGGCGCAACGCGTTGTTGAGCCGCGCCGATGTGGCGATCAACTCGCCTTGCGTGGCGCTGTCCAAGTCCGGCCCGCGAAAACGTGCCGTGCGCTGGAAAGAGCCATCCTTGTTCAGCACAACGCCCGGCGCGATCAGCCCGGCCCAGGGAAGCCAGTCGGCCAGCAGCGCGGGCCGTTGGCGGTATTCGGCAAGGTTCAGCATGGCATCGTCCTCACACGTCCAGCAGCGGCTTGTGCTTGATGTGCCGGGCGAAGACCTGCATGAACTGCGGATCGACACGCGCGCCCCATACGGCCAGCGAATGGCCGATGATCCAGAGCACCACGCCGGGAATCCACAGTTGCAGGCCCAGCCCGACGGCGGCGGCCAGCGTGCCGTTGGCAATCGCCACGGTGCGCGGCGCACCGCCCAGCAGGATCGGCTCGGTCAGCGAGCGATGCAGCGGCACTTCAAAGCCCGGAAGATCGGTGGCCGTGCTCATACGACGGCCCCGCCGGAGAAGCTGAAGAACGACAGGAAGAAGCTCGAAGCCGCGAAGGCGATGGACAGGCCGAAGACGATCTGGATCAGCTTGCGAAAGCCGCCACTGGTATCGCCGAAGGCCAACGCCAGGCCGGTGGCGATGATGATGATCACCGCGACGATGCGGGCTACCGGCCCCTGGATGGATTCGAGAATGGATTGCAGCGGGCCTTCCCACGGCATTGAGGAACCGGCGGCCTGCGCCGTGCCCGCCAGCAACAGCATCAACACCGCGAGCAGCAACCCTTGTCCTGCGGGTCGGGCCAGGCGATGCAAACGCGCCAGCATGGGCAGCGGGGAAAGCGGGTTTACAGAAAGACGGAAAGCATCAACGTGCGTCATGGCAGTTCTCCAGGTTGTTCAGGGATCGAGGAAGGCGTAGCGGCAGCGGCTGTAAGAGGAACCGGCGGCAGCTCGGGAAGCGTCGCTTCCAGCGCATCCGCCAGGCGGTAGCCCGCGCCGTCGAAACCGACGACGCGGGAAATGGTTTCGACGTGGCGCTTGCGGCCGCGGCCTGCGATGTGGATCACGACATTGACCGCCTCGGCGATCAGGGCGCGGGGCGGATTCACCGCCACTTCGAGGATCAGTTGCTCCAGGCGCAGCAGCGCGCCCAACGCGGAGCCGGCATGAATGGTGGCGATGCCGCCGGGGTGGCCGGTGCCCCAGACCTTCACCAGATCCAGCGCTTCGCCGCCGCGCACTTCGCCGACGATCACGCGGTCGGGCCGCAGGCGCATCGTGGCCCGCACCAGCTCGGTCATGGACACGACGCCGGCGCGGGTGCGCAGCGGCACATGGTCGCGGGCCGCGCATTGCAGTTCGATGGTGTCTTCGAGCACCAGCACGCGGTCGCCGGTGGCGGCGATCTCGGCCAGCAAGGCATTGGCCAGCGTGGTCTTGCCGGTGCTGGTGCCTCCGGCGATCAGGATGTTGTGCCGCTCGCGCACGGCATGACGCAGAAACTCGGCCTGCCCAGTGGTCAGGATGCCATCAGCCACATAGCGATCCAGACCGATGATGCTCACGGCACGCTTGCGCAGCGCAAAGGCCGGGCCGGGTGCGGCGGGCGGCAGGATGCCCTCGAAGCGTTCGCCGGTTTCAGGCAGTTCGGCGGTCAAGAGCGGTTGGCCGCGATGCACCTCCGCACCGACATGGGCGGCGACCAGGCGGATGATGCGTTCGCCATCGGCTTCGGGCAGTTCGACGCCGAGCGGCGCACGGCCAGACGACAGCCGATCCACCCACAATGTCCGGTCGGGGTTGAGCATCACTTCCACCACGTCCGGGTCTTCCAGCGCAGCGGCGATCACCGGCCCCATCGCCGTGCGCAGCATCTGGATGCGGCGATCCTGGGATGCTGCAGCGGATGAGCGCGGTTCGGGCGGGATTTGAGGAACGGCACTCATGACGCACGCTCCGCAGTGCGTTCATGGGCGGCGGCCATCGCGGCCGCGTCATCCATGCGCATCTCGAACTCACGATCCTGGGGATGCAGTTCTTCCACCACGTCCCGTACCAGGCTGCGGCCACGCAGCAGGTGGCGGCCTAACTGTTCGACGAACTGCTCGAAGCGCGCCTTGCCCTGCGCGCGAGCCGCATCCTGATGGGCCTCCGGCACCGGCGTGCTGACGGTCAGGTAGTAGCGGACGAATAGCGCCAGCGTCTCGATCTGGATGTTCTGGTCACGCTCCAGGCGCTCGGCCTGCCGCGACAGGCGATCCAGTCGTTTGGCGATGGCGGCCTCACGCTGGTCGCCGGCATCGGGCGATAGCCACGATGCGAGCGCCGCCGCGACGATGGACGACTTGGACACGCCTTTCTTGGCGGCCAGTTCTTCCAGACGTTTGGCGTGCTCGTGCTGGATGAACAGATTGAGGCGGTATTGGCTCATAGGTCGATTCCGTCGTTGGGGTCGAGAGAAGCCAGTCGCGCCGTGCGTTGCAGGGCGGGGTCGATCTGGCCGGGAAGCACCGGGGGCATGTCGTCGTCATCGAGCAGCGACAGGTCGCTGCTCGGGGCATCCATCTCGGGGGCATAGGCGATGGCTTCGGACAGTTCGGGCTGGCGGCGTGGGCCGCCATCGTCGGTCGAACCCAAGGCCTCCAGGTCATCGGCGGACGCCGTGGCCGGTGTCGCGGGAACCGCAGGTATTGCCAAGCCGCTCCAGTCGTCAGGCCGTGCCGGCGGCACATCGGCATAGCGGCCAGCCGTCACCGAAGGCGGCGGTAATACCCGCTGCTTGAAATTGGCATCGGCGAAATAGCGCAGCTTCTTCGCCTTGATCGGCGCGACACTGGACACCATCACCACCGCTTCATCGGTCGGCAGTTGCATCACTTCGCCCGGCGTAAGCAGTGGCCGTGCGGTTTCCTGCCGCGACACCATCAGGTGGCCGAGCCATGGGGCCAATCTGTGTCCGGCATAGTTGCGCTGGGCGCGCAGTTCAGTGGCGGTGCCGAGGGTTTCAGAAATGCGTTTGGCCGTTCGTTCGTCGTTGGTAGCGAAGGTCACGCGCACATGGCAGTTGTCCAGGATCGAATGGTTCTGCCCATATGCCTTGTCGATCTGGTTGAGCGACTGCGCGATGAGGAAGCTGCGGATGCCATAGCCCGCCATGAAGGCCAGCGCGGTCTCGAAGAAGTCCAGACGGCCCAGCGCCGGGAACTCATCGAGCATCAACAGCAGCTTGTGGCGGCGTTGGATGCCATCACTGCCATCCAGCGATTCGGTGAGCCGTCGTCCGATTTGGTTGAGGATCAGCCGGATCAGCGGTTTGGTGCGCGAAATGTCAGAAGGCGGCACTACCAGATACAGCGAGACGGGATGCTCTGAAGCGATCAGGTCGGCAATGCGCCAGTCGCAACGCGAGGTGACTTCGGCCACGGTCGGATCGCGGTACAGGCCGAGGAACGACATGGCAGTGGAGAGCACGCCCGAGCGCTCGTTGTCGCTCTTGTTGAGCACTTCGCGGGCGGCGGAGGCGACAACCGGATGCTGCACATCACCCAAGTGCTTGGTCGTCATCATCCGGTGCAATGTCAGCTCGAACGGGCTGGCTGGATCGCTGAGAAAGTTGGCGACGCCACGCAGCGTCTTGTCTTCGCCCGCGTACAACACATGCAGGATGGCACCGACCAGCAGCGCGTGACTGGTCTTCTCCCAGTGGTTGCGCTTCTCCAGCGCACCTTCGGGATCGACCAGGATGTCGGCGATGTTCTGCACGTCGCGCACCTCATGCGCGCCGCGCCGCACTTCCAGCAGCGGGTTGTAGGCCGCCGAACTGGCATCGGTCGGGTTGAACAGCAGGCAATGCGAGAAGCGCGAACGCCAGCCAGCGGTGATCTGCCAGTTCTCGCCCTTGATGTCGTGGATGACGGCGGATGCCGGCCAGGACAGCAGCGTCGGCACCACCAGGCCCACACCCTTGCCCGAGCGCGTGGGCGCAAAGGTCAGGACGTGTTCCGGCCCTTCGTGCCGCAGGTAGTGGCCGTCATGCTGGCCGAGAAAGACGCCGGCGGGCTGCGTCAGCCCGGCCTTGCGAATGTCGGCGACATCGGCCCAGCGGGCCGAGCCATAGGTCGTCACTTTGCGCGCCTGGCGCGAGCGCCACACCGACATGGCGATGGCGACCACCACGGCCAGCAGGCCGCTGCTCGCCGCGATCATGCCGCCGGTGTCGAACACCTGCGGCGCGTAGGCGTCGAAGAAGAACCACCACTCGAACAGCTTCCACGGGTAATAGACCGGCGTGCCGTGGAAGTCGAACCAGGGCGCGCCCAGGCGTAGCTGGTAGCCCAAGGCGGCGGCGGTCCATTGCGTGGCACCCCACACACCGGCGATCACGATGCCGAAGACGGCGGCGATCTGCCCGAACAACACGCCCTGAGCTTGCATACCCTGGCCTCCGATTTCTCCTGCGCTGATTCCCCGTGGAAAACGCGGCACAAAGGCGTGCCGCAGGCGTCAGGATCGGTGCCGGTTCAGTGCCGGTCAAAGACCGTTATCGGCAGCAAGGTGATGCAAAAAGCATGGTGTCATGCAGAGGCGAAACCAGTAAAAACGCCGCAGGCGTGAGCGCGCGGCGGCGTGTCGAGAAAGAAAAATCAAGATTCGCGGCAGAAAGCCAACAATCAGAACTTCGGCGGCGTGTAGGGCGTGTTTCCATAGCCAAAGAAGCGCTTGTTCGTCGCCTCGGCCACCCGGTTGCACAGCACGTCTCCCATCGTCGGGCGTTCGGTCTTGCACTGGCGGCGCAGCTCCCTCAGGCGCGCAGGATCTGCGACCAGCTCTTCCACGGTCGGTACATTGGTTGCCTGTTTCGGTGTTTCGGACTGGCCGCAAGCGGACAGCGCGGCGACCAACAGGAATGGGGCGATCTGCTTCATGGTCATGACTCGACTTCCTCTTGGGAATCGGGTTCAAGGGGGGGCGTGGCTCTGATGCCGTCCGGCGATTCGATGGCCTGCACACGCTCGATAAAGCGTGACAGCACGTCCGAGGATCCACCTTCCCGGTGCAGCACATAAGTGGTCAGCATGGGTGAGCGACCCGCCAGCGGCCGAGCCACAATCCCAGGCTCACGGCTGCCTGCGATATGCGGCGCTCCGGCTAGGCCCAGCGCAAAGCCCGCCGACACTAACGCCATCATCAAATCGCACGAAGCCACACGTTCGGCAATCAGCGGCTCCATATCTATCCGGCGCAGTACACGCTCGACTTGGCGAGCATGGCCTTCGCATACGTGCGGATCGCACAGCACCAGCGGATAGCGCAGCACTTCTTCCAGCGGGATGCGCCTGTGCTTCAAAAGCGGATGGCGTGCAGGAACCGCCACCATCAGTGCATCGCTCCAAACGGCTTCGGCAGTGATGCCTTCTCCAACTTCATCGGACTGGGCAAAGCCCACGTCGTACAGGTCGTCATGCAGTCCCTTGATCTGCTGCGACAAGGGTACCTCGAACAGGCGAATCTCGACTTCGGGTTCTTCCTGCCGACACAGCGCCAGCAAGGACGGCAGGCGCGAGGGCGTGATGCCGTCGGACAGTGCGATACGCAACTGACCGTGGAAGCCGTTGGTGGCTGCATTCACGCTATCGCGCGCCTGCTGCAAGGCGGTGAAGATGCGCGGCACATGCTCCAGAAACAGCTTGCCCGCCCGTGTCAGCCGCGTGCTGCGGCTGGTACGAATGAACAACTGTTCGCCCAGGCTCTCCTCCAGTTCCTTGATAGTGCGCGACAGCGGTGACTGCTCGATGTGCAGCCTCTCGGCCGCGCGGGCGAAATGTAGTTCTTCGGCGACAGCGAGAAAGCAGCGTAAGTGTCGAATCTCCATTTCGCCTCCTGTTGTCAGTACAAAGGCCGTTTGAGAGTCGCAGCGTTGTAGCCGCTCATCTCACCGAGTTCATCCAGTTCAGGCCTGTCGCCGCTTTTGTGGCGCTGCGCGACTGCCTCGCCCTGCGGTCCGGGCAAGGCGTGTGACCAGCCGCCGGCCAGCGTCTTGTAGACCGCCACCAACGCCGTCGCCCTGCGGGTGGCGCTTTGTGCCAGCAAGTCTTCGGACTCCAAGCGTGAACGTTCGGCCTCCAGCACATCCAAAACATGGATGGCGCCGCCCTCAAATTGCAGGCGAGCCGTCTTGGCTGCCCGGCGGCTGGCCTCGGTCGCCTGTACCAGCATGGCGTTCTCGGTCTGCGCGCGCGATAGGCGTACCAGCGCGTTCTCGGTTTCTTCCATGGCGCGCAGCACCGTGCGCTCGTATACCGCCAAGTTTTCGGCAGTGGCTGAATTGGCCGCCGCGATGCGCGACCGCACCCGGCCCACGTCTAGGAAGGAACCACCCACACCGAGCGAGATCATTCGCGTTTCACTATCACGCTCGAACAACGAACCAAAGCCCAACGCCTGCGTGCCGATCAGCCCTCCCAACGTAAAGCGAGGGAACAGGTCTGCCATGGCTACGCCGATACGCGCAGTGGCCGCAGCCAGCCTACGTTCTGCCGCAGCCACATCGGGACGGCGACGCAGTAGATCGCCCGGTGCACCGGCGTTGATCTGGGCGGGCAGCTCAGGCAAGGCTGCGGGGTGATCCAGCACTTCGGCCATCGCCGCAGGCGTGCGGCCAGTGAGCACGGCAATGCGGTGGGCGGCCACAGCAGCCTCAGCTTCAAGCGGCGGAATGCGCGAGCGTGTCAGCGCCAATTGCGTGCGGGCGCGGTCGGCATCGAACGACGTGCCCCGGCCGTTCTCGAACAAGACCTCGATCAGCCGCAGCGTTTCGGCTTGGTTGATTTCGTTGTCCCGCGCGACCTGTAATTGCACTTGCAAGCCGCGCAAGCGGAAATAGGCGTCGGTCAACTCGGCCACCATAGCCACTTGTACGCCCGCCAGGTCGGCTGCGCTGGCCTCGGTCTCGGCGCGCTGCGATTCCACGCTGCGCCGCACTCGGCCAAAGAAGTCCAATTCCCAGATCACGGATAGGCCAGCCGAATGCAGATCGTTATCCCGGTCGGAGCGGGACGCATCCGGTGCTTGTGCAGCACTGGCGCGCTGGGTACTGATTTCACCGGACGCGCCCAGCGTCGGATAGTAGTCTTGGCGACGTTCGCGCGACAGTGCGCTGGCTTGCTCGTAGCGCGACAGTGCTATGCGGATGTCGTGATTGGCGTGAAGAGCATTCTCCACCAAAGAGTGCAGCACCGGGTCATCCAGTTCCCGCCAGAATTGCGCATCGGCCTCCGGTACAAGCTGGGACACGGCAACGGGGTCTTGGCGGGCATACGTCACTGCCTGGGGCGCGGCAGGTGCCTTGTAATTCGGCCCTACTGCGCAAGCTGCCAGCGTCAACGCCACCAAAGGGAGCAGTACCAGATGTGGCATCCGACGTAGGCATGGTCGGATGCGGGATGGCGTTTGAAGCATGACGGAATCAGTCCTTGTGGAGTCAGTCATGGGTGGCCTCCATGGCGACATTTGCCTGGCGACGTGGCTTGCGCGTCGCGAGCCTGCGTAACGCGACGTAGAAAACAGGAGTCAGGAATAAACCGAACAAGGTCACGCCGAGCATGCCGGCGAACACAGTCACTCCCATAACCTGGCGAATCTCCGCGCCTGCGCCGGAACCGACCATCAGCGGCACCACGCCAGCGATGAAGGCGATGGAAGTCATGATGATCGGGCGCAGACGAAGGCGTGATGCCTCCAGCGCGGCATCGAGGATGCTGTGCCCCTTGCGCTCAAGTTCACGGGCGAACTCCACGATCAGAATGGCATTCTTGGAGGCCAGACCAATCAGCACTATCAAGCCAATCTGCACGAAAATGTTGCTGTCACCACCCGCGAGCCACACGCCCGTCATGGCCGACAACAGGCTCATGGGCACGATCAGGATGACGGCCAGCGGCAACGTCCAGCTTTCGTACAGTGCCGCCAGCACCAGGAAGACCAACAGTACCGCCAGCGGGAACACCACCAGCGCGGTATTGCTTTGCGTGACCTGCTGGTAGCTGAGGTCGGTCCACTCCAGTTGCATGCCTGGCGGCAGCACCTTGTCTGCAATGGATTGCACTTGCTGCAATGCCTGCGATGACGACACCAGACGCGGATCAAACTCACCAATCAGGTCGGCAGATGGATAGCCGTTGAAGCGGATGACGGGATCGGGGCCGAATGTCTTGCGCACGTCCACCATGCTGCCGATGGGCACCATGTCGCCATTGGCGTTGCGGGTGCGCAGTTTGACCACGTCCTCGACAGAACTGCGGAACGGTGCGTCCGCCTGAGCCATCACCCGGAAGGTGCGGCCAAAGCGCGTGAAGTCGTTGACATACGCCGAACCCAGGTACACTTGCAGCGTATCGAAAAGATCGGTCACGGCCACGCCCTGTGCCTTCGCCTTGGTGCGGTCCACTACGGCGTCAAGCTGCGGCACATTGGCCTGATAGGAACTGATCGGATATTGGAATCCCGGTTCTTGCGAGATGGCCGTCGCCAGCTCGGTGGTCGCCGTCTGCAATGCGGCATAGCCCTCACGGTTGCGATCCTGCACGTAAAGAGAGAACCCGGAACCCGCGCCCAGCCCCATGACAGGGGGCGGCATGATGGCAAAGGCCAGACCGTCCTGCTCCTGAGCGAAGCGCTCGTTCAACTGTTCCGCAATCTCGGTTGCAGTGTGCTTGCGCTCATTGATGGGCTTGAGTACGAAATACACTAGGCCGCTATTGGACGTGTTGGTCAACTGCAAGCCGTTCATGCCCGGGAACTGCACGGCGTTGTAGACGCCATCGGTCTTGAGCGCGATGTCGCTCACACGGCGGACCAGCGCTTCCGTGCGCTCCAGGGATGCACCCTCGGGTAGCTGGATGACACCGAGGAGATACAGCTTGTCCTGCATGGGGATGAATCCGCCAGGGACGGCCTTGAACACAGCTCCCGTCGCCACCAGTAGCGCGATGTAGACGAGAAACACCGCACCACGCCGCCCGAGGATGCGCGACACGCTGTTTCCATAGCCATCCGCGCTGCGCAGGAAGAAACGGTTGAACGGCCGTAATATCCAGCCCAGACTGCGATCCAGCACCCGCGTGGGCAGGTCTGGCGCGGCACCATGCGGGCGAAGCAGGCGCGCGGCCAGCGCAGGCGACAGCGTCAGCGAGTTGATGGCCGAAATTACCGTGGAGATCGCAATGGTGACGGCGAACTGTTTGTAGAACTGCCCTGTCACGCCGGACAGGAATGCCATAGGCACGAATACCGAGCACAGCACCAGCGAGATGGCGACGATGGGGCCACTGACTTCGCGCATGGCCTGATGGGCCGCAGCCAGCGGCGCCAGCCCTTCGGCGATGTTGCGCTCGACGTTTTCCACCACCACGATCGCGTCGTCCACCACGATCCCGATGGCAAGCACGAGTCCAAAAAGCGTGAGCGTATTGATGGAAAAGCCCAGCATCAGCAGCACGGCGAAGGTGCCTACCACCGACACCGGCACGGCTAGCAGTGGGATGATGGAGGCACGCCAAGTCTGAAGGAACAAGATCACCACCAGCACCACCAGTCCGATGGCTTCCAGCAGAGTGTTGACGACCGCCTTGATCGACTGACGCACGAAGACAGTTGAGTCATACTCCAACGACCATTCCACTCCCTCGGGAAAGCGCTTGGCCAACTCGTCCATCTTCGCGCGGACTTGATCCGAGATTTCGATGGCATTGGCGCCCGGGGCTTCAAAGACAGAGATCGCGACAGCAGGCTTGTTGTTGAGCAACGACATCAGCGAGTAGCTGGATGCGTCCATTTCCACGCGCGCCACATCTCGCAGCCGGGTGACCTGACCCTGCGATCCGGTCTTGACGATGACGTCGCCGAACTCTTCTTCCGTCACCAGCCGGCCCTGCGCATTGATGGACAGGAGGAAGTCGCTTCCCGAGGGGTTGGGCGGCGCACCTAGTTGACCGGCCGAGACCTGGACGTTCTGTTCGCGCACGGCTTCGACCACATCGCCGGCGGTCATACCCAGCGCCGCAATTTTGTCGGGGTCCAGCCATAAGCGCATGGCGTAGTCGCCAGAGCCGATGATCGTGGCATCGCCCACCCCCTGGATGCGTGCCAACTCGTCGCGTACATGGAGCACGGCATAGTTGCGCAGGTACAGCGCGTCATAGCGATCGCCCGGCGAGCGCAACTGCACGACCAGCGTTTCGTTGGGGAACTGTTTGACGGTCACCACACCTTGCTGGCGCACCGCTTCGGGAAGACGCGGCTCTGCCTGGGCGACACGGTTCTGTACCTTGACCTGGGCGTCGTCGGGATCGGTGCCAGGACGGAAGGTGACGGTCAGCACCAACACGCCATCACTACCGGCCACGGACTTCATGTAGAGCATGTTTTCCACGCCGGTGATGGATGCCTCCAGTGGTGCGGCTACCGTGTCGGCGATTTCGCGCGGATTTGCGCCAGGATACGTGGCGCGAACCTGTACGCTGGGTGGCACGACTTCCGGGTACTCGCTGACGGGCAAGAGCGGGATCGCGATCAACCCAACCACGAAAATGATGATGGACAGCACGGCCGCAAAAATCGGCCTGTCCACGAAAAAGCGGGCAAAGTTCATGATGGCTGGCTCTCCGCGCTCATTCGCTCGCCTGGGCGTTTTGTCGGCCTGCAGGCGCCATTTCAATGTCCTGGGCCGTCACTGGCATGCCGACAGAAACCTTCTGGATGCCGTTGACGATCACGCGGTCGCCGGGATTTAGACCTTCCTCGACGATGCGCAGGCCTTCGGCCTTGCGTCCCAGCGTGATGTCGCGGCGCTGGGCGGTGTTGTTCTCATCGATCACATACACGTACTTGCGGCTCTGGTCGGTCAGGATGGCCTTGTCGTCGATCAGCATGGCCTCGAAACTGCCGCTACCCGGCAGGCGCACTCGGGCATAGAGGCCCGGCGTAAGCAGGCCGTCGGGATTGACCAGGGTGGCGCGTGCGCGGATGGTGCCGGTGGCCGCATCGACACGGTTGTCCACGAAGTCCACGTTTCCGGCGTGTGGATAGCCGTTCTCGCCGACCAGGCCCACCTGCACCGGGATACTTTCGCTGCGCTGGTCGGGGCGCTCTCCGTTGCGAGCCATGTGGGCGTAGCGCAGATAGGTACGCTCGTCGACATCAAAATGCACGTGCACCGGGTTCAGCGAGACTACGGTGGTCAGGATGCTGGCCTGGCCGTCAGCACTCACCAAGTTGCCTGCCGTGACCAGTGCACGTCCGGCGCGGCCTGTGATGGGCGAACGTACCTGGGTGAACGACAGATCCAACTTGGCGGTCTCGACTGCGGCTTGGGCGAACTGCACGTTGGCTTGGGCCTGATCGGCGGCGGCGTGGCGCTGCTCCAACTCCTCGGTGGAGGCTGCTTGCAACGAAGCCAGCTTTTGAGCACGGGCCGCTTCGCTACGTGCCAGTGCGGCCTGCGTGCGGGCGCGGGCCAAGTCTGCTTCCGCGCGAGCCAGAGCAGCACGGTAACTGCGAGCGTCAATCTCGAACAGCACGTCGCCACGTTTGACGATCTGGCCCTCTTCGTAATTGACCCTGTCGATGTAGCCACTCACACGTGGCCGCAGCGCAACGCCTTCCACCGCCTCGACGCGGCCATTGAACTCATCCCATTGGACGATCTTGCGCACCGACACAGGTGCCACGCTGACCGTGGGTGGAGGGGCGGCGACCGCGTCGGCGGCGTCGCTATTGCAGCCAGCTAGGGACAGCGCCAGCAAGCTCGCCGCAGCTAACGGCAAGGCGCGGCGCCAGGAAGGCAGGACCGCAAGGTAAGGCAATGTGCTCATTGTTTTCAGTCTCGAAGGGATGGCGAAACCCGGTTGATAAAATTTGACATACGTGACGTATGCCATTTATCATCCACTCATACGCAACGTATGTCAATCATTTACATACACTTCTTATGTGAAAAATCGGAGGACGACCTAATGGCACAAAAGCGTGCAGAGATGATTGAGGAAACGCGGGCCAAGCTCATCAGTGCCGCCCGCGCTGCGTTCGCAACCGTGGGATATGCGGACAGTTCAATGGATGAGCTGACGGCCCAAGCCGGACTGACGCGCGGAGCGCTCTATCACCACTTCGGTGGAAAGAAAGGGCTGCTGGAGGCGGTCATCGCCCAGATTGATGCAGAGATATCTGGCCGACTGGCCGTCATCGTCGAGGAGGCGGAGTCCACCTGGGACGGCTTCGTTCAGGAGTGCATTGGCTACATCAAGATGGCCGTCGAGCCCGAAGTCCAGCGGATCGTCCTGCTGGACGGGCCAGCGGTTCTGGGCGATCCCTCCCAGTGGCCCAGCCAGAACGTGTGCATCGTGAATACGCGCCGCAGCCTCCAGAAGTTGATCGAGGAGGCAGTCATACGCCCCGTCGATCCCCTGGCGACGGCCCGCCTGATAAACGGGGCGCTGCTGGGCGCATCGCTGTGGATCGCCAGCGCAGACGACCCACGCGCCGCTTCCGAAAAAGCCGTGCAGGGATTTCTTGTACTGGTGGCGGGCTTGCGGCGGGACACCTCTCCCGCGCAGCCGTAACAACCCAAAGGTGCCGACCGGCAGGCCGGACTCTTTGACCCAGAAATATAGGAGTAATATTGAATGTCATCTCAA
>NZ_KV812629.1:0-2399 GCF_001813485.1 Pseudomonas sp. HMSC067G02
CCCGGCCTTCTCGCCGTGCTTCCTGACGATCCGCGCGGCGGTGGTGGCCGCTACCGCGCCGGAGCTGATCAACTGCTGCACATCGGTATTCGCGTTGCCTACGACCAACACCTGGTCGACGTGCTGACGGGTGCGCCCCATCTTCTGGGCGATCTGTTCGACGGTCCATCCGAACGCAATGAGCCGCTTGTAGCCGTGTGCGAGCTCAAGAGGGGACAGCTTGCGCCCCTCCTGGGAAGTGATCACGCGGAGCACGCGCTCAGCGTCGTTACCGCCGAACGCAACGATGGGCACCCAGAACTCGCCGTTCGGGTCACGTGGCAGCCGGCCCTCGGCGTCAAGCTTCAGGTAAGCGCGCCGGCGGCGGTGCCCGTCGACAACCCACATGCCGCCTTCTTCGCGGGGCCGCACTTCAAGGGCCGGAACGATGCCGCCCTGGTGCAGGTAGTCGGCCAGATCCGCGATGCTCTGCTCGAGGTCTTCGCCCTCGGCGCGCAGGTTGAAGCCGGGTTCTTCGTGAAGGTCTTCGAGGCGAGCCTTCATCGCATCCGCGCGCTTCAGGTCGCCGTCCTTGATCATCTGCTTGAACGATTTGGCCGCCATGAGGCCTCCGTCTGTTGTGATTGCGTGGTGGCTGTATGGGGGAGTGGTCTGGCCGGTGCTGATCTCCGGCAGCCGATGACTTATCACAGACACCCACGGCATCGGCCGCTGGCAGTAGGGTTTCCCCGTCATCCCGCTCTCGTCTGTCTGCGCATTCAGACCACTCTCCGATACAGCCTGGCGATGGGGAGCCAGGTGGATCGGGCAGTTAACGTCAGGCTGACGTGGCGCTGGCTGTTCAGTCGTACAGGCGGTAGCTCAGGTCGTCAGGGTCGCAGTCGATCACCAGAATGGCGTTGCCGAAGTACAGCGATGCCAGCATGCGCTCCCACTTCGAGTACACCTGCATGTCTATGGCGATCTTCTTGTCGTCGAGCTTGGCGCTATAGACTTCGCCGAACTGCACCCTTGGCTTCCAGCGATCCCCGGTCTCGCGCTCGCCCTCGATGCTGATGTGAATGGCGTGTTTCAGGCTGTAGTTGCTTCGACCGGAGGATGAGTAGAGGCCGCTCCGGTAGCTGACTTCCGGCTCCGGATCGAAGTAGATGCTCAGCGTCTTGTGGGAGTAGTTGCCGTCGCCTTCTTCGAAGCGAACCTCAGGGCGCTCCCACTGGCCTTCGGCCGCACTCTCCTTGTGGTGCTCGATGAATTCCTCGAACAGGGCCTTGAGCGACACCTCGCCGCTCAGCAGGCCGTCGCCGGTAAGCACCTCGGTGATCGACTTGTCGGCTTGTTCCAAGATAACCGCGCTCAGTGCCGCCGACTCCCAGCGCTGGCGAAGTGCATTTGCGACGATGGCGTTGTATCGCTGAAGGTCGAACACGTCGGAGACGTTGGCCGGCAGCGCGGCCTTGACAGCCTCCTTGACGGTGCCGC
Organism: Pseudomonas sp. HMSC067G02; assembly: GCF_001813485.1. Taxonomy (NCBI): domain Bacteria; kingdom Pseudomonadati; phylum Pseudomonadota; class Gammaproteobacteria; order Pseudomonadales; family Pseudomonadaceae; genus Pseudomonas; species Pseudomonas sp. HMSC067G02. The sequence goes on from NZ_KV812629.1 coordinate 1,480, forward strand.
CGAAATCTCCGTAAGAGCGAAAAGCGTCGCTCACGACTTCCTTGAACATCTTGTCGATACCTTCGTCAATCAGTTCGCGCGGTCTGTCGGATGCTGCGTAAAGGGTGACTCTTTCTGCTAGCAGGTCTTGCAGGGTTTGCTGGCTCATCTGGTGCATGCTCCGTGCATTCGGTTGACTTCCCGTCTGGCCCTCGGTGGAGGGCCAGCCAGTGAAATCGGTGTTTCTCCGCACCTGCATGCGGGTCATTCGCTCGGTTCAGCATTTCGCTTCGTCCGCCGTCGCAGTGGTCTGCGCGTTGGCAGGCTTTCGGGCCTGTCGGATCGCCGGTCGCCGTAGAGGCAGGCTTGGTTGTTTCCCCTGGATTTCTTTCGCCCGCCAGGAGACAGCTCGGGCTGACCTAACCGGCGTTGCCGGGTAGTCGTTCATGGCGCGGGTTGTGAAAGAGCGGTCGGCTCGGTGGCCTCCCTTGAACCAAAAAGGTACACAGGGTGAGGTGAAATTAGTATCGAAAAGGTACATTGTCAATACCTTGGTTGTACCTTTCTGGCTCTTATAGGGATTCTGATTGATCGCATACTGTATGCATGTACAGTTGATGAGGTGCTTATGGCTAAGAATCAGAAGCAGCAGGCGTACGAGGTCACGCCGACTGATCGCCTGGGGATGCGAGCGTCCGCGATGATCAACTCACCGAAGGCGCAGGAACTGGGGAAGGTGACGATTCACCGGCTGGACAGTGATCCGGCGGAAGCGTGGGATGCGGTGATGGAGGTTCTGGCTGAGGCGGACGGTATCGACCTGGTGTTCAACGACGACGGCACCGTAACGCTGAGGTGGGATAGGCAGGAGGGATGGGAGAACTAACAAATACGGGCAGGCCTCTGGTGGCTGCCTGCCCGCCATGGTTGGCTATTTTTTT
>NZ_KV812630.1:0-308 GCF_001813485.1 Pseudomonas sp. HMSC067G02
AGGTTGACCTCGAACTGCGCCGGTGCGGATTCGGCGACGATGGCGTCGGCCGGGATGCCCTGGGCGCGGGCGCCGTCGATGATGTCCTGGAGGCACTCGACGTATTCGTCGAGGTCGTCGATGGAGTACACCTGCACCGACTGCGGACGCTTGCCGGAGATCGGCGAGCGCGGAGGCTGCGGCCGGCCGTTCACGTTCTCCTGGTCGATCAGGTAGAACTCCAGCTCGAAGGCGGCGACGATGGTCAGTTCCATCTCGGTGAACCTGGCCACCACCTGGCGCAGGACTTCGCGGGGGTCGGCGAAGAA
>NZ_KV812631.1:0-409 GCF_001813485.1 Pseudomonas sp. HMSC067G02
TCCGACTTCAGACTGCGGAACAGGCGCTCCATCGGCGAGTTATCCCAGCAATGCCCCGGCGGCTCATGCTCTGCTGCATCCGATAGCGCCAGAGCCGTTGCCGAAACAGGCGGCTGGCGTACTGGCTGCCCTGGTCTGAATGGAACAGCACCTGCTGTGGCTTGCCGCGCTGTTCGTAGGCCATGTCCAGGGCCTTGATCACCAGTTCGGCATCCGGCTTGGCCGAGAACGCCCAGCCGATCACCCGCCGGGTATGCAGATCCAGCACCGCGGCCAGGTAGTGCCAACGGCCTTACGCCCAGACGTAGGTGATGTCGCCACACCACACCTGATTGGGATGCTCGGTCGCGAATTCGCGGTTCAGCCGATTCGGGATATCCGGCCGCTCAACCGTGGCCTGTTTGCAGGC
>NZ_KV812632.1:0-87001 GCF_001813485.1 Pseudomonas sp. HMSC067G02
GTGATGAGGGCAACGACACGCTCTACGGCGGTGCGGGCAACGACACTCTCATAGGGGGAGCAGACAGTGACTACCTATATGGAGAGGATGGTGATGACCGAATCGAAGGAAATAATGGTAACGATACGTTATATGGCGGAGCCGGCGAAGATACTTTGATTGGCGGGTCAGGCAATGACTATCTGGCAGGAGACGCAGGCAACGACATCTATCAGCTAGGTAATGGCTGGGGACAAGACACCATTAACAATTACCACACCGAGTCGAATGCGTTGGACCGTCTGGAATTCACGGACAACATAACCGCAGACAAACTTTGGTTCAGCAAGAACGGAAATAATCTCGAAATCAACTTGATTGGCGCATCCGACAAGGTCAGCATCAGCAATTGGTATTCAGGCAAGAACTATCAGATCAGCCAATTTACCGCAGCCGATGGAAAAACCTTACTGGAAAGCCAAGTACAAAACTTGGTAAATGCCATGTCGTCGTTTGGCGTACCCGCCGGAGGAGAATCAGAAATGACGGTAGAACAACGCCAACAGCTAGAGGTCATCATAGCTGCCAACTGGCAGTAAAACTATTCACTAACCGGCCTGCCCTATGGGCAGGCCGGTTAGTGATAAAATACATACTTTTTTGTTCGTCTCGGCGAACCACTCACAGAAGTAGCCCTGCGGCCTCGATCACTGCGGCACAGCCCCTTCTCCCTCAAAAGAAGACCGATCAATACCGTATTACGAAACTACATTGAACGTCTCTCTCTGCTTTCTGACTACCAGCCCGCTTGCGCCCACGGACAGCAAATAAAGCCTGACCGAGCAGTTGCGCAACGCTCATGAGATCAAGGCTGCATCCCAGCCTGGGTGACTGCCTGATCCCGCGAAAGGCCCGCAAGGCTTTGAGCGCAGGATCTAGAGAGACATCAGGGTGTAGTGCAAGAAAACCCCACATATCCACCCACCTCAGCCATGATGCCCTTTCCATCCCCAGCGGAACCCCGACATGGACGCCAAAGCTCTGCTCCTCGGCAGCCTCTGCCTGGCCGCCCCATTCGCCGACGCGGCGACGCTCGACAATGCCCTCTCCGCCTGCCTCGCCGCCCGGCTCGGTGCACCGCACACGGCGGAGGGCCAGTTGCACCTGCCACTCACCCTTGAGGCCCGGCGCTCCACCGGCGAATGCGGCTGTACCTCAGCGCTGGTGCGATATCGGCTGCTGGCCATGCATGCCAATGCGAAGGCACAGGTCCTTCAGGAAGGTCTGCTCGACGGTCGCTACGAAGGCGCCCGTACCCTAACGCTGGCAGCGGATGCGCAACTGGCGGCCGACAGCACGCTCGTGGTACGTCTTGGTTGCGCCGTCGCCGAATGACCATCCACCGACCCAGCGAGGTTCGCGATGCACCTGCTTTACCCCTCCGCCCCCGACCGCAGCAACGCGGTCGATGAACTCTTCGCCGAGGAATATGACGCGGCCCGTTCGGCAGGCTTGGCCTGTTCGCTGTTCTGCGACGAGGAACTGGAAAGTGGACGCTTCCGCGCCCGCCCGGAGTTTCCGGCAACCCCCCAGGTGCTGTATCGCGGCTGGATGCTCACACCGGAAAACTACGCTCGCCTGCACGGCGCGATCCTCGTCGCTGGCGGACGGCCCCTGACCAGTCCACAGCAATATCGGCACTGCCATTACTTGCCGGAGTGGTATCCGCTCTGTGAGGACCTCACGCCGGCGACCCTGTTCCTGTCCAGGAACGCCGACTTCGAGGCAGTGCTGGCGCAAAGCCCGTGGCGCGCCTGGTTCGTCAAGGACCATGTGAAATCCCTGACCACCCAGCGCGGCTCGAAGGCCACCAATGCTGCGGAAGTGCGGGAAGTCCTCGATTCGATCGAGCGTTATCGAGGCACCATCGAAGGCGGTGTATGCCTTCGGGAGTTCGAGGCGCTGCGGGCGGAAACCGAGGAACGCTACTTCGTTCTTCACGGCCGCGCTCACGGGCGTCTCGATGCCGTCCCGCCGCTAGTGGAACAGGTGGCACAACGTATCGATTGCCCGTTCTTTTCCGTCGACGTGGTCGAGTCGACCAGTGGCGAGTTGCGCCTGATGGAACTCGGCGATGGCCAGGTCTCCGACCGCAAGCAATGGCCCGCCGCACGCTTCGCGGCGATGCTGGCACAGGCATAGTCGGAACCGCTGCAATCCCAACCCGACCAAGCTCCCCTTGATCGATCCCGAGGGGGCTCGTCACTCGCCCAGTGCCTCGACCAATTACTCTCATCCAAAGCCCAGGAACGGTTGTCCATCCCCTCGCCCATGGATATTTCTTCCACTCTGCAATCCAGTTCATAAATCCCATAAAAGCCCTCTTCCGCTCCCCGCCAGCCTCCCCGCATCCCGCACCCTAGACGCCCCGCCGCTCTCCGTCGGCTCGCCCGACAAGAAAAACCAACCGCTCGATCAGCCTCATCCTTCACCCATCACAGGAGCCATCGCGATGCACCTGATACCCCATTGGATCCCCCTGGTCGCCAGCCTCGGCCTGCTCGCCGGCGGCTCGTTCGCGTCCGCCGCCGAGGAAGCCTTCGACCTCTGGAACGAATGCGCCAAGGCCTGCGTGCTCGACCTCAAGGACGGCGTGCGTTCCAGCCGCATGAGCGTCGACCCGGCCATCGCCGACACCAACGGCCAGGGCGTGCTGCACTACTCCATGGTCCTGGAGGGCGGCAACGACGCGCTCAAGCTGGCCATCGACAACGCCCTCAGCATCACCAGCGACGGCCTGACCATCCGCCTCGAAGGCGGCGTCGAGCCGAACAAGCCGGTGCGCTACAGCTACACGCGCCAGGCGCGCGGCAGTTGGTCGCTGAACTGGCTGGTGCCGATCGGCCACGAGAAGCCTTCGAACATCAAGGTGTTCATCCACGAACTGAACGCCGGCAACCAGCTCAGCCACATGTCGCCGATCTACACCATCGAGATGGGCGACGAGTTGCTGGCGAAGCTGGCACGCGATGCCACCTTCTTCGTCAGGGCGCACGAGAGCAACGAGATGCAGCCGACGCTCGCCATCAGCCATGCCGGGGTCAGCGTGGTCATGGCCCAGGCCCAGCCGCGCCGGGAAAAGCGCTGGAGCGAATGGGCCAGCGGCAAGGTGTTGTGCCTGCTCGACCCGCTGGACGGGGTCTACAACTACCTCGCCCAGCAGCGCTGCAGCCTCGACGATACCTGGGAAGGCAAGATCTACCGGGTGCTCGCCGGCAACCCGGCGAAGCATGACCTGGACATCAAGCCCACGGTCATCAGTCATCGCCTGCATTTCCCCGAGGGCGGCAGCCTGGCCGCGCTGACCGCGCACCAGGCTTGCCACCTGCCGCTGGAGACTTTCACCCGTCATCGCCAGCCGCGCGGCTGGGAACAACTGGAGCAGTGCGGCTATCCGGTGCAGCGGCTGGTCGCCCTCTACCTGGCGGCGCGGCTGTCGTGGAACCAGGTCGACCAGGTGATCCGCAACGCCCTGGCCAGCCCCGGCAGCGGCGGCGACCTGGGCGAAGCGATCCGCGAGCAGCCGGAGCAGGCCCGTCTGGCCCTGACCCTGGCCGCCGCCGAGAGCGAGCGCTTCGTCCGGCAGGGCACCGGCAACGACGAGGCCGGCGCGGCCAGCGCCGACGTGGTGAGCCTGACCTGCCCGGTCGCCGCCGGTGAATGCGCGGGCCCGGCGGACAGCGGCGACGCCCTGCTGGAGCGCAACTATCCCACTGGCGCGGAGTTCCTCGGCGACGGTGGCGACGTCAGCTTCAGCACCCGCGGCACGCAGAACTGGACGGTGGAGCGGCTGCTCCAGGCGCACCGCCAACTGGAGGAGCGCGGCTATGTGTTCGTCGGCTACCACGGCACCTTCCTCGAGGCGGCGCAAAGCATCGTCTTCGGCGGGGTGCGCGCGCGCAGCCAGGACCTCGACGCGATCTGGCGCGGTTTCTATATCGCCGGCGATCCGGCGCTGGCCTACGGCTACGCCCAGGACCAGGAACCCGACGCGCGCGGCCGGATCCGCAACGGTGCCCTGCTGCGGGTCTATGTGCCGCGCTCGAGTCTGCCGGGCTTCTACCGCACCGGCCTGACCCTGGCCGCGCCGGAGGCGGCGGGCGAGGTCGAACGGCTGATCGGCCATCCGCTGCCGCTGCGCCTGGACGCCATCACCGGCCCCGAGGAGGAAGGCGGGCGCCTGGAGACCATCCTCGGCTGGCCGCTGGCCGAGCGCACCGTGGTGATTCCCTCGGCGATCCCCACCGACCCGCGCAACGTCGGCGGCGACCTCGACCCGTCCAGCATCCCCGACCAGGAACAGGCGATCAGCGCCCTGCCGGACTACGCCAGCCAGCCCGGCAAACCGTCGCGCGAGGACCTGAAGTAGCTGCCGCGACCGGCCGGCTCCCTTCGCAGGAGCCGGCCTTCTCGGGGCCTGGCCATACATCAGGTTTTCCTGATGCCAGCCCAATCGAATATGAATTCATCCTGATAGATAATCCGCCTAACCTGCGTCTGCCACGCTTTCGCTCGTCCCGGAAGCGGCCATAACAATTCCAATAGCCGACGAGGACTCTCCATGCTCACCCATCGCACCGGTGGCATCCGCCTTTCCCCTTCCCCGCAGCGCTCGCCCGGAGACCGCCATGACTGATCTCCGCGATACCTCCCGCGACGAACGCCTGCTGGCGGCCCACGGCTATCGCCAGGAACTGGAGCGCGGGCTGAGCCTGTGGTCGTCCTTTTCCGTCGGCTTCGCCACCATCTCGCCGGTGGTGGGCATCTACTCGGTGATGTCCCTCGGCGCCATGAGCATGGGCCCCTCCTGGGTCTGGGTGGTGCCGCTGTGCCTGCTGCTGCAGTTCGGCGTGGCGCTGGTCTACGCCGAGCTGTCCTCGCAGTTTCCGCTGGCCGGCGGCTGCTACCAGTGGGTGCGGCGCCTGGTGGGCGACCGCCTGGCCTGGTTCACCGGCTTCCTCTACCTGGCTTCGGCGCTGGCCTCGCTGACTACCGTGGCCTACCTCGGTGGCTTCTGGCTCGGCCTGCTGGCGACCGGCGCGCCGCCGTCGGCCAACGGCCAGGTGCTCTGCGGCGCGCTGCTGCTGGCGCTGGGACTGGCGGTGAACCTGCTGGGGATCAACCCGTTGAAGTACTTCGTCAATGCCGGGATCGTCGCCGAGGCCATCGCCTCCATCGGTATCGGCGTGCTGTTGCTGCTGTTCTTCCGCAACCATCCGCTCGATCTGCTGTTCAGCGGCCCGGGCGGCACAGGCGGTGCGGACGGCGCCTACCTGGACGGCGTGCTGACCGCGCTGGCGGTGGGCGGCTGGGCCTTCCTCGGCTTCGACGCCTGCTCGCAGATTTCCGAGGAAACCACCGATGCCCGCGTCTCCACTCCCCGGGCGATCCTGCGCTCGATGCTGGTGGTGGGACTCACCGTGATGCTCACCGCCTTCGCCGTGACCCTGTCCTACCAGGACATCGGCGCGGTGGTCAGCGGCCAGGTGGTCGACCCGGTCACCCCGGCGGTGGTGGACGCCTTCGGCGCCTGGGCCGAGCGGCCCTTCGTCGCAGTGGTGCTGATCGCCTTCGTCGCCTGCGTGGTGTCGGTGCAGACCTACATCGGCCGGGCGATCTTCGGCATGGCGCGCGACGCCATCCTGCCCGGCTCCGCCCTGCTGCGCCGGGTCGACCGGCGCAAGGTGCCGATGGCGGCGATGGTCTGCAGCACGCTGCTGGCCAGCCTAGGCCTGGCCCTGGGGCTGAACGCCACGGCGGTCGGCACGCTGATCGCGTTCGGCAGCGGCGGTTTCTTCGTGGTCTTTCTGATCGTCGCCGCCTGCGCCCTCTGGGCCCGCCTCGTCGGCCGCTGGGACCCGGACAAGGGCGCCTTGCGCCTGGGACGCGCGGGGCTGGCGGTGAACGTCCTGGCAGTCGCCTGGCTGTCGTTCGAGGCGCTCAACGTCGCCTGGCCGCGGGCCAGCCTCGCCCCGCCCGACGCGCCCTGGTTCCAGGTCTGGGCGGTGGTCGTGGTGTTCTCCGCGCTGGCCGCGTTCGGCCTGCTCTACATGGTCATCGCCAAGCCGCATCGGCGCATCGCCACCAGCCTCAGCTTCGCCGCTCCGCCGGCGGACTGACCCGCACGCGCCGGCCGTTCCGGCGCCTCCTCCGGTTGTTCCCGCACGCTGGCTTCGCGCCCGGCGGGGCCCGGCTCATCCTGCTTTCACGGAGCATCGCCATGAGCGACCTGCATTACTGGAACTACCCCACCGATATCCTCTGCGGCGTCGGCGCCCTGGAACAACTGCCGAGGCGTTGCGCGCTGGCGGGCGCACGCCGGCCCCTGCTGGTCACCGATCCCGGCATGCTCGCCCTGGAGCCCCTGCGCCTGGTGCGCGAGTGCCTGGAACGCGCCGGCATCGACCATGACCTGTTCCACGAACTGTCGAGCAACCCCAGCCTCGCTGAAGTCCAGGGCGGCGCCAGGCGCTTCGAGGCTGGCGGGCATGACGCGCTGATCGCCCTCGGCGGCGGCAGCGCCCTCGACGCGACCAAGGGTATCGCCCTGCTCAGCCGCGATCCGCACGGCCTCGAACGCTTCGAATGGACACAGACGCTGCGCAGCTATCCGACCCTCGCCGACTACCCGCTGCTCGGCCTGCCGCCGCTGCTGGCGCTGCCCACGACCGCCGGCACCGGCTCGGAACTGGGACGCGAGGCGGTGCTGACCGACACGCAACTGGGCATCAAGCGGGTCGTCGGCCATCGCGAGCTGCTGGCCGCCTGCGTATTCCTCGACCCGCGCCTGACCCGCGGGTTGCCGCCGGCGCTGAGCGCCGCCACCGGCATGGACGCCCTCACCCATCACCTGGAGGCGCTGTTCTCGCCGCTCTACCATCCGATGTCGGCGGGCATCGCCCTGGAAGGCGTGCGCCTGGTCAGGCAGCACCTGGAAAACGCCGTGCGCGACGGCAACGACCTCGCCGCCCGGGAAGGCATGCTGGTAGCCTCGGCCAGCGCCGCGGTGGCATTCCAGAAGGGGCTTGGCGGGGTCCACGCCCTGGCCCACCCGCTGGGCGCTCGCCATCACCTGCACCACGGCCTGCTGAACGCCGTGCTGCTGCCCTACGTTCTGCTGGCCAACCGCCCGGCGATAGAAGCCGACGCCGCGCGCCTGGCGCGCTACCTGGAACTCGACGAAGCGAGCTTCGACGGCCTGCTGGCGTGGATCCTCGAACTGCGCGCGCGCATCGGCATCCCGGCGAACCTCGCCGCCCTCGGCCTGGACGGCGAGGACGCGCAATGGGTGGGCGAGCAGGCGCTGGCCGACCTGTCCTCCTCGGCGACCAACGCCCTGCCGCTCGATGCCCGGGATTATGCGCGCATCTACCGCCAGGCGGTGGCCGGGACTCTCGCCTGAGTGCTCAGGACGTCAGGCCGTGGACCTGCAGCAGGTCGTCGATGAAGGCGCGGGCGGCTTCGCTGAGGGGGCGCCCGGCATAGACGATCATGCTGTGCTCCACCGGATAGCTCAGCCGCTCCGGCAACAGCGCGCGCATCCGCCCGCGCTCGATCCAGGCTTCGGCGTAATGGGTCGGCAGGTAGCCCAGGTGGGTGCCGGCCAGCACGGCATGGGCGACCGCTTCCATGTGGTAGGCGGTGGCGCGGCTGCGCGACGGGCGTAGCGGCAGGACCAGGTTTTCCGGCAGGAAGCCGTGCATCACCCAGTCACAGGCGGCGATCCGCTCCAGGGTCGGCTGCGCCTCGGCGAACAGCGGATGGTGATCGCCACAGAACACGCCGATCTCTTCGCGATACAGCGGGCGGTATTCGAGGCTCGGCCGCGAACGGCTGAAATAGGAAATCGCCAGGTCCAGCTCGCCTTCGATCACCGCCAGTTCCAGCTCGGTGGGCGAATTGACGAAAAGGTTCAGTTGGACATCCTGGTCGCGCCGCTGGAAGCGCGCCAGCGCATCGCCGAAACGGGCCTGGGGCAAGGTCGCGAGATTGTCCGCCAGGCCCAGGTACAGTTCCCCGACCAAACGTCCGGACAACGCCTGCGCCTGGTCGCGAAACAGGCCGATGGCGTCGAACATCGTTCGCGAAGCCTCCAGCACCCGGCGGCCCTTGGCGGTCAGTCGGAAGCCGCCCTTGCCGCGCTCGCAGAGCCGGTAGCCGAGGCGCTTCTCCAGGCTGGCGATGTGCATGCTGATGTTCGACTGGCTCATGTTCAGCTCGGCCTGGGCCGCGGTGAAACCGCCGCACTTCACCACGCAGGCGAAGATGCGCAACAGACGCAGGTCTAGGTCGGTGACGTTTCTCAGCATGGCGGTCCGATCCGGCGCGAGGTCCCGCAGTCTAGCCGAGCGCCGCGACACACGGCCATCCAGCGGCGGCGCACGACGCGCCAGAGGCGCTGGCACATCATCGAAAATCTGGTCTATTCCAATTTCTTGAAAATACGCGGAAAAGTCCCGCCCAAAGGTGCAATCAGGACAAGAAAACGCACCAATACCGGGCAATCCCTCGAAAAAATCGAATGGTTTCGCTCTATTTTTGGTCTAGACCATAAAAATACCCGGTGCTAGATTGACCTTCGCCAGCCGGCCCAGCCTGACCGGATCGGCGCCACGCACCGCCGCCACACCTTCACAATCCATCTCAGCCTCGGCAGGACCGAGCAGGAGCGCGTCGACAGCCAACCTTGCGCACGAAAAAAGCCATGGAAAAGGCATCTGGCCTAGACCATGCATCCGGACAGCTTTGCAGCAGCACAACAAGAACAACCTCCCCGCACTGTCTAGACCCATAGGGACCCACATGAACAACCACAACGGTACCCTGCACCGTGGCTGGCAATCGCTCCAGCGCTGGCGCATCCAGATCTTCGTCATCACCTGGCTGGCCTACGCCGCCTTCTACTTCACCCGCAAGGCCTTCTCGGTGGCCAAGCTCGGCATCGCCGAAGACCCTTCCTTCGAACTCGACAAGAGCGCCATGGCCGATCTCGATGCCCTCTACCTGGCCGCCTACGCCGTGGGCCAGTTCATGTGGGGGGTGTTCGCCGACCGCTTCGGCACCCGCGTGGTGGTGCTCGGCGGTTTGCTCACCTCGGCGCTGGCGGCGCTGGCGATGGGTACCTTCGCCACCCTGCCGATCTTCGCCGCCTGCATGGTGGTCCAGGGCCTGGCGCAGTCCACCGGCTGGTCGGGGCTGTGCAAGAACATCGGCGCCTTCTTCGCCACCTACGAGCGAGGCCGAGTGCTCGGCCTGTGGAGTACCTGCTACGCCTTCGGCGGGCTGGTGGCGACGCCGTTCGCCGGCTGGTGCGCCTACCGGTTGACGCATGACTGGCGCATGGCCTTCCTGTCCTCGGCGGGAGTGGTGCTGGCGGTGGCCGTGCTGTTCTTCTTCCTCCAGCGCAACCGTCCGCAGGACGTCGGCCTGCCGCCCGTGGAGGCCGAGGCCGCGCCCCCCGCCAACGCGCCCCGGCCGAGCCATTCCGGCGCCCTGCTGAAGGCGCTCAGGAATCCCCACGTGCTGGTCCTCGGCATCGCCTACTTCCTGCTCAAGCCGGCGCGCTACGCGATCCTGCTCTGGGGCCCGGTGATCATCTACGAACGCATGCCGGAGATCGGCAAGGTCGCCTCGGCCATCGTGCCTTCGGCCTTCGAGGTCGCCGGGCTGGCCGGGCCGATCCTCATCGGCCTGGCCTCGGACAAGCTGTTCGGCGCCCGCCGCATGCCGGCCTGCGTGCTCAGCCTGGCGGCGCTGACCCTGAGCCTGGCGCTGTTCGTCCCGGCGATGCAGAGCGGCAGCCTGTACCTGGTGGTCGGCCTGCTGTTCATGATGGGCGTCACCCTCTACGGGCCGGACTCGATGATCAGCGGCGCCGCCGCCATCGACTTCGGCACCAGCGAGGCGGCCGGCACCGCCACCGGCTTCGTCAACGGCTGCGGCTCGGTCGGGGCGATCCTCGGCGGCCTGCTGCCGGGCTACTTCGACACCCTCACGGTGTTCTTCGTGTTCACCGCCACCGCGCTGCTCGCCAGCCTGCTGCTGGTGCCGTTCTGGAACAGCCGGCCGGGCGCGCGCCGCGTCGAACCGAAGGCGCATGCCGGCGGGCCGCTGCTGGCGGCCGGCAAGCCGCGTTGAAACCTCTCCGAACCACCGCCCGGCGCCAGGCGCGCCGGGCCAATCCCTAGCGAACAAGGAACCGCCTATGCCACTTGCCCTCTTCGACCTCGACGACACCCTGATCGACGGCGACTGCGCGACCCTCTGGGGGCGCTACATGACCGAACTGGGCTGGGTCGAGAAGACCGCCTTCCTGCACCAGGAACGCCGCCTCATGGAACTCTATGCCGAGGGCCGGCTGGCCATGGAGGACTACATGGACTTCAGCCTGGCGCCCATCGCCGGCCGCACCCCGGCGGAGATCGCCGGCGCCGTCGAGGATTTCGTCGCGCGGATCGTTGCGCCGCGCATCCACGCCGACGCCCTGGGCTGCCTGGAACGCCACCGCCAGGCCGGCGACCGCCTGCTGATCATCTCCGCCTCGGCGCACTTCCTGGTCAGCGCCATCGGCCGCCAGCTGGGGGTGGACGAGGTGCTGGCGATCGATATCGAGGAGCGCGACGGCCTCTACACCGGGCGCACCCGCGGCACCCTCACCTACCGCGAGGGCAAGGTCCGTCGCCTCGACGCCTGGCTGGCCCAGGAGGGCGAGACGCTGGCCGGCGCGACCTTCTATTCCGACTCGCGCAACGACCTGCCGCTGCTCTCGCGGGTCGACCGGCCGCACACGGTGAACCCCGACCCGGCGCTGCTCGGGCACGCCCGCGAGGCCGGCTGGCCGGTGCTGGAATGGCGCTGAGAAGGCGCGCCGCGCTATACCGCCGGCGGCCCGGAAGCATTACCCTGTAGCCCCCCGGAGCCCCAGCGGAGAAGCGTCGATATGCGCGACGAGCCGTCCCGACCCCTGACGGTGATCTACCAGTCCCTGCGCGAGCAGATCGAGCGCGGCCTGCTCGCGCGCGGCAGCAAGCTGCCCAGCGAACGGCAGTTGAGCGAGCTGTTCTCGACCACCCGCATCACCCTGCGCGAGGCGCTCGGCCAGTTGGAGGACCAGGGCCTGATCTACCGCGAGGAACGCCGCGGCTGGTTCGTCTCGCCGCAGCGGCTGCTGTACAACCCGCTGGTGCGCAGCCACTTCCACGCGATGGTCGCCGACCAGGGCCGGGTGCCGGAGACCGAGGTGCTCGGCGCGGCGATGATCCCGGCCAGCGTCGACATCTGCCAGCGCCTGGAGCTGCCGGCGCTGTCGCGGGTGTTCCAGATCCGCCGGGCGCGGCGGGTCGACGGGCGGCTGGTGCTGTACGTCGAGCACTACCTGAATCCCGCCTACTTTCCCGGCATCGAGCGCTTCGACCTGACTCGCTCGCTGACCGATCTCTACGCCAACCACTACGGCATCCGCTACGGCCGGGTGCGCTTCGAGATGGTCCCGACCATCCTCCCGGCGGAGGCCGCCGGGCCGCTGCGGGTCTCGGTGGGCAGCCCGGCGCTACAGATCGTGCGGGTCAACCGCGACCAGGCGGGCCGCCTGATCGACTGCGACCTGGAGTACTGGCGCCACGACGCGCTACAGGTCAACGTCGAGGTGCCCGAGTAGCGCTCCGCAGTCCTGTTCCTGGCGCATGCATGACCGCCTGGCGGGTTTCCCGCCGCTTCCAGCGCATTGGTCGACCGCTGGGCACGCTGCGTCGACGCTGAGCGGTTGCCGCTGACGGCACGGCCTGCTAAAAGCGGCGACGACATTCGAAAATGCGATACGACCATGAGCGACAGTGAAAAATCGAATAGCCGCCTGTTCGACCTCGACCTGCTCCGCGCCATCGTCACGGTGGCCGACTGCGGCAGCTTCACCACTGCCGCCGCGCGCCTGCACTCGACCCAGTCGACCGTCAGCCAGAAGGTTCGCCGCCTGGAGGAAATGGCCGGACACCGCCTGCTGGAGCGCGGCAACCGCGACGTGTTGCCGACCGACGCCGGCGATACGCTGCTCGGCTACGCCCGTCGCCTGCTGGCGCTGAACGACGAACTGGCCGAGGCGCTGTCCGGCGCCACGGTGGCGCTGACGGTGCGCATCGGCGTGCCGGACGACTTCGCCGCCGGCCGCACCACCGAGCGACTGGCGGCCTTCAACCGGCGTTATCCACAGGTCAAGCTGGAAGTCACCAGCGGCATGAGCCGCGACCTCAGCGCCAGCTACGACCGCGGCGAACTGGACCTGGTGCTGCTCAAGCAGCGCCGCGCCAGCCGCGAGGCACTGGCCTGCTGGCCGGAAAAGACATGCTGGGTGGACAGCGCCAGGAACCCCTGCATCGACCTCGACCCGCTGCCCATCGTCACCTTCCCGCCGCGCGGGGTCTACCGCGACGAGATGATCGCCGCCCTGGAAGCGGTCGGCCGGCGCTGGCACATCAGCTTCACCAGTTCCAGCCTCAGCGGCCTGCAATCGGCCATCGCCGACGGCATGGGCATCGGCCTGCTGCCGCTGCGCGCGGTGAGCGCAGGCCATGCGGTGCTGCCGAAGAACGCCGGGCTGCCGGCGGTGGACGTGTTCGAAGTGGCGCTGCTGCACCGGCCGGCGGCGGATCCGATGGTGAAGGCGCTGGCGCGCGTGCTGTCGCGGGTGCTGGCGGAAGATACCCGGAGCCGGCCCGCATTCGAGAAATGAATATACTGGATTCCAACATTTAATTTGTGCATGCGCCAGGCGCTGGATATCGTTGCCGTCAGCAACGGCTCGCGCCCGCCCGTTTCGCTCCGGCGGCGCGTGAGCCGGCAGCAAGACAACAACGAGGAAACGCTCCATGTCCAAGTCCAGCTACTACGCGCCGCACGGCGGGCACCCGGCACAGACCGAGCTGCTCACCGACCGGGCGATGTTCACCGAAGCCTATGCCGTGATTCCCAAGGGGGTGATGCGCGATATCGTCACCAGCCACCTGCCGTTCTGGGACAACATGCGCATGTGGGTGATCGCCCGCCCGCTGTCCGGCTTCGCCGAGACCTTCTCGCAGTACATCGTCGAACTGGCGCCCAACGGTGGCAGCGACAAACCGGAGCAGGATCCCAACGCCGAGGCCGTGCTGTTCGTCGTCGAAGGCGAGCTGAGCCTGACCCTGCAGGGCCAGGTCCACGCCATGCAGCCGGGCGGCTACGCCTTCATTCCGCCGGGCGCCGACTACAAGGTGCGCAATACCACCGGCCAGCACACCCGCTTCCACTGGATCCGCAAGCACTACCAGAAGGTCGACGGCGTACCGCTGCCGGAAGCCTTCGTCACCAACGAGCAGGACATCCAGCCGCTGGTGATGCCGGACACCGAAGGCCGCTGGAGCACCACCCGCTTCGTCGACATGAGCGACATGCGCCACGACATGCACGTCAACATCGTCAACTTCGAGCCGGGCGGCGTGATCCCCTTCGCCGAGACCCACGTGATGGAGCACGGCCTGTACGTGCTGGAAGGCAAGGCGGTGTACCGCCTGAACCAGGACTGGGTCGAGGTGGAGGCCGGCGACTTCATGTGGCTGCGCGCCTTCTGCCCGCAGGCCTGCTATTCGGGCGGCCCGGGGCGCTTCCGCTACCTGCTGTACAAGGACGTCAACCGGCACATGCGCCTGACTCTCAATGCGCCGCATTGAGGGCGGGACAGGCTGAAAGGGAACCCGGCGCCATGGCGCCGGGTTTTTCGTTTGCGGAAGGCGCCCAGCCCGTCGTCAGCTCCGGGCGCGGAGGACTTCAGGGCGAACCGAACATGGCCGTCCAGTAGATTCCCGCGTCACTCTTCGGATCGGTGGCGTAGGCAGCGCCCAGCTCGCGGTAGCCGGGGTTCATCAGGTTGGCGCAGTGACCCGGGCTGGCCAGCCAGCCGTCGACCACCTTGTCCACCCCGTCCTGGCCGGCGGCGATGTTTTCGCCGATCAGCCCGTCGCTGTAGCCGGCCAGCTCGGCGCGGTCGCCGGGGGTGCGGCCGTCGCGGTCGAGGTGGTCGAAGAAGTTGCCGTTGGCCATCGCCCGCGAATGCGCTTCGGCGGCGCCGCCAAGGGTGGCGTTCCAGGCCAGCGGCTGGGCCGCTGCGTAGGGCTTGCCACCGCACTGGCGGGCTTGCCCGCGGGCGGCGTTGATCCGTTCCAGGAGCTTCTGCCCTTCCGCCTGCCAATCGCCCATGCCGCCGCGCAGCAATGGCCGGGCGAGGACGATGCGCCAGTCGCGGTCCTGGCGGCTGACGCCGACGTCGACGAATTGCGGGTCGAGCACCACGCGGCAGAAGCTTTCCTGCAGCGCCTTCATCGCCGCGCCGGCATCGCGCGGCCCGGAAAGGCTGATCGACTGCACGTTGACCATCGGGTAGGCAGCCTGCGCCATCGCCTGCTGCAGGTCGCCAGTGGCATTCACCGGCAAGGCCAGGCGCGGGTCGGCGGCCAGCGGCGGCAGTTCGCCGCTGGCCTGCCCGCCGCAGGACTGCACCTGGCCACGGTAGGCGTTGATCGCCTCGACCAGTTGCGCCTCGTCGGCGGCACTGGCGGCCGCTGCGAGCGCCAGTCCGAGCGTCAGTACGGCCAAACGCGGGATGCTTGGGATTGCCATGGAAATCTCCTCGATCTGATGGCGCCTATGATGCGCGATTCCGCGGCGCGCCGCCGCATTCGACCGGAACCCGGCGCCGGCGTTGCAGGCTCAGGCCGGCGCTTCGGCGAACGCCTCCACCAACCGCTCGATCACCGCGCGGACCCGCGCGGTGTGGCGCAGGTCCTTGTGGGTAACCATCCACACCTCGTATGGCCGGCGTCGCTCGCGCTGCGGCCAGACCCGCACCAGTCCGTCGCGCTCGCCCATGTACAGCGGCAGCTCGCAGAGCCCCAGGCCACGCGCCAGGGCCTGGCGCACCATCATGTTGGAATTCACCGCGATGACCACCCGGCCGTCGCGGATCGGCTCGCCGCCCAGGGTCAGTTCGCGCTGGCTGTGCCAATAGGGTTCGTACATCACCAGGTCGTGGCCGCGGAAACGCTCGCCGGGCACCGGTACGCCGTTGCGCCGCAGGTAGTCCGCGGAAGCGAACAGGCCCATGGGCCAACTGGCGAGTTTTCTCAGGATCAAATCGGGATTTTCCGGCCGCAGGGTGCGAATCGCGATGTCGGTCTCGCGCTTGGGCAGGTCGACCACGGCCGAAGCGCTGTCGAGCAGCACGCGGATATCCGGGTGTTCAAGGTGCAGGCGGGCCAGGGCGGGTAGCACGAAGTCGACGGCCAGGGAGTCGGTGGTGGACAACCGCACCTCGCCGGACAGTCGGTGGTCCATCCCGCGGGTCCGCCGCAGCAACTCCAGGGCCGAGCGTTCCATCTTCTCGGCCAGTTCGAAGGCCGCCTCGCCGGCCGGGGTCAGCAGGTAGCCGGACGAGGTGCGCAGGAACAGGGTCGAGCCCAGCGCCGCCTCCAGCGACGCCAGCCGCCGGCCCACCGTGGCCTGGTCGACGTGAAGCGCGCGGGCGGCGCCGCGCAGGGTGTGCTCGCGGCAGAGCGCGAGGAAGACGCGGGTGTCGTCCCAATTCATGGCGGTTTTCCTGATGCATTTTCGCATCAGTCTAATGAAAAAGCGCTGCGCGACCACGGCATCCGCGCTGATTACCATGCGAATCAGGTCCGAACCATTTTCCCAGGAGCATGCGATGAGCAGCACGAACCGATTTCCCGAACGAATGACCGCCATCGAGATCGCCCGGCCCGGCGGCCCCGAGGTACTGGTGGCGACCAGCCGGCCGCTGCCGACGCCCGGCCCGCGCGAGGTCCTGGTCGAAGTCCGCGCCGCCGGCGTCAACGGTCCCGACGTGCTTCAGCGCAAGGGCGTGTACGACCCGCCGCCCGGCGCCTCGGACATTCCCGGCCTGGAGATCGCCGGCACGGTGCGGGCGGTCGGCAGCGAGGTCAGCCGCTTCGCCGTCGGCGAGGCGGTGATGGCGTTGATTCCCGGCGGCGGCTACGCGCAGTTCGCGGTGGCCGACGAGCGCACCACCCTGCACCTGCCCGACGGCCTGGGCATGGAGGAAGCGGCGGCGCTGCCGGAAACCTTCATGACCGTCTGGGTCAACCTGTTCCAGCGCGGTGGCTTCAAGGCCGGCGAGACGCTGCTGGTCCACGGTGGCGCCTCCGGCATCGGCACCGCCGCGACCATGCTGGGCAAGGCCTTCGGCGCGGCGAAGATCTTCACCACGATCTCCAGCGAGGCCCAGCGCGAGGCCAGCCTGCGCCTCGGCGCCGACGTGGCGATCGGCTACACCGAGCAGGACTTCGTCGAGGAAGTGCTGCGCGGCACCGAAGGTCGCGGGGTCGATGTGATCGTCGATATCGTTGCCGGCGACTATGTGACGCGGAACTATCAGGCGGCGGCGATGAACGGACGGATCGTGCAGATCGGCGTGATCAAGGGCAAGGCCGCCGAAGTCGACCTGTTCCCGATGCTGAGCAAGCGCCTGGTCCATCTTGGCTCGACCCTGCGCTCGCGAAGCCACGACGAGAAAGGCGCGATCATCGCCGAACTGGAGCGCCAGGTCTGGCCGCACGTGCGCGCCGGCACTGTCCGGCCGCAAGTGTTCCGCACCTTCCCTCTGGAACAGGCGCGCCAGGCCCACGAACTGATGGACTCCGGCCAGCACATCGGCAAGATCGTCCTCACGTCCGCTCCCTGAGGCCGCTCAGACCTCGATATCGCCCAGGCGCAGCGCCCGCGCCACCGCCTGGGCGGTGGACGCCGCGCCGAGACGGCGGCGGGCGGCACGCAGGTGATTCTCCACGGTGCGCTCGGAAATCATCAGGATCGCCGCCACCTCCGCTTGCTGCTTGCCCAGGGCGATCCATTGCAGGACTTCCCGCTCGCGCTCGCTGAGCGCTTGCGCATCGCCCGCCGGCACGGGACCGCGCAGGCGCTTCAGGGCGAAGAACAGGATCGGGCAGAAGGCCTGGGCGGCGAGCTTGCAACCGGCATCCAGGTCCAGCCGCTCGCCGGCAAAAGACACCGCGCCCTCCAGGCCGTTGCGGCCGAACACCGGCACCTGCATGCCATTGACCTGGCCGAGGTCGCGGACCCCACGGACGATGCGGTAGGTCATGCGCGCGGGATCCTCCGAGGGGCTCTTCGACCAGAAGAACGGCTCGTCCAGTTCGAGGATGTGCCGGGTGACCGGACAGTGCAGAAGATAGGCGTCGCGCTCCTGGGCGCTGCGCCCCTCGGCCCAGTCGCCATGGACGAAGAACAGCTCGTCGATCAGTTCGTCCTCGCCGGGGCGGGGGAACAGGCTGCAGACGATCACCCGGTCGAAGCCCAGGCGTGCGGCGAACTCCACCATCTCGCGGCAGACCGCCTCGGTGGTAGCGGCCTTGCGCAGCCGGGCGACGCTGTCGAAGAGAAGGCTGGCGTAGTCGGTCATGGCGCGGGCGTTCCTGGCTTTTCCCGCATGATCCCCGGCTTGCCGGCAAAAGCCCATAGGGGAAAACCCTCAGGCGACCGATCGTGGGTTAGGGGATTTCCCCTATTTCGCCGGCCGGCGACCCCGCCTATGGTCTTGGTGCGACCTCCATCACGCAGAAAGGAACGAGCCATGAGCAACGAGCGCGATACCAGCAGAACCCCGACGCCCGACCACGCCGAGCACAACGCGTTCTTTCCCTCGCCCTATTCCCTGAGCCAGTACACCTCGGCGAAGACCGACTTCGACGGCGCCGACTACCCGACCCCGTACAAGGGCGGCAAGAAGGTGCTGATGATCGGTACCGACGAACGCTACATCCTGATGCAGAACGGCAGCATGTTCTCCACCGGCAACCACCCGGTGGAAATGCTCCTGCCGATGTACCACCTGGACAAGGCCGGCTTCGAGTTCGATGTCGCCACGCTCTCCGGCAACCCGGTGAAGCTGGAGATGTGGGCGATGCCCGGCGAGGACGAGGCGGTGAAGAGCATCTACGCGAAGTACCTGCCCAAGCTGAAAGCGCCGCAGAAGCTCGCCGACCTCCTGGAGCAGGCCGTCGCCGACGACTCGCCGTACGCCGCGGTGTTCGTTCCCGGCGGCCACGGCGTGCTGGCGGGCATTCCGCACAGCCGGGAGGTGAAACGGCTGCTCAATGCCTTCCTCGCCAAGGACCGCTACATCATTACCCTTTGCCACGGTCCGGCCTGCCTGCTGGCACCGGCGGTCGAGGAGAAGCCGGAGGACTACCCGTTCAAGGGCTACGAGATCTGCGTGTTCCCCGACGCCCTGGACACCGGAGCCAACCTGGAGATCGGCTACATGCCGGGCCCGCTGCCCTGGCTGGTGGGCGAGAACCTGCAGAAGCTCGGGGTGAAGATCCTCAACAAGGGCATCACCGGCCAGGTCCACCGCGACCGCAAGCTGCTCACCGGCGACAGCCCGCTGGCCTCCAACAACCTTGGCAAGCTGGCCGCCAAGACCCTTCTCGAAGCGTTCGCCCGCTGATTCCCCGCGGCGCCCCGTCCGTGCTCCACGGACGGGGACATCTCCCGCTCGTCCCGGCGTCATCGAACTTAAACCGGGCAGGCGCAGCATCGTCCTTCAGGAAGAGGAATGGCGCGTTGCCCGGCGCCGTCCGGCGAAAGACGAATCGATGACCGCACAGAAAGAAAACTCTGACAGCACACCGACTAGTCGTCCTCCCTTCCCGCCGTTACGGTTCCGGGCTTGCGCACAAAGCCGAACCCAAGGGGGCCCCTCATGTCACTGCCGCCGTACCTCCAGCCCGGCGACAAGGTCGTGTTGTACGACCAGCACTGCCGCTTCTGCACGCTCTGGAGCGGTTTCCTGGCACGCCGCGCCGACCACCGGCTGAGGCTGCTTGCCGCGCAGTCCGCCGAAGGCCTGGCGATTCTCGATTGGTTCGGGCTGGCACCCGATCATTTCGACACCTGGCTGTTCGTCGACGGCGCCTATGCCTGCGACGACAACGATGCCCTGCTCGAGGTGCTGCGCCTGTTGCCGGGCCCCTGGCGTCACCTGCGCTGGCTGCGCCTGCTGCCAGCCTGGCTGCGCGACGAGTGCCACGAGGCGCTACGGCGCAACCGCTGGCGCTGGTTCGGCCGCCAGCGCCCGCCCCTCCGTCGTCGCTCCTGGCGTCCCCGTCGAGCCTGACGCCTCTCCGCGCTGGCCGTGGCGGGTTATGCTGCCTGCGCACCAGCCTGCGGACCCATACCTGCCATGGCCCTTGACCCGAGCCAACGCCGACGACTGCGCCACGCGCTATCCGACGCCTTCGTCGACACTCTCCTGGAGCCCGAGGATATCGCCCGGCGGATAAAGGGCGTCGACCCGGCGTTGCTGGAACGGTTGTTCTTCGAGGAGGTGGCGCCGGTCTGCCACGGCAACCTGCTCAGCCCCGCTCCGGCGGTATGGACCGCCTTCGACGAGGCCTGGCTGGAAGAGGCCATCGAGCGACGCCTGGCGCGGCAAAGGAGCAGCGCCCTGCGACGCTGGCACGAGCGCTGCCTGATCGCCTGGCTGCGATGGCGATACGCCGACACCTGGCGCGCGATCGCCGGCGCTCTTTGAGCGAGCGCCTCAGCGAAATACCGAATGGATGAGCTTGCCGGCCTTCTTCGTGTCGACCGCCTGCTGGCGTACCGGCGGCAGCGGCTCGCGCTTGTCCTTGTCTGCCTCGTTCATCTGCGCCACCCAGGCGTCCACCCGATCGCGGCTGACGGCGCCGTAGTTGAGACGGCAGCTATCGACGAGGGTCTTGCCCTTCTTCTCCTTGTAGCTGCACTGCACGCGGAAGTCGCCGATGTAGTTGGTGGCGAAGCTCTCGGCACGGAACGGCGCGGAGAACGGCTTGGAGGTATAGGTCTCGTAGTAGTAGTCGGTCTTGGTCAGCGGCGTAGAACGACAGTTGGACTCCACGTTCACCGCCGTGTGGGTGACGCTGCGCTTCCTTTTCTGGACCGTCTTCTCCAGCGCCTCGCCGTTGGCCTCGCAGCGCTCCTCGTACGCACCGGTCTCGCGGGTGACGGTATAGGACAGGTACCTCACCTCGAACTCGTAAAGCTCGTAGTAGCGCGGCGTCAGTGCGAGGCTGAACAGCTCGGAGTACGACGAGGTGGTGACGTGGGCCGCATGGGTCTTGGAGGCGGGATCGCGGAAACGCAGGGTCAGGCGGGTGGACGGGTCGTTGCTGCCGGTGTTCTCGAAGCCGACCACGCCGGTGACGAAGCTGGGCGGATCGCCGGCGCGCATGGAGAACCAGGACGAGACCGAGCCCTGGTTCGCCGGGTTGATGTTGCAGCCCGCCAGCGATGCCATGCAGGCGAGCACGGCAGGTAGCTTTCCTTTTCTGGGCGTCATTGAAATCCCTTTGCTCGCGACAGGAGGAAAATATCGTTAGGAAACAACGTTGAGAGGCCGGCAAGGATACCCGACTGGCGCACGGGTCGCATCATTATGACATCACGCCGCCCGCCGGCGTTGCCGCGACCGTTCGTCGAACCTGTGAATTCCGGTAGTTTCCCTTGCCCTCGCTGGCGTCCCAGGATCGGGATTTCCTGTGTTCGCCGGGAGGATCCTGGCGTGTCCACGACCAGCCTCTGCCCCTCCGCCACGCGGGAACACGGTCCCGGCGCGAAACGCGTCCTGCCTCTGCTGTTCCTTACCTGCCTGCTGGATGCCGCTGGCGTCGGCCTGATCGTGCCCCTGCTGCCGACGCTGATCGGCAGCGTGGCGCCGCTGGCGGTCCGCGACGCGGCCACCTGGGGCGCCGCCCTGGTGATGACCTTCGCGTTGCTGCAATTGTTCTTTTCGCCGGTCCTCGGCAGCCTCAGCGACCGCTTCGGACGCCGCCCCGTCCTGGTCCTGGCGATGCTCGGCTTCGCCCTCAGCTATCTGCTGCTGGCGCTGGCCGACAGCCTCTGGATGCTGTTCCTCGGTCGCGCGCTGGCCGGGCTCACCGGCGCCAGCGTGGCCACCGCGATGGCCTGCGCGGCGGACCTCGGCACGCACGGGCAGCGCACCCGGCACTTCGGCTGGCTGTACGCCGGCCTCGCCCTGGGCATGATCCTCGGCCCCGCCCTCGGTGGGCTGCTGGCGGTGCACGGCACGACGCTGCCGCTGTTGTTGGCCGCCGGCCTGTGCCTGCTCAACGCCCTGCTCGCCGGCCTGTTCCTCGAGGAAACCCTGCCCCCCGCGCAACGCCGCCGCCTGGATCCGAGGCGGATGAACGCCTTGCGCTCGATCAGCGGCCTGGCTCGGCAACCGGGGGTCGGACGCCTGCTGGCGGTGCTTGCCCTGGTATTCCTCGGCTTGCAGGCGGTGATGGTGGTCTGGCCGTTCTTCGTGATCGAGAAGTTTCACTGGAGCAGCGCCTGGATCGGCTACTCGCTGGCCCTCTACGGCGTGCTCGCGGTGCTCGCCCAGACCCTCGGCGTGAACCTCTGCAAGCGGCGCCTGGACGACGCTCGCCTGCTGCGCCTGGGCCTCGCCCTGCAAGGCTGCGGCCTGCTGCTGTTCGCCCTGGTCGACTCGTCGTTCTGGCTGGTCTGCGCGCTGCTGCCCTTCGCGCTCGGCAGCCTCGCCACCCCGGCCATGCAGGGGCTGCTCTCGGCCCGCGTGCCGGTCGACCGCCAGGGCGAGTTGCAGGGCGTGCTGAGCAGCCTGATGAGCCTCGCCGCGATCATCGGTCCGCCACTGATGAGCGGCCTGTTCCACTGGGGCAGCGGTCCGCTCGCGCCAGTGCCCCTGGCCGGCGCGCCATTCCTCGCCGGCGCCCTTCTCGTCCTGGCCGGGCTGGTCCTGGCCTGGCAACTTCGACCTACGGGAGAAGAACGATCATGGACCGGATAGACATGGGCGTGCTGGTGGTACTGTTCAATCCTGGCGACGACGACCTGGAACACCTTGGCGAACTGGCGGCGGCGTTTCCGCAACTGCGCTTCCTCGCCGTCGACAACTCACCGCACAGCGATCCGCAGCGCAATGCCCGGCTGCGCGGGCAAGGCATCGCTGTGCTGCACCACGGCAACCGGCAGGGCATCGCCGGCGCCTTCAACCAGGGGCTAGACGCGCTGTTTCGGCGTGGCGTGCAGGGTGTGCTGCTGCTCGATCAGGACTCCCGTCCCGGCGGCGCCTTCCTCGCCGCCCAGTGGCGCAACCTGCAGGCGCGCAACGGTCAGGCCTGCCTGCTCGGCCCACGGATCTTCGACCGGGGTGACCGGCGCTTCCTGCCGGCCATCCATCTCGACGGACTGACGCTCAGGCAATTGTCTCTGGACGGCCTGACGACCCCACAGCGCACCTCGTTCCTGATCTCCTCCGGCTGCCTGCTGACCCGCGAGGCCTACCAGCGCCTCGGCCACTTCGACGAGGAACTGTTCATCGACCACGTGGACACCGAGTACAGCCTGCGCGCCCAGGCGCTGGACGTGCCCCTGTACGTCGACCCGCGGCTGGTCCTCGAGCACCGCATCGGCACGCGCAAGACCCGCCGCCTCGGCGGTCTCAGCCTCAGCGCGATGAACCACGCCCCGCTGCGCCGCTACTACCTGGCGCGCAACGGCCTGCTGGTCCTGCGCCGCTACGCCCGGTCCTCGCCGCTGGCCCTGCTGGCGAACCTGCCGACCCTGACCCAGGGCCTCGCGGTGCTCCTGCTCGAACGCGACAAGCTGCTCAAGCTGCGCTGCCTGGGCTGGGGCCTGTGGGACGGCCTGCGGGGGCGCGGCGGCGCACTGGAGCGCAACCGCCCGCGCCTGCTGAAGCGCCTCGCCGGTCCGGCCGTGGCGTCCGTAGCTTCCGGCAAGGCCAAGGCCTAGTCGGCGAAACGCATTCCCGCATAGGGCGCTTGCCGGCACGCCGCGAGCCGGCTGCGCAGGTCGCCGACGTGGGCCTCCAGGCGATGGCCGTCCGGGTCGAGGAAGTAGAACGAATCGCCCTCGCTGCGGTTCTGCTTCCATTCGCGCACGCCATGCGCGCGCAGCTGCGCGGCGAAGCGGGCGAAGTCCGCGGCGGCGATGCCGAAGGCGTAGTGCGTGTAGTCCGCGGCCGGCCCGCCGTACTGCGGCTCCCGGGACAGGCACAGCCACAGCGAACCCAGTTCGAGATAGGCGCCCTGGTCCCAGCGCGCTTCCAGGCGAAAGCCGAGAAGATCGCGGTAGAAGGCGATGCTGGCCGGCAGGTCGGCGACCGCCAGGGTCAGGTGATTGAGACCGGTAAGCATGGGGGCTCCTTGCAAGGTGTGGCGGGAGGTCGATTCAGGCACGTCCCAGCCAGTCGCCGCGGATCATTTCCATCAGTTGGCGCAAGCCGGGTTGCGGCTGGCGTCGGCTCGGATAGTAGAGGCAGAACGGCGCGCCCATCGAGGTCCAGTCCGGCAATACCAGTTGCAGCCGGCCGCTACGCAGCTCCTCGGCGATTCCCACCTCCAGGCAGTAGGCCAGGCCGACACCGTCCAGGGCCGCGGCAACCGCCGTATTGCTTTCGTTGACGCTGAAGGGGCCGGGCACGTCGACCTCGACCATCCGCTCGCCGTCGCCCAGTTCCCATTTGTAGAACGAGTTGTCGCCCAGGCGCATGCGGATGCAGGCGTGCCGCAACAGGTCGTCCGGCCGCTGGGGCACGCCGTGGCGCGCCAGGTAATCGGGCGACGCGGCCACCACCCAGCGCAGCTCCCCGGTCAATGGCACCGCGACCATGTCCTGGGGCACCGTGCCGCCGTAACGGATGCCGGCGTCGTAGCCGTCGGCGACGATGTCGACCATGCGGTCCTCCACCGAAAGTTCCAGTTGCAGGTCCGGATACGCCTCGGTGAAGCGCCTGAGGACCGGCCCCAGCAGCAGCCGCGAGGCATCGCGCGGCACGTTCAGGCGCAGCCGGCCCACCGGCGAGGTGCGATAGGCATCGAGCTCGCCGAGCGCCTCGCCGATCACCTGGAAACCATCCTCCAGCTTGGCCGCCAGCGCGCTGCCGGCATCGGTCGGCACCACCGAACGGCTGGTACGGTTGAGCAGCTTCACCCCGAGCCGCGCCTCGAGGTTGCGCATGCTGTGGCTCAGCGCCGAGGTACTGACACCCAGTTCCTGGGCCGAGTGACGGAAGCTGCGGCGCCGGACGATGGTCATGAAGACGTTCAGGTCGGCGAGTTCGGAACGGGTGAAAGCCGGCATTCCAGGGCTCCTGGCAGTTCTCGGAGGTCAATGCAGCATTGAGCCACATTCAATCTCGGGTGATCTAGAGTAATCGCTCCGTGCCGCCGAGCGCATTGCCGGCAAGCGTTTTCCCGATCTGCAGGAGTATTTCCATGAGCGTTGAAAGCATTCGCATCGAGGGTATCGACACGCCGGTCTCGCGCATCGGCCTCGGCACCTGGGCCATCGGCGGCTGGATGTGGGGCGGCGCTGACGACGCGACGTCGGTGGAAACCATCCGGCGTGCGGTGGAATCCGGGATCAACCTGATCGACACCGCGCCGGTCTAT
The DNA here is from genome assembly GCF_001813485.1 of Pseudomonas sp. HMSC067G02. Lineage (NCBI taxonomy): Bacteria > Pseudomonadati > Pseudomonadota > Gammaproteobacteria > Pseudomonadales > Pseudomonadaceae > Pseudomonas > Pseudomonas sp. HMSC067G02. The sequence goes on from NZ_KV812632.1 coordinate 24,558, forward strand.
GGCTTCGGCCATTCCGAAGAGGTCGTCGGCAAGGCCTTGCAGGGCCTGCGCGACAAGGCGGTGATCGCCACCAAGGCGGCGCTGGAGTGGAGCGACGCGGGCATCCACCGCAACGCCTCCGCCGCACGCATCCGCCGGGAGGTCGAGGACTCGCTGCGGCGGCTGAAGACCGATCGCATCGACCTGTACCAGATCCACTGGCCGGACCCGCTGGTGGCGCACGAGGAGACCGCCGGCGAACTGGAGCGCCTGCGCCGCGACGGCAAGATCCTCGCCATCGGCGTGAGCAACTATTCGCCGGAACAGATGGACGGGTTCCGCCAGTTCGCTCCGCTGGCCAGCGTGCAGCCGCCCTACAACCTGTTCGAGCGCGCCATCGACGCCGACGTGTTGCCCTACGCCGAGCGTAACGGCATCGTCGTGCTGGCCTACGGAGCGCTGTGCCGCGGCCTGCTTTCCGGACGGATGAACGCCGAGACCCGCTTCGATGGTGACGACCTGCGCAAGTCCGACCCGAAGTTCCAGCAGCCCCGCTTCGCCCAGTACCTGGCAGCGGTCGCGCAACTGGAGGAACTGGCTCGCGAGCGCTATGGCAAGTCGGTGCTGGCCCTGGCCATCCGCTGGATTCTCGATCGCGGCCCTACGGTGGCGCTGTGGGGGGCGCGCAAGCCGGAGCAGTTGAACGGCATCGCCGACGCCTTCGGCTGGCGCCTGGACGACGAGGCCATGGCCCGCATCGAGCGGATCCTCGCCGAGACCATCCAGGATCCGGTCGGTCCCGAGTTCATGGCGCCGCCCAGCCGCAACGCCTGATCGGACGGCCGGGGCGGCAACGCCCCTGGCCGCTGGCCTGACGGAGCGGCGGAAGGCAAAATGGCGGTTTTTCTCAAGGACTGCCGGATCAGTTATGGAAAACGTCTACAAGACCCCGGAAGCGCCCCTGGTGGAAACCCGCGGCGCGAAGCGGGCGCATTTCTTCGTCACCTCGCTGGGCAAGATGAGCGTGCTCTTCCTCGTCACCCTGGGGCTCTACGGCGTGTACTGGATGTACAAGCACTGGAAGGCCCAGCAACCGCAGATGGAGCGGCGGATCAGCCCGGTATGGCGGGCGATCTTCGGCATCTTCTTTTTCCACGCCCTCGCCCGGCGGATCCACCAGGCCCTGCCGGAAGAGCGCCAGGCACTATGGAGCCCGAGCAAGGATGCGACCTGGGCGGTGCTGCTGACGGTCGCGGCGAACCTGATCAGCCACCTCACCGACGTGGTCCCCGCGCTGGAGCCCTACTCGCTGCCCTCGCTCCTGCTGCTGCTCACGCCGCTTATCCCGATGCGCAACATCCAGCGCCAGGCCAACCTCGCCAGCGGCGACCCGCAGGGCACGGGCAACGCCGGCTATTCGGGCTACAACCTGCTGTTCATCGTGCTCGGCGCGCTCTACTGGCTGCTGATCCTGATCGGTTCCGCGGTGATCCTCTTCGGCTCGTCCCAGGGCTGAGCCGCCTCAGCCGGGAAACGCCCGGCGCAACAGTTCGGGCAGCACCTCGCCGGCCGGACCGACGAGACAGTGTTCGCGCGGATGGCGGGTGCGCACCGGTTGCGGGTTCACATGCACGACGCTGGCACCGTGCTCCAGCGCCAGTCCGGGTATCCGCGCCGCCGGCTGCACCACGCCGGAAGTGCCGACGCTGAGCAACAGGTCGCACTCGCAGGCCGCGGCGAAAGCCTCGCGCAGCGCCGCCTCGGGCAGCGCCTCGCCGAACCAGACCACGCCCGGCCGGACCTGTCCGCCGCAGGCCGGACAACGCGGCGGCTCGATCCGTCGTCCCTCTTCCGGCTCGACCGAATCGGGCAAGGCGTCCCGGTAGGCTGCCGCGCAGGTTGCGCAACGCGGCGCGTGCAGGCTGCCATGCAGGTGAAGGACGTCGCGGCTGCCGGCGCGTTCATGCAGATCGTCGACGTTCTGGGTGACCAGCCGGGTGTCGGCGATTCGTCCGCTCAATGCGGCAATCGCCCGGTGCGCGGGATTCGGCTGGACACCCAGCACCTTCAGGCGGCGCCACTCGTACCAGCCCCAGACCAGCGCGGGATCGTCGGCGAAGGCCGCGGGCGTGGCCAGGGCCGCCGGATCGTAGCGCGCCCAGAGACCGCCAAGGGCATCGCGGAAGGTGGGAATCCCGCTTTCCGCCGACACCCCGGCGCCCGTGAAGATCACCAGGCGGCGGGCGCCGGCGAGCAGTTCGACGACAGCGCGCATCTCGCTCCTCCGCTTACAGCGCGGACAACGCGCGGTATTCGTCCTGGGCATGCTGGTCGGTCATGCCGCTGACGAAATCCTGGAGCATGCGGCAGCGGTGGTAGAACTCCCACTGCCGCTGCAACGGGTCCTCCGCCACACCTTTCATGGCCTCCAGGTAAGCCTTGATCTGCTGGCTCGGCAGGCGCCGAACCAGCAGTTGCGGATGCGGCGCGGCGGCCTGGCGACCTTCGGCGAGGGCCTGGAACTCCTCGGCCGGCAGGCGCAGCAGCGGCGCGTAGAAATCCAGCAGGCCCTGGATGATGCGGTAGCCCTGCAATTCCAGGGTTTCCACCTCCGGATGGCAGAACACCCATTCCATGGCCACGTCCTTGAACGTCTGGACGATGGCGTGCGGCAGGCTGCCGTCCTCCATCAGCGCGCGGCCGAGGGTGCCGGCATGAACCGCTTCGAGGTTGTCGATGAACTGCTGGGCGGCGTGCTGGACCAGCGGGTGGATCATTTTCACCCGCAGGCGGATGAAGAATTCGCTGACCTTGTTGATCGGCTCCCGCTCGGCCTTTTCCAGCGAGTAGTCGACCATCCGCTGGAAGCTCATGTTGTCCGCGTCGCCGGGAATCGGTGCGTCCGGCGAATGGTGGACGGCAAACTTCTTCACCAGCAGATCCGCCAATTGACGGATGTCGAGGATGCCTTTTTCCACCGAGTCTTCGATATCGGCCAGGCAATAGGAGATATCGTCGGCCGCTTCCATGATGTAGGCCACAGGGTGGCGAGTGCCCGGGCGCATGCCGAGGACTTGGCGCAGTTCGTCGACGAAGGCTTCCTCGGAAAGATAGAAGCCCGGCTTCTTGTTCAGGTAGTGGTTCGCCGCTGCCTTGTCCGGCTTCGGCTCGTAGGCCGGACGCACGTACTTGAGCAGGCCGGCGGTCTGCGTGTAGGTGAGGTTCAGGCGCAGCAGCTTCACCACCAGGCGGATGGCCTGGGCGTTGCCTTCGAAATGCTTGAGGTCGGTGAGCATGCGCTGCTGCAACAGGCCGTCGCCCTGGCCCGGCGGTACGCGGCGCTCGAACAGGGCGTCGAGATTGCGTTCGAACCAATCGTTGATGGCGTACTCGCCGAAATGACCGAACGGCGGATTGCCGACGTCGTGCATCAGGCAGGCCATTTCCACCAGGCTTTCCAGCGCGCCTTCCAGCCCGTCCAGGCCGACCTCCGCGGCACGCGGGCCCAGTTGGCGGAACAGCGTGCGGACGATGAAACGCCCGGTCTGCTGCACTTCCAGGGAATGGGTCAGGCGGCTGCGCACCGCCGCGTTGCGCTCCAGCGGGAAGACCTGGGTCTTCTGCTGCAGGCGCCGCACGGCGGCGGAATTGACGATGCGCCCGCGGTCGCTTTCCAACTGGTAGACGATGTCTTGCAGATCGGTATTCCCGGCATGTCCGTAGGTTTCCCTGTCATGCGGACGCTGGCGGGATATCCGCTCCTTGAAATCCACGGCCCCTGGCATCTGGCGCTGTTCTCCACTCGGTCGGCTGCGAACCCCGAGCCTAGCGCGTGGCGGCGGTTTAACCAAGGTCGCGACAATCCGTCCCACTACCGTTCGCGATCCGCCCTCTTCCCCGGGCGGCGGCAACTGGCAGAATACCCCGCTCGGCACCAGCGACCCCCGCCGCAGAACGGGGGCGCCGCCAATCATGCGTGCGCCCATAGAAACAGGAACGTTCAGGGAGGTTCCGCATGAGCATCACATCCACCGACATCTGCCAGGCCGCCGATGCCCTCAAGGGGTTCGTCGGTTTCAACCGCAAGACCGGCCGCTACATCGTGCGTTTCAGCGAAGACTCCTTCGGCATGGACGTAGCCGACGACAGCATCACGCCCACCAGCGAGTTCGTCTGGAGTTCGGTACGCGACGACGTCATGCGCCTGGGCCGCGAGCAGTTGCAGATCCTGCTGGAACAGAACATCAACGAACGACTGAACATCGGCGAGCCGCTACTGGTCTATCTGCGCCGCCAGGACCTGCCGGAAATCACCGCACAACGCCAGTTGCGCTGAGCGCCGTCGATCGCCGCCCGCGCCGGGCGCTGCGCCACGCATTATGCTGGAAGCGTCCGCCGCCGTCCGGCGTCGCGGACGCCATCGGCCATCCGGCGCGCCACGCAGGTGCTGCGTGGGGAGGTGAACGCCATGAGCAAGGGACTGAACGCGAAGAAGGAAACTCGTAGGAAACCGCTGAAAACCGCCCAGGAGAAACGCCTGGCGAAACGAGCGAAAAAACACGCTCCGGCGGCGCCGCTCGGCACCCCATCGCGGAGCTGAGCCAGGCCGGAGCGGAGCCGCAGGCGCAACCGCTCAATCGTCCGCGGCGGGGTCCAGGTCGGGGAACAGCACCTCGATGAAGCCGAACTTGCTGAAGTCGGTGATTCGCGAGGGATACAGGCGGCCGATCAGGTGGTCGCACTCGTGCTGCACCACCCGCGCATGGAACCCTTCGACGCTGCGGTCGATCGGCTGTCCCTGCGGGTCCAGGCCCTGGTAGCGGATGCGCCGATGGCGCGATACCGCGCCGCGCAACCCCGGCACCGACAGGCAGCCCTCCCAGCCCTCTTCCATCTCGTCGTCCAGCGGGGTGATCCGCGGGTTCAGCAGGATGGTCGGCGGCACGGCCGGGGCGTCCGGATAGCGCTCGCTGCGCTCGAAACCGAAGATCACCAGTTGCAGGTCGACGCCGATCTGCGGCGCGGCCAGCCCTACCCCGCCGACGTGATGCATGGTTTCGAACATGTCGTCGATCAGCCGTTGCAGCTCCTCGCTGCCGAGCAGTTCGGACGGCACCGGCTGCGCAATGCGCAACAGGCGCTCGTCACCCATCTTGAGGATTTCCCGGATCATGCCGCCCCCTGATAAAGGTCAGTAACGTCCTACATGCTCAGCCAGAAAACCAGACAGGACAAGACGCAAAGAGCTTCCATCTCCGGCAATTGCGTCATTGGTTTGACACCGAACGGCTTTCTTTCCCGGCACATCCGGTAATATTCGCCGCACACCGACTACACTGGCCAGTCGTACCACCCCGCTACGTTTTCCTGGAGGAAACCTTTTTGCCTTCGTTGCCCACCTTGCAGCCCCTCGACCTCTACAGGCGCACCCTGGCCTGCCTGGTCCTGGCGGTTTCCTGCCTGGGCGGCGGAGGCCTGTGGGCGGACGACGCACGGACGTCGGTCGAGCAACGCAGCAACGCGGTCAGCCAGGTTCTGCTGGGCATATTCAGCTACGTGCGCTGGCCGAAGGAACCGGCGGTTCTGCAACTCTGCGTGGTCGGCCCGACCGAGTACGCCGACGGCCTGCTCCGCGGCATGGTGCAGGCCAATGGCAGGCGCGTGCATGCGGAACGCCGCGCGGTGGACAACCCGGACCTCGGCACGCTCTGCAACGTGATCTACCTCGGAGTGGTCGACGAGCGCGAGCGCCAGCAGGTGTTCCGCAGCCTGGCCGGGCATCCGGTCCTGTCCATCAGCGAGCGTGGCACCGAATGCAGCGTCGGCAGCATGTTCTGCCTCAACGTCGGCGGTCCGCGCATCACCTTCGAGGCCAATCTCGACTCCATCGCCCGCAGCGGCGTACGCGTGCACCCGAGCGTATTGAAACTGGCAAGGCGGCAGGCCACTCCGTGATGAACCGTCGTCGTCGCTATACGGGTTCCAATCCATCGCTGCGCCGGGTGCTCTATCGCGCGCACCTGGGCGTGGCGCTGGTCGCGGTATTCACCGCCGGGCTGGCAGTGACCCTGGTCGGCCTGCTGACCCTGCGCGCCTACGCGGACCCCAACCAGCAACTGATCGCCCGTTCCATCAGCTATACCGTCGAAGCCGCGGTGGTCTTCGGCGATGCCCAGGCCGCCGAGGAATCCCTGGCGCTGATCGCCTCCAGCGAAGAGGTCTCCAGCGCCATCGTCTACGACCGCCAGGGGCAGCCCCTGGCCAGCTGGCATCGGGAAAGCACCGGGCCGCTGCACCTGCTGGAACAGCAACTGGCGCACTGGCTGCTCAGCGCGCCGACCGAACAACCGATCCTGCACGACGGCCAGAAGATCGGTTCGGTGGAGGTGAAAGGCTCCGGCGGCAGCCTGCTGCGCTTCCTGCTCACCGGTTTCGCCGGCATGGTCCTGTGCCTGCTGCTTACCGCCCTGGGCGCCTTCTACCTGTCACGGCGGCTGGTACGCGGTATCGTCGGCCCGCTCGACCAACTGGCGAAGGTCGCGCATACCGTGCGCCGCGAACGGGATTTCGAGAAGCGCGTACCGGAAGCCGGCATCGCCGAGCTGAGCCAACTGGGCGAGGACTTCAACGCCCTGCTTGACGAACTCGAATCCTGGCAGGCGCGCTTGCAGGACGAGAACGCCTCGCTGGCGCACCAGGCCCACCACGACAGCCTGACCAGCCTGCCCAACCGCGCCTTCTTCGAAGGCCGCCTGAGCCGGGCGCTGCGCGATGCCAGCGAGCACCGCGAGCAATTGGCGGTACTGTTCATCGACAGCGACCGTTTCAAGGAGATCAACGACCGCCTCGGCCATGCCGCCGGCGACACCGTGCTGGTCAACATCGCCATGCGCATCCGTGGGCAGTTGCGCGAAAGCGACCTGGTGGCGCGCCTGGGTGGCGACGAATTCGCCGTGCTGCTCGCACCGCTGGCGTCCGGCGCCGACGCCCTGCGCATCGCCGACAACATCATCGCCAGCATGCAGGCGCCGATCCGGCTCAGCGACGGCAGCACGGTGAGTACCTCGCTGACCATCGGCATCGCCCTCTATCCCGAGCACGCGGATACCCCGGCGGCGCTGCTCCACGACGCCGACATGGCGATGTACATCGCCAAGCGCCAGGCCCGCGGCAGCCGGCGCCTGGCGGAACTCAACGACCCCCGCATCCTTCAGGAAGAAAAGGAGATAGACAGTGCTACCCCAGAGGCTCCACCCAAGTAGATTGCTCGCCCTCGCCCTGTTCAGCCTTGTGCTGGGCCTGGCCGGTTGCCAGACCAAGCCGCCGCAGACCGGCCTGAGCGCCGAGCAGATCGCCGTGCTCCAGGAGCAGGGCTTCGAACTCCGCGACGAAGGCTGGGAGTTCGGCATGTCGAGCAAGGTGCTGTTCGGCAACAATCTCGACCGTCTCAATCCCGACAGCCGCAACACCCTGACGAAGATCGCCCACGCCTTGCTCGCGGTAGACATCGACAAGGTCCGCCTGGAAGGCCACACCGACAACTACGGCGACGAAGGCTACAACCAGAAGCTCTCCGAACGGCGCGCCGAATCGGTGGCCGCGGTGTTCCGCGAAGCCGGCATGCCGGCGGCCAACATCGAGGTCCGCGGCCTGGGCATGAGCAAGCCGGTGGCCGATAACAAGACCCGCGCCGGCCGCAGCGAGAACCGCCGCGTCGCCATCATCGTTCCCGCCGAGTAATCCTGCGCTCGCGGGCTGCGTACGGCCCACCCGTACCTGGCCCGTCCATCGCCCGGCCCCGCCGCCACCCCGCTTCCGGCCTATGTTGAAGGAAGAAGCCAGCAGACCGGCGTACCGGCCGCCGCTGCCGCGGATGCTAGACTGAATGCTGCGCAAGAAACCGACAATCCCGGCCGACCTGCCGTTTGCGGGTGCTCCGGGATTCACCGACAGGGGGTATCGACCTTTGCCTGTTCGCCCAAGGAACAGGCCGTCAGACGATGGGAGGCATGCCATGAACCGGCATTACTACATCAGCGACAACCTCGACGAGCTGGAACGGCTCGAAGCCGAACTGGAAGCCAGCGGCATCGCCACCGAGCAGATCCACGTCCTCAGCGAAAAGGACGCGGAGACCGGCCAGCGCCATCTGCACGAAGTCTCTCCGTTCATGAAGAAGGATGTGGTCCGCTCCGGCCGTGTCGGCCTGCTGGTCGGCCTCGTCCTGGCCATCGTCGCCGTGGCCTTCGCCTATGCCAGCGGCTGGACGGAAACCGCCGCCGGCTGGATTCCGGTGATCTTCCTCGGCGCCGTGCTCTGCGCGTTCTGCCTGTGGGAAGGCAGCTTCTTCGGCCTGCAGCGCACCAACCGCGCCTTCCGCCCCTTCGAAGAACGCCTGCACCAGGGGCAGCACCTGTTCTTCGTCGATGTGAAGAACGCCCAGGAGCCGATCCTGGTCAACGTGGTCAGCCACCACCCGCGCCTGCAGGACGCCGGCACCGGCCCCGCGGTCTCTCCGCTGCTGCTGGGCTGGCAGCAACGCTGGCGGCAGTTCCGGCGGATGGTCTGAGCGGCGGGGCCTGCGCACCGCGCAGGTCCTGCGCCGTCCCTCCGGCTGCTAGAATATCCGGCTACCCGCCCGCCATCCCGGCCGGCGCGGCCCGTCAGGAAACTCCATGAAACTCGATAAAGCGGCAGCCATCGCACAGCTCAACCAGGCCTTGGGCATGTCCGTGCTGGATGCCGGCAACACCCTGCTCGCCCGCTTCAACAAGAGCAAGAATGTCTGGTGGTTCGATATTCCGCTCAGCCAACTGAAGGCCGGCAAGTTCCTCAACCTGCTGCTGGCGAACCCGGCCGGCGATGCAGTGGAGCACCTGAAGGTGCCCACCGGTTTCCTTCGCCAGCAGCAGGACAGCCTGGAACTGCGCGACAAGAACGCCCGCCGGCCGACCCTCAGCCTGGAGCTGAGCGCGGACCCCGGCAAGCGCCTGCGCGACGTCCGCCCCGGCGGCGCTGGCCTGGACTTCGCCCCGTTCCTCCAGCCCTGAGCGGAAACCTCAGCGCGGCAGTTCGATGCGTTCCGGGTGGATCAGGATCAGGCCTTTCTTGTAGAGACCGCCGATGGCCTTCTTGAAGGTCCCCTTGCTGACCCCGAAGAGCCGGTGGATATCTTCCGGCGAACTCTTGTCGCTGAGCGGCAGGCTGCCGCCGGCCTCCAGCAGCCGGGCGAGAATCTGCTGGCTCAGCTCGACGGCGGCCTCGGCGCCGACCGGCTGCAGGCTCAGGGCGATCTTGCCGTCCGCGCGCAATTCCTTGATGTAGCCCTGTTCGCGCATGCCGCTGCGGAGGTACTTGAACGCCTCGTTCTTGTGGATCAGGCCCCAGTGCTTGCCCTCGATGATCGCCTTGAAGCCCATCTCGGTACGCTCCACCACCAGCAGGTCGACCGCCTGGCCGACGCTGTAGCGCGGCGGCAGGTTGTCCAACTGCCGGTCCAGGCGCGCGGTGGCGGTGATGCGGTTGGTGCGCTTGTCCAGGTAGACGTAGACCACGCAGTAGTCGCCGACCTGCAACGGACGCTTTTCTTCCGAATGCGGCAGCAGCAGGTCCTTGGGCAGGCCCCAGTCGAGGAACAGGCCGATCCGGTTGATCTCCACGACCTTCAGGCTGGCGAAACCGCCGACCTGGACCTTGGGCGTCTGGGTGGTGGCGATCAGGCGGTCGTCGCTGTCCAGGTAGATGAACACGTTGAGCCAGTCGCCCACTTCGCTGGGCTGGTCCTTCGGCACATAGCGCTTGGGCAGGAGGATCTCGCCGTGCTGGGTACCGTCGAGATAGAGCCCGAACTCCGTGTGCTTGACCACCTGCAGTGAATTGAAACGCCCGATGACCGCCATGTTGTCTCCCCCTGTCGAAGGGGCGGCATTCTACCGGGCGCCACGCAGGCGGGCGGAAGTTTTTGCCGGTACGCCGACGCCGCTCATCGCCTTGCCGGCCGTTCGCGCCGAAACATCCTGAACCACGCGGACATTTCCCAAATGCCGACTGTCTACTGGCAGTAAGCACAACGATGTTTCAAAATCGTGAATCCCAAAGACTTTTTTGGAACATCCTTATCAAGGATTCTCGCTGCCGCTCATCAGGAGTTCCTGTGCGTCCACTCAGCCGTTGGCTCTCATCTTGCGGCTCGCTTCTGGCGCTGGCCGCGCTGTTCCTGGTCGTTCCCCTCGCCGGCCGCTACTGGCTCGGCTGGTCGACGCCGTTCGGCTATCTCTCGGACCTGGCCCTCGGCAGCCTGCTGGTGCTGCTCCTGCATCGACGCTCCCTTTGGTTCGCGCTCCCGGTCATGCTGCTCTGGTGCCTGTTCCTGATCGGCAATGCCGAACTGGTCGGCGCGGTCGGGCGCATGCCGGAACCTTCCGACCTCAAGTACCTGCTGGATCCGCAGTTCGTCAGCAGCTCCACCCAGGGCGGCGGCCTCGCCCACCTGCCACTGGCGCTCGGCCTCGGTGGCGCGACATTGCTTTGCGTGCTGCTCTGGCGTCGCCGCGGTCCGCGCCTGCCGCGCTATGCCTACGCGCTGCCGGCGGCGTTCCTGGCGGCGCATGTCGGCCTGCAATACCTGCGTCCGAGCGACGCCGACCAATGGCAGCAGTACAACCTGCCGCACAAGCTGCTGGCCAGCGCGCTCAGCAGTGGCCAACTGGCGGTCGAAGACTGGCTCGCCGACGACCGTCCGGACACCCCGCCGGACGTCGCCGGGCTCAACCAGCTCGACCTTTCCGGAACGCCGTTGCTGGCCGGCGGAGGGCGCGCGCGCAACGTCCTGATCGTGGCCATGGAGGGAATCCCCGGCGCGTATATCGCCGCCAACCGCGCCGCCATCAACAGCAGCTACCACGAAGCGCCGATGCCCAGACTGAGTGGCTGGGCCGAACGGGCGATGACCACCCCGGACTACGTGCTGCACAGCCACCAGACCATCCGCGGCCTCTACGCCATGCTCTGCGGCGACTACAGCAAGCTCGACTCGGGCACGCCGAAGGGCGTCGAGCTGCTGAACAACCCTGCCCGGGCCAGGGAGTGCCTGCCCGCCCAGCTGCGCCAGCACGGTTTCAGCACGCACTTCCTGCAGGGTGCCGGCCTGCGCTTCATGGCCAAGGACAAGGTCATGCCGCAGATGGGCTTCGACAAGACCCTCGGGCGCGACTGGTTCCGCAACACGTCCTACCTGGAATTTCCCTGGGGCATGGACGACAAGGCCTTCTTCGAGGGCGCCGCGACCTACGTGAAGCAGCTGCGCCAGCAGAAGAAACCCTGGATGCTGACCCTGCTCACCGTCGGCACCCACCAGCCCTACTCGGCGCCTGCCGACTACCTGGCCCGCTACCCGAACGCCAAGCAGGCCGCGGTGGCCTATCTCGACGACGCGATCGGCGCCTTCCTCGCCGACCTGGAGAAACAGGGCGTGTTGCGCGACACCCTGGTGGTGCTCACTTCCGACGAATCCCACGGTGTCGACCAGGTGCGCCTCGCCTCGGCCTGGGGCTTCAACCTGGTGCTGGCACCGGAACAGGCGGCGCTGCCGCCGATCAAGAGCGGCGTCTACGGCCACGTCGACCTCGCCGCGTCCGTCCTCGACTATTTCGGCTACCGCGTGCCGGCGGGGATTTCCGGGCGCTCGCTGTTCCGCGACTACGCCAGCGGTCGCGAAATGATGTCCTACACCAACGGCATGCTGCGCCACCACGACGGCAAGGCCACCTTCGTCGAGTGCGATTTCCAGCAGGTCTGCCGGCGCTACCGCAGCGAGGGCTTCATCGCCGACGAAGCCGAGTTCCTCGGTCGCTTCAGCGGACGCCAGGCACGCCTGGTCAGCCAGCGCGCCGCCGTCCTCGACCACTCCGTGCAACAGGCCGGCCAGTTGGGCCAGGAGTTCCAGTTCGCCACCCACGAACGCATCCGCCTGAAGCCGGAAACCCACAACGACTGGACCGACAACCTGATCGGCGCGCAATACCTGGAGATGCCGAAGAACAGCAGGACCACGGTCACCCTGAAGATCCGCGCCTTGCAGATGGACCGCAACGGCGCCCGGGTGACGCTGAAGACCAAGGAGTTCGAACGCGACGTTCCCATACCGGTACCGGACATCCCGCGCCTGCTCAAAGGCAAGCCGCTGGACATGAGCTTCACCTTCGACAACCCGGAAGCGCGCAAGGCCTTCTCCTTCCACTTGCTCGCCGAGGGCCGCGGGATCATCGAGATCAGCGACTTCCACGTGGTCACGGCGGCCAACCCGGAACCCGTGGAAAGCCGCAGCCAGGTCGCCGAAGCGGCGAAGGAACAGCCGCTGCTGAGCACCCTGAAAAGCCTGTTCGCCAACCGCCCCGAAACCGAGGAAGCGGAACGCGCGGACGCCCCTCGGGAGCGCACCGTCATCCCCGAGCAGAAGGCCCTGATCCTTTCGCACTGACCGCGCCGGAGCGGCCCGCCCGGCCGCCGCGCGCTCCCCGCTGAACCCAGCGCCGTCGCTGGCGTCGAAGATTCGCAAGCAACCAGGCGAAACGGAGAACGGCATGAAGCACCTGGCATTCCTCGCCCTCGGCGGACTCCTGCTGGCGCCCCTGGCCGAAGCGGCCAGCTTCGATTGCGAAAAGGCTGAGCGAGCGGACGAAAAGGCCATCTGCGCGAACCGGGCGCTGAACGACAAGGACGTCGAGATGAGCGTCAAGTACCACTTCCTCCGCGGCCTGTTCGCCATGGGCGGCCGCGGCGCCATGCAGGACCGGCAGCAGGACTGGCTGCGTGAGCGCCGGCGCTGCGGTGGCGACACCGACTGCCTCTCCCGTGCCTACGCGCAGCGTATCGACGAGCTGGACAAGCAGTACGCGGGTATCGACAAGCCGCTCTGAAGCTAGCGTCCGCCGACGGCGAACTGCAGTTCCGCCAGGCGCGCATAGAGCGGGTTCTCGGCGATCAGACGGGCGTGGCTACCAATCGCCACCAGCCGCCCCTGGTCGATCACCGCGATGCGGTCGGCGCTCTGCACCGTGGCCAGGCGATGGGCGATCACCAGGGTGGTACGTCCGCTCATCAGGCCTGGCAGGGCCTGCTGGATCAGGTGCTCGCTTTCCGCATCCAGGGCGCTGGTCGCCTCGTCGAGCAGCAGCACCGGCGCGTCTACCAGCAACGCCCGGGCGATCGCCAGGCGCTGGCGCTGGCCGCCGGACAGGCCGATGCCGCCCTCGCCCAGGTGGGTGGCGTAGCCCTGCGGCAGACCCAGGATGAACTCGTGGGCATGCGCGGCACGCGCTGCGGCCTCGACCTCGGCGGCGCTGGCATGCGGACGGCCGTAGCGGATGTTTTCCTCGACGCTGCCGAAGAACAGCGCGGGGTTCTGCGACACCAGGGCAAAGCTGCGGCGCAAGTCGGCCGGGTCCAGTTCGACGATCGGCTGTCCGTCCAGCAGCAGCCGTCCCTGCTGCGGATCGAAGAAACGCAGGAGCAGATCGAACAGGGTCGACTTGCCGGCACCGGAAGGTCCGACCAGGGCCAGGGTTTCCCCCGGTTCGACGGCCAGGCTGATGTCGTCGATGGCCCAGTGTTCGGGACGGGTCGGATAGGCGAAGCGCACCGCCTGCAATTCGATCCTCCCGCTCACCCGCGCCGCCAGCTTGCGTGGTTGCGCTGGCGGGCGGATCTCGCTGCGCGCCCTGAGCAGCTCGGCGATGCGCTCTGCGGCGCCGGCAGCGCGCTGCAATTCGCCGATCACCTCGCTGAGGGTGCCGAAGGCCATGCCGACGATCAGGCTGTAGAAGACGAACGCGGCCAGTTCGCCGGCCGAGATGCTGCCGGCGATCACGTCGCGGCCGCCGACCCAGAGCATGATGCCGACCGCGCCGAGCACCAGCACGATCACCACGGTGATCAGCCAGGCGCGCTGGGCGATGCGCTTGCGCGCGGTGTCGAAGGCGCGTTCGACGGTGCCGGCGAAGCGCTGGCGATCCTGCGCCTGGTGGTTGTAGGCCTGCACGGTCTTGATCTGGCCGAGGGTTTCGCCGACGTAGCTGCCGACGTCGGCCACCCGGTCCTGGCTTTCCCGCGACAGGCTGCGCACGCGGCGGCCGAACAGCAGGATTGGGGCGATCACCAGCGGCAACGCCAGCACCACGATGCTGGTCAGCTTGGCGTTGGTGACGAACATCAGCAGCACCCCGCCGACCAGCATCAGGGCATTGCGCAGGGCCATCGACAGCGAGGAACCGATCACCGTCTGCAGCAGCGTAGTGTCGGCGGTCAGGCGCGACTGGATCTCGGAGCTACGGTTGGTTTCGTAGAAACCGGGATGCAACTCGATCAGGTGGTCGAACACGCGCTTGCGGATATCGGCGACGAAGCGCTCGCCGATCCAGGACACCAGGTAGAAGCGCACGAAGGTGCCCACGGCCAGGCCGAGCACCAGCACGAAGAACAGCAGGATGTAGCGATTGAGCAATTCGGGCGAGGCGGTGAGGAACCCCTGGTCCACCAGCAGGCGGATGCCCTGGCCCAGGGACAGGGTGATCGCCGCGGTGAACAGCAACGCCACCAGGGCCCCGAGCATGCGCCAGCGGTAAGGCGCCATGAAGCGCCAGGCCAGGCGCAGGGCGATACGTTGGCGGGAGGAGAGAATGGCTGGCATGCGGCGCTCGCTCGGCGGCTGGGGTTCCGCAGGTTAGCACCGGGAACGCAGCGAGGCGATGCATGCCCCGGCCGGCAGCGCGATGATATCGACGTATATATCCGGGCAACTTAGCCGATAACTAATCGTGAACTTTTCATTATTCTCGATATAGGCGAGTTAGAGCCCCGGAGAACTTTCTCGCTCAATTAGTGCAAACATTGGAATTCATGCCGGGATGCGCGAAGGAGTTATCCACCTGGCGGTATCCTGCGTCGCCCGGGGTCGGCGGGACATCCAGCCGCGGAGACCTCGAGCAGTTCGCCGCCGGCTCGCCAATGCCGCAGCGCCTCGCTCGGGTATTGCCTAACGGACTTTATAGAAAACAGCAGGTTACGTCCGAAATCTGATCGACAATATTCAAGATGAAATAAAACGCCGCTTCGGTTATAATGAACGGCCATATTTAATGCAGAGACAGGTCCCCGGATATGGCCATCATGAAGAAAACCGTCGCGCCGAAAGCCGCCAAGCCGGCTCCCGCGGTCGAAACCCGCGAATCCATCGAAGCGCAGGTCGCCGCCTTCCTCCAGGCCGGCGGCGAGATCCAGAAGATCGCCAAGGGCGTCAGCGGCCAGGTCTACGGCCCGTCGCGGCAGATCACCATCAGCAAGAAGCGCTGATCGCCCGCCCCTCGCCGGGGACTACGAAGGGGATGGCAGGCCGGCACGCAGATGTGCCACGCTCCATCCCCTTTTTCATTGCCTGAATCCCGAGCCCTTCATGCCTGGCCATCCCGATCCACTGCACGGCGTCACCCTGGAAAAACTGCTCACCGAACTGGTCGCCCACCACGGCTGGGCGGAGCTTGGCAAACGGGTCGACATTCGTTGTTTCAGGAACGACCCGAGCATCAAGTCCAGCCTCGCCTTCCTGCGCAAGACGCCCTGGGCCCGGGAAAAGGTCGAGGCGCTCTACGTCCAGCTCAAGCGCAACCAAGGCTGAAGGCTAGCGCGCCAACCCCAGGCGCAGCAATTGCCCGTCCTTCTGGTCGGTGAGCAGGTAGAGATAGCCGTCCGGGCCCTGCCGCACGTCGCGGATGCGCACCCCGAGATCGCCCAGCAGGCGCTCTTCGTGGACGACCCGGTCGCCATCCAGTTGCAGGCGGATCAGTTCCTGCGTCGCCAGCGCGCCGATGAACAGGTTGTGCTGCCAGGCCGGGAAGCGCTGCGCATCGTAGAACGCCATGCCGCTGATCGCCGGCGACTTCTCCCAGACATGGTGCGGCGCCTCGGTACCGTCGACGGCCTTGCCCCTGGCTTCGGGGATCGGCAGCAGGGTGTAGTTGATTCCATGGGTCGCCAGCGGCCAGCCGTAGTTCCCGCCGGCCTGGGGTATGTTGATCTCGTCGCCGCCGCGCGGGCCGTGCTCGTGGGTCCAGAGCCGGCCGGTCCAGGGATTCAACGCGGCGCCCTGCTGGTTGCGGTGGCCATAGCTCCAGAGCTCCGGCCGCGCGTCTGTACGGCCGACGAAGGGATTGTCCTTGGGAACGCCGCCGTCCGGATACAGGCGGACGATCTTGCCCTGCAACTTGTCCAGGTCCTGCGAGGTGCTGCGCTGGTTGTTCTCGCCGAGGGCGATGAACAGGTGGCCCTTGCCGTCGAAGACCAGGCGCGAGCCGAAGTGATGGCCGCTGGAAAGCTTCGGCAACTGCCGGAAGATCACGTGGAAACCCTCCAGCCGTCGCTTGTCCGCCGATAACCGGCCGCGTCCCGCCGCCGTTCCGGCGCGGCCGTCCTCGCCGGCCTCGGCATAGGTCAGGTAGACCAGCCGGTCCTCGGCGAACCCCGGCGACAAGGCGACGTCGAGCAGGCCCCCCTGGCCGCTGGCGAAGACCCTGGGTACGCCTTCCAGCGGCGCCGACAACTGGCCCTCGGGACTGACGAAACGCAAGCTGCCGGGCCGCTCGGTGACCAACATGCCCTGGTTGTCCGGCAGGAAGGCGACGGCCCAGGGATAGGCCAGACCGCCAACCACCGGGGTGACCTCGACGGCGCCCAGCTCGCTGTCGTGGCGACCGGCGTCCACCGCCTCGGCCGACGGGGCGAGCAGTGCGACAGCGCTCAGCAGGATGGCATTCAAAGACAGGCCCGGCATGCGTTCTCTCCTTCCCCAAGCAAAAACACCACTCTAGTCGCAGATCCGCCGCGCCTGGCGGTCCGCACACGGGCTGTAACAAACCCGCCCCTCAAAGCAAGGCGACCATTTCCTTGAGGGTCACCGCCCAGGTGCCCTTGGCATTGATATAGCGATAGCCGAACCGGGAACCGTGCGCCTCGCTGGTGATCACCGCGTTCCAGGCCTGCCCGCGCGGCAGGTCGTGGGCCGGGTCGAGGAGCAGGAAGGCACGCTCGCTCATGCCGATGGCCAGGCCCCAGTGGCGGATATCGCTGCCCTTGCGGCCGTGGAAACCGAGCACTACCGGAAAGCCGGCCTCCAGGTATTCGCGGGTGTGCCGGACCAACCTGCGCCCCTCGCCCTTGAGGGCGAAATGCTCGGTATCGTTGATCTCGGCCAGCAGCTCCAGCAGGTCGACGCCGGTGGTGCCGACGCGCAGCAGCGGGCCGTGCTGGTCCAGCGCCTTCATCAGGCGCCCGTAGCGACTGCGACTGTCGACCCGCTCCAGGCCCTTGGCCTGGCGCCGGCGCAGTTGACCGCGGACCAGCATCGCCATGACCAGGCAGTAGGGCCCGCAGGCGCCGTCCATGTCGCCCTGGCGCAGATGGACCTTGTCGCCATTGGCGTTGCACAGGCCGCCGCTGCCATCCTCGTCCAGGTCCCATTCCAGGCCATCGATCAGGCGTGACTGCATGAGGGTCTCCTCTCCGGTTCCTTAAGTTGGGACCGAGCGGGCGCCGAATCATTCCTCGGCGCCCATCGCCACAACGAGTAAACTGGCGGTCTTTCATTCCAGTAGCCTCGCCATGACCGACCCGATCCGCCTGTCCAAACGCCTCGCCGAACTCACCGCCTGCTCGCGCCGCGAAGCCGAGCTGTACATCGAGGGCGGCTGGGTCAGCGTCGACGGCGAAGTGATCGAGGAGCCACAGTTCAAGGTGCTCGACCAGCGCGTGGAGCTGCTGCCGGGCGCCCGCGCGGAAACGATCGAACCGGCCACCCTGCTGTTGCACAAGCCGGCCGGCTGGCGCCACGACGATTTCGAAGGTCTGCTCGCCGCGGGGCGGCGCTGGAGCGATGACCCCAGTCCCTTGCGAGCGCTGAAGAAACACTTCGCCCGCCAGCGTCCCACCCTCGCGCTGGACAGCGAGGCTTCCGGGCTGGTGGTGTTCAGCCAGCAGCACGGCGTACTGCGCAAGCTGGTGGACGACGGTGCACGGCTGGAGCAGGAATACCTGGTCGAGGTCGCCGGCGACCTGGCCGCCGGCGGCCTCGAGCGCCTGCGCCACGGCCTCGCCTACCAGGATCGCAGGCTATCGCCGTGCAAGGTCAGCTGGCAGAACGAAAGCCACCTGCGCTTCGCCCTCAAAGACGTGCTGCCCGGCCAGTTGCGCTTCATGTGCGAAAGCGAGGGGCTGGAAGTGCGGAGCATCCGCCGCCTGCGCATCGGCGCGCTGTCGCTGGCCAGGCTACCGCTCGGCGAATGGCGCTACCTCGGCCTCCACGAACGCTTCTGAGCGCTCATTCGCGGCCACGCAGGGCGCGCCCCGGCGACTGCCCGCAGACCCGCCGGTACATGGCGATGAACGCACTGTCGCTGGCGTAGCCCAGGGCGTGGGCGACCTCGGTCACCGAGCGGCCTTCGGCCAGGCGTCTCCGCGCTTCGAACAAGCGAGCCTGGGTTCGCCAGCGAGAGAAACCCAGGCCGGTCTGCTCGGTGAACAGACGCGCCAGGGTCCGCCCGCTGGCGCCGACCTCGCGTCCCCATGCCTCGATGCTCCAGCCCAGCGCGGGTTGCGCCAGCAGCGCCTCGGCCACCTTCAGCGCCCGCGCATCGCGCGGCATCGGCAGGCTCGCGGCGTGTGCCGGGGCGGTCGCCAGTTCATCGAACAGTGCGCGCAACAGCGTCAGGTGCCGCCCTTCCAATTGCAAGTCGGCTGCCCAGCCGGTCATGCGCAGGATCAGTTCGCGCAGTAGCGGCCCGACCTCGAGGACCTGGACGCTGTCCGGCAGCTCGGCGAACGCCGAGGGTTCGAAGTACAGGCTACGGTAGGCGAAGCGCCCGTGAAGGACCGTGCGATGCGGCACGCCGGCCGGCAGCCAGGCGGCCTGGAGCGGCGTCAATTGGCAAATGCGCTCGGCGAAATACAGCGTGACGCTACCGGCCGCCATGTACAGCAACTGCGCGCGCCGGTGGCAATGCCAGTCGCTGCGGTGGCCGGTGCTGTCGACCTCGAGGCCGACCACCGGGCAGCGGGCGAGATCGGGATCCTCGACCCGTTCGTAGGGATAGCGCGGCACCTTGTCCTCTTCGCGATGTTTTCCGTCCTGACCGCAGCATTCTGCCAGGCGCAGGCGACCTAGGCTTGGCTCTTTTTTCCGGAGCCATCATGCCTGACCGTCCTCGCCCTCCCCTGCTGCTGGTGCTCGCCCTGCTAGCCCTGCCGCAAGTCGCCGAAACCATCCTTTCCCCCGCGCTGCCGGCCCTGGCCAGCCACTGGCGACTGGACGACGCTACCAGCCAGTGGACCATGGCGCTGTTCTTCGTCGGTTTCGCCCCCGGCATCTGGCTCTGGGGCTGGCTGGCCGACCGCCTCGGCCGACGCCCGGCTCTGCTCGGCGGGCTCGGCCTGGCGGCCCTGGCGACCTTCGGTGCCTGGGCCAGTACCGACTATTCCTACCTGCTTGCCTGTCGCCTGGTCCAGGGCCTCGGCCTGGCGACCTGCTCGGTGACGGTGCAGGCCAGCCTGCGCGATGTACTGCAAGGCACGGCGTTGATGAGCTATTTCGTCACGCTCGGCGCGGTGCTGGCCTGGTCGCCGGCAGTCGGTCCCCTCGGCGGCCAGTGGCTGGCCGACCTCGGCGGGCATCCGGCGGTGTTCGCCACCCTGGCGGTGCTGCTCGCCTCGCTGGCGGCGCTGGTCGTCCCGGCCTGGCCGGAAACCCGTCCGCTGCTGGCGGGCACGCCCGAGCCCGCGACCCTGGCGATCTTCCGACGGGTCCTGGCCGACCGCCCGCTACAGACGCGCGCACTGCTGGTGGCGGTGCTCAATGTGCTGGTGTTCTCCTTCTACGCCGCCGGGCCGTTCATGGTCGGCGACCTGCCCGGCCTGGGCTTCGGCTGGATCGGCCTGGCCATCGCCATTGCCGGGAGCCTCGGCGCCTTGCTCAACCGACGCCTGCCGCGCACCTGGAACAGCGCTCGCCGGGTACGCTTGGGCCTGGCGCTGGCGGCCGCCGGCGCGACAGCGCAGACGCTGTTGGCCGCCGGCGGATACGCCGAAGGCCTGTACTGGGCCCTGCCAGCCCTGCCGATCTTCATCGGCTTCGGCGTGGCGATTCCCAACCTGCTGGGTCCGGCGCTGCACGCCTACGACGATTGCCGGGGACGCGCCGGAGCCCTGTTCGGGCTCGCCTACTACCTGCTGATCGGCCTCGGACTGGGCGCGTCCACCCTGCTACCGTTCGACCGTCCCTGGCCGCTGGCGGCGTACTGGAGCCTGCTGGGCCTGGTCGCACTGCTGCTGGCCAGGCGGCTGCCGGAATGAAAGCGGCGCCAGGTACGCCCGTGCAAACCGGACGACCGGCCCGGAAAGCCGGATAGGGCGGCCGTCGCGACGCTGCTATGCTGTGATGGCACAGCGCCCACGCGGACCCGCAGAACGTGGCCAGAACGACGCTCGAATCGATCCAGCACGCCATCGAGGTGAATTCGTCCCTGGCCCTTCCCATCGCCCTGGAGAATCTCTCGCGTCTGACCCACCTCGCGCTGCTGACCGTCCCCTTCAACCTGATCCACATCCTGGTGTTTTCCCTGAAGGACTTCCGCCCGGACCTCGGCCATCAGCTCTGGCGCCAGGAAATCATGTACGCCCATGGCGCCATGGCCCTGCTCTTCGGCGGCATCGGCCTGCTCGCGCTATGGCTGCGCCGCCAGCCACCCAAGCTGTGGCGCATGCGCCTGCTGATCCTGCTGGGCGGCGCAGGGATCATAGGCTTCGGCGTCGCCATCGCCTGCATCGACCAGCGCATCACCAGCAACATCACGCCGCTGCTGCTGGCCTGTTTCGCCTGCGCCATGTTCATCCTGATCCGCCCGGCCTACGCCGTGCCTTTCTACGGCCTGGCCATGCTGGTCTTCCAACTGGCGATGGGCTACGCCCAGGCCGACCCGCAACTGCGCCTGTCGAACCAGGCCAACGGCCTCACCGCGTTCGGCCTCGGCCTGCTGCTGTCGCTGATCCTCTGGCACGGGCACGTGCGCAACCTGCGCCAGCAACGCAAGCTGGAGTTGCAGCGGCAGGAGCTGGAGGAGAAGAATCGCCAGTTGGAGTACCTGGCCGGTCACGACCCGCTGACCGGCCTGTTCAATCGTCGCGAATTCGACCAGCTGGTGCTCATGGAACTCGCACGCATCGCTCGCCAACCGCAGCCGCTGAGCCTGCTGATGGTCGACCTGGATCACTTCAAGTACATCAACGACCGCTATGGGCACCCCTTCGGCGACGAGGTCATCCGCCATGCCGCCAACCTGCTGCGCGGCAATACCCGTAGCAGCGACAGCGTGGCGCGCCTGGGCGGGGAAGAATTCCTCCTGCTCCTGCCCGACACCGCCGAGCAGCAGGCTCGCAGCCTTGCGGAAAAACTCCGCGAACGCCTCGAAGGTACCCCGCTGGCGACGCAGGACGGCGTGCTCTGCCTGACCGCCAGCTTCGGCGTGGCCAGCCTCGACGGAGGCGGCCAGGCCAGCTACGAGCAGCTCTACAGCGCCGCCGACCAGGCTCTCTACCGGGCCAAGAGCAGCGGTCGCAACCGGGTGGAAGTGATTCGCCTGGCCAGCCTCGCGGAAAGCCTGCGGTAACAATTGATCGGCCGGCCCTGACGAGCGGTCGGTCAGCCGCCCGAACCTTGGTTAAGATGGTCCGTGGCGCTCTAGCTCGCCGCTCTTCCTGCCCTTCCGACCTGCCCGACCTCGCCCGGCCCCATGCCGCGGCCTTGCCGTTGGCGTCGTGCGGGAAGACCGGCGCAGCGCCGTTGTCCGCATTACCAGGGGAGAACCATGCTCAAGCACCTGCTCGTGCTCACCTGCGCCCTGCTCGCCAGTTCCTCGGCCCTGGCCCAGGTGATGGCCCGCGACCTGGGCGATTTCGAACTCAAGCTGGCCACCAGTCCGACCCGCAGCATGGCCCAGGGCCTGGTCACCCCGGGCAGCTCCGGCAGTTTCCACGGCGGCCTCGACCTAAGCCACGAAAGTGGCTGGTACATCGGCAACTGGACCTCCAACCTCGACCCCGGCAAGCCCACCGAGATCGACTCCTACGCCGGCTTCAAGCGCCCGCTGAACAACCGCCTGGGCTACGAAATGGGCCTGATCCGCTACAGCCGCCCGGAGCAGCCGGCCAACGACGCAGCCGAACTCTACGGCGGCCTGTCGATCTTCGGCAGCCGGCTCGGCGCGGCCCTGAGCAGCGACCCGGGGCGCAACGACACCACCCTGTTCGCCGACCTCGGGGTCAACCCGCCGTTCGGTTTCGACGTCACCCTGAAGTACGGCAACCATCGCCTGGACAACCCGGCGAGCCTCAGCGGCGGGGGCTACGTGAGCGTCTTCAACGACTGGTCGGTGAACCTCTCGCGGCCCTGGCTGGGCATCGACCTGAACCTGTCCTACAGCGGCACCAGCCTGACCGGCAGCGATTGCAGCGCCTACTCGGGACACAACAGCTACTGCGACACCACGTTCATGCTGAAGGCGTCGCGTCCGTTCTTCTGAGTCGTCAGTCGTCCTGGCGGCGGGTACGCTGGGCGAGTTCGTCGAGCTGTTTCTGCTCGCGCTTGTCCTCGGCCTGGCGCGCCTCTTCCAGGTAGCGCTCGACCAGCTTGCGCAGCCCTTCCAGGCGGGCGTATCTCTCCTGCCAGTTGAGCCGCGCCTTGTCCACCGCCTCGCGGTGCCAGGTCACGCTGTTGGCCTGCTGGGCGACGGCGGTCTCCAGTTGCGAGAGGAAGCGCTGGTAGTTCATCAGCCACTGGCCGCTGACGCCCTTCTGGCCCTGGCTGATCCATTGCTGCTGGTAGTCGTTGCGGTAGCGTTCCAGCTCCGCCAGCTTCTGCTGTGCCGCGAGCAATTGCTGCTGGCACCTGCCCAGCTGGGTCGCGGCATCCCGCTCGGCCTTGCTGGCCATGTCCACCACCGGCGCCAGCCGCGCCGCGCGCTTCTCCATGCCTCAGGGCGCCTCAGGCCTGCCCGCCGGCGAGCAGGCTCGCCAGCCGCGCACGGCTTTCCGCCAGGCTTTCGCTTTCGTCGAGGCCCTGGCGCAGGAACTGGCGCATGACCGGGAAGCGTGCGATGGCCAGGTCGGTCTCGGGATCGCCGCCGGCCACGTAGGCACCGACGCTGATCAGGTCGCGACTCTGCTGGTAGCGCGACCAGAGCTGCTTGAAGCGCTGGGCGTCGCGCAGGTGCTCGGCCTCGACCACCTGCGGCATCACCCGGCTGATCGAAGCTTCGATATCGATGGCCGGATAGTGGCCTTCCTCGGCCAGCCGCCGGGACAATACGAAGTGCCCGTCGAGCACGCCGCGAGCGGCGTCGGCGATCGGGTCCTGCTGGTCGTCGCCCTCGGAGAGCACGGTGTAGAACGCGGTGATTGAGCCGCCACCGGCTTCGGCATTGCCGGCGCGTTCCACCAGCTTCGGCAGCTTGGCGAACACCGATGGCGGATACCCTTTGGTCGCCGGCGGCTCGCCGATGGCCAGGGCGATCTCGCGCTGGGCCTGGGCGTAGCGGGTCAGCGAGTCCATCAGCAGCAATACGTTCTTGCCCTTGTCGCGGAAGTACTCGGCGATCCGCGTGCAGTATTGCGCGGCGCGCAGGCGCATCAGCGGCGCGTCGTCGGCCGGCGAGGCGACCACCACGGAGCGCTTGAGGCCTTCCTCGCCGAGGATCTCGTCGATGAACTCCTTCACCTCGCGACCCCGCTCGCCGATCAGACCGACGACGATGATGTCGGCCCTGGTGAAACGGGTCATCATCCCCAGCAGCACCGACTTGCCCACCCCGGTACCGGCGAACAGGCCGAGGCGCTGGCCGCGGCCGACCGTGAGCAGGCCATTGATCGAGCGGATGCCGACGTCGAGAGGTTCGCTGATCGGGTGGCGCTTGAGCGGGTTGATCGTCGGGCCGTCCATCGGCACCCAGTCTTCGGCGCGCATCCCGCCCTTGCCGTCGAGGGCGCGGCCGGCGCCGTCGAGCACCCGGCCGAGCATCGACATGCCCATCGGCAGGCGCCCGGTGTCCGGCAGCGGCACGACCCGCGCGCCAGGCGCGATGCCGGCGAGGCTGCCGACCGGCATCAGGTACACCTTGCTACCGGAAAAGCCCATCACTTCGGCCTCCACCTGCACCGGGTGGTAGCCGCTTTCGTTGATCACGTTGCAGCGGCTGCCGACCGCGGCCTGCAGGCCTTCGGCTTCGAGGGTCAGGCCGACCATGCGCAGCAGGCGGCCCTCGACCACCGGCTGCGCCGGCAGCGAGACAGCCTCGGTGTAGCCCTCCAGGCGCCTGGCGAAACTGGTTCGCTCAAGGCGCATCGACGTCTCCGGGGGCGTCGAGGTCGATCCGGATGTCGCTGGCCAGCGGATGGGTCGCCTGTTCGCGCTGTTGCTCGAACAGTTGCTTCACTGCCTGCGCCAGGCGCGTCTCGATGGTCGCGTCGATGCGACTGTGCTCGGTCTCGATGCGGCAGCCGCCGGGCAGCAACGAATCGTCCTCGAGAATCCGCCAGCTCTCTTCGTGGCGCTCGCGCAGCGCCTTGACCCGCTCGAAGTCCTGCGGGTTGACATGGATACGGATGTTCGCCGCGCCCATCGGCAGCAGCTTCAGAGCCTCGCGCAGGACCTGGCGGACATGGCTGGAGTCCATGTGCAGTTCGCGCTGGATCACCTGGCGGGCAACGTGGTTGACCAGGTTGACCATGCCCTGCTCGATCAGGGCGTCCTGCTCGGCGATGGGTTCCAGGAGCTGCGTCATCAGGCGCTCGAGACTTTGCAGGCGCTCCTTCAGCGCCTCCTCGGCTTCCTGCCGCGCCTTCAACTGGCCGGCGTGGAAACCGTCGCGCTCGCCGGTGGCGAAGCCTTCGTTGTAGGCGTCCTGGCGGATCGCCTCGATTTCCTCCAGCGTCGGCGGCTTGACGGTCTCCAGCTCGACCTCTTCCACCGCCGGCGGCGCCGGCGCGGGTTCGGCGACCGCGGGCACCTGCGGCGCGGCAACGGCCGGCTCGTCGCGCGGCTCGTCGAAGCTCGGCAACGACCAGAGGCCGAAGGCCGCCACGTCCTTGCCGCGGATCAGTTCGCTGGGATTGTCTTTGTCCTTGTCGTGGGGGACCACCTCAGATCATCTCCTCGCCACCCTTGCCGCCCAGCACGATATCGCCGGACTCGGCCATGCGCCGGGCAATGGTGAGGATTTCCTTCTGCGCACCTTCCACTTCGCTGACCCGTACCGGCCCCTTGGCCTCCAGGTCGTCGCGCAGCAGCTCGGCGGCACGCTTGGACATGTTCTTGAAGACCTTCTCGCGGATCGCCTCGTCGGAGCCTTTGAGCGCCAGCACCAGTACGTCCGAGGAGACTTCCCGGAGCAGCGCCTGGATGCCGCGGTCGTCGACGTCGGCGAGGTTGTCGAAGACGAACATCAGGTCCTCGATCTGTCCGGACAGGTCTTCGTCGACCTCGCGGATCGAATCCATCAGTTGGCCTTCGATGGAGCTGTCGAGGTAGTTCATGATGTCCGCCGCGCGCTTGACCCCGCCCATGGTAGTGCGGGTGGCGTTGGAATTGCCGGCGAACTGCTTCTCCAGGATCAGGTTGAGTTCCTTCAGCGCCGAGGGCTGCACGGTGTTCAGCGAGGAGACGCGCAGGACGATATCCAGGCGCACCTTGTGGTCGAAATGGCTGAGCACCTCGGCGGCCTGGTCGGGATCGAGGTAGGCGACCACGATGGCCTGGATCTGCGGGTGTTCGTAACGGATCACGTCGGCCACGGCACGCGGCTCCATCCACTTCAGGCTGTCCAGGCCGCTGGTGCTGCCGCCGAGGAGGATGCGGTCGATCAGGTTGTTGGCCTTGTCCTCGCCGAGGGCCTGGGTGAGCATCTTGCGGATGTAGCCGTCGGCACCGACGCCGAGGCTGGTCTGGTCGCCGACCACTTCGACGAACTCGCCCATCACCTGCTCGACCTGTTCGCGGTGCACGTTGCGCATCGACGCCATGGCCACGCCGACCCGCTGCACCTCTTTCGGCCCCATGTGCCGCAGCACCTGCGCCGCGTCGGTCTCGCCGAGCGACAGGAGCAGGATGGCGGCCTTGTCGACCTTGGTCAGTTTGGCGGCGAGACGATTCTCACTCATGGCGCTTACTCATCGGCGTTGATCCACTCTTTCACGACCTGGGCGACGCGGCCCGGGTCCTGTGCGACCAGGTTCTTGATCGCGTTCAATTGCGCATCATACCCCTCCGTGGGGCTCGGCAGGAGGATGCTCGACGGCCCGCCGATGCTCACCCGGTCGTCGGCCAGCGAGCCTTCCAGGCCACTCTCGCCCAGCGCCAGGTCGCCGTCGCGACCGCCGCCGCCGGCCAGCGACTTGCCCTTGCCGCCGCCGGTGATGTTGCTCAGCACCGGACGCAGCACGCCGAACACCAGGACCAGGATGAACAGCACGCCGAGCACCTGCTTGACGATGTCCCAGAACCACGGCTGCGAGTAGAACGGAATGCTGTCGATCTCTTCGGCCTGGGCCGGGGCGAACGGCGCGTTGATCACGCTGACGCTGTCGCCGCGGCTGGCGTCGTAGCCCACCGAATCCTGTACCAGGCGGGTGAAGCGCGCCAGTTCGTCGGCGCTCCAGGGCTGGTGGCTGACCTCGCCGGTCTTCGCGTCGACCTTCATCTGGTCGTCCAGCACCACCGCCACCGACAGTCGGCGCAAGCGCCCCTGCTGCTGCTTGGTGTAGCTGATCGAGCGGTCCAGTTCATAGTTGCGGGTGGTCTGGTCGCGCTTGTCGGTCGGGTACGGCGCCAGCTCCGGCTTGCCGGTCTTCGGATCGATGATGGTCTGGCCGTTGGCGTCCTTCAGCGGCTGGCCCGGCGCGACGTAGTCGGCCGGCGCGCTGGCGGTGGCCTGCTGCGGCGCGCTGGCCGGGCCCGGCGGCTGGTTCGACAGCGCCCCCGGCACGCCCTGCGGGCCGGACGAATTCTGCCGTTCCTCGTTGTTGCGTTGCTCGCTGCGCAGGGCCGGCTGGTCCGGGTTGTACATCTCCGAGGTCGACTCGACCGCGCTGAAGTCGACGTCGGCGGACACCTCGGCCTTGTAGCGACCGTTGCCCAGCACCGGTTGCAGGATATTGTGCACGCGCTGGGTGAGCAGGCCTTCCATGCGCCGGGTGAAGTCGAACTGCTTGCCGGCCATGGTCAGCTCGGAGAGTTCCTGCTGGTCGGAGAGCAGGTTGCCCTTCTGGTCGACCACGGTGACCTGCGACTTGTCCAGCTCCGGCACACTGGTGGCGACCAGGTTGACGATCGCCATCACCTGGCTCGGCTCCAGGCTGCGACCCGGATACAACTCGACCAGCACCGAGGCGCTGGGCTTGCGGTCGTCGCGGACGAACACCGAACTCTTCGGGATCGCCAGGTGCACGCGGGCGGCCTTGACGTTGTTCAGGCTCGACACGGTGCGCGCCAGCTCGCCTTCCAGGCCGCGGCGGTAGTTGGTGGCTTCCATGAACTGGCTGGTGCCCAGCGCCTGTTCCTTGTCGAGGATCTCGAAACCGACGTTGTTGTCGGTCGGCGCCACGCCGGCGGAGGCCACCTTCATGCGTGCCCGGCCGAGGTCGTCGGCCTTGACCAGCAGCGCGCCGGAGTTGGGTTCGACCTTGTAGGGAATGTCCGCCGCGGTCAGCGCTTCCACCACACGGTTCGCGTCGACCCCGTTGAGGCTGCCATAGAGCGGCTTGTAGTCCGGCTGCTGGGACCAGAGCACGACGGCGAAGCCGATCGCCACGCTGGCGGCGAGACCGACCAGCAGGCCGATCTGGCGCAGCATGGTCATCTCGGAAAGGTTGTCGAGGAACGACAGTCCCGGGAAGGATTTCTTCAGCATCCCGGCACCGCCGCTCTTGGCGGGAACCTGGCTGTCGATCAGTGCATCGGCCATGAACTAGTTATCCTCGCGCCGCTCAGACCGGCATCTGCATGATGTCTTGGTAGGCCTGGACCAGTTTGTTGCGCACCTGGGTCATGGCCTGGAACGACACGCTGGCCTTCTGGCTGGCGATCATCACGTCGGTCAGGTCGACGCCGCTCTGGCCGACCTCGAAGGCGTTGGCCATCGCGGTGGAGGCCTGCTGGGTCTCGTTCACCTTGTCCACGGCCTGGGAGAGCATTTCCGAAAAGCTCGGCGCCCCCACTTCGGCCGGCGCCTGAACCGGTTTGGCCTTGGCCATGGCTTCCATTTGCATGGAACGCATTTCCAGCATCAGACGATTGAACTCGACACCCTGACTCATGACTCTTCCTCCAACAGCCGCGGCTTTTTTGACGCCGCCCGGCACTTTGCAGAGGAGTTAGCAACAAGGGTGCCAAGTCGACCCCAAGGCCCGGCATCGGCGTTCGCCGCCAATGCCCGCGACCGCTGCAGGGTCCGTCCCTGCTCCGGTTATCGGCAGGCGCGCACGCTCGAACAGCCCTGGGCGACGACCGGCGGCGGACGCATAAGGCCCGCACGAGGCGGGCCTGGGGAACATGGCGAGCCCTCAGATGGCGTAGAGATAGGCCTCCACGTCCATCCCCGCGTCGCGCATCTGGGCGAGCTTGTAGCGCAGGGTCCGTGGGCTGATGCCAAGGCGCTCGGCAGCCTCCTTGCGGCGGCCGCGCTCGGTGCGCAGGGTATCGATGATCACCTGGAATTCGCGGCGGCGCAGGTCGTCGCCCAGCGCGCCGCTAGCGTCCTGGCCTGCGGCCGGCGACGGAATCTCGACGCTCGGCGGGGTGGCCGGTGGCATTGCCGGCATGGGCACCGGGGCCTCGAGCGGCATGCCGATCGGCGCGGTGAGGCACAGGTCGGCGGGCTGGATCAGGCCGCCCTGTTGCAGGATCAACGCACGCTGGATGGCGTTGTCGAGTTCCCGTACGTTGCCCGGCCAGGCATGCCGGACCAGGCACTGGGCGGCCTCGGGGCCGAGCGCCACCGCGCCGAGGTTCATCTTGCGGCTGTGCTTGCGCAGCAGACGCTCGGCCAGCGGCAGGATGTCCGCAGGGCGTTCGCGCAGCGGCCGCCAGGCCAGCGGGAAGACCGACAGGCGATAGTAGAGGTCCTCGCGGAAACGCCCCGCCGCGACTTCCGCCGCGAGATCGCGGTTGGTCGTGGCAAGCACGCGGATATCCAGGTTGATCGGCTTGCGCGCACCGACCCGCTCCACCTCGCGCTCCTGCAATACGCGCAGCAGCTTGGCCTGCAGGCCGAGGGGCATTTCCGATATCTCGTCGAGAAGAATGGTGCCGCCGTCGGCCAGCTCGAACTTGCCGGGCTGGGCGGCAATGGCGCCGGTGAAGGAACCTTTCTCGTGGCCGAACAGGGTGGCCTCGAGCATGTTGTCCGGGATCGCCGCACAGTTGATCGCGATGAACGGCTTGCCGGCACGCGGCGATTGCTGGTGGATATAGTTGGCCAGGACTTCCTTGCCGGTCCCGGACTCGCCGGAGATCAGCACGGTGGAATCGCTGCGCGCGACCCGCGCGGCCAGTTCCAGTAACTGCCGGCTGGCCGGCTCCAGGGCCACCGGACCATCCTCCTCGCTGCCCGGCAACTGGCCCAGCG
Source organism: Pseudomonas sp. HMSC067G02 (assembly GCF_001813485.1). Taxonomy (NCBI): domain Bacteria; kingdom Pseudomonadati; phylum Pseudomonadota; class Gammaproteobacteria; order Pseudomonadales; family Pseudomonadaceae; genus Pseudomonas; species Pseudomonas sp. HMSC067G02. The sequence goes on from NZ_KV812632.1 coordinate 54,248, forward strand.
CATGGCGTGCCACCAGGTCGAGCAGCGCCCGCGCCTCGAACGGCTTGACCAGGTAGTCGGCGGCGCCCTGGCGCATCGCCTCGACGGCGCGATCGACCGCGCCGTAGGCGGTCATCAGCAACACCGGCAGGTGCGGGTAGCGCGTACGGATCAGGCCGAGCAACTGGTGTCCGTCCATGCCCGGCATGTTCACGTCGCTGATCACCAGGCTGAAGGCTTCGCGGGCCAGGACCGGCAGCGCCGCCTCCGCCGAGTCCACGGCGACGAACTCGTGACCGCCCAGCAGCAGGGTGTCGCTGAGGGCTTCGCGTAGTGCGCGGTCGTCTTCGACCAGCAGGACTTTGGCTGCCATGGGGTTACTCCTGAATCGCAGAAAGAGGCGCCGCCGGAATCAGCGGCAGGATCAAGGTGGCGCAGGTGCCGCGCCCCGGCCGAGAGCGCAACTGCAATTGCCCCTGGTGGGCGCGCGCCACGGCCTTGACCACCGCCAGGCCGAGCCCGGTACCGGTGGTCTTGGTGGTGAAGAAGGGTTCGCCCAGGCGCGCCAGGGTCGCCGGATCCATGCCCGGTCCGTTGTCGCTGACGCTGAGGCGCAGGCTGTCGGCGCGGGCATAGAGATGCACCTTCAGGCGCAGTTCGGGCCCGCAGGCCTGGATCGCGTTCTCCACCAGGTTGAGCACGGTGCCCACCAGGGTGTCGCGATTGCACAGCAGCTCGCCGCCGCGCGCCTCGCACTGCCAACGCACCTGGAGCCCCTGGACATGGACTTCGGCCGCCGCGCGCAGGCTGTCGAACAGCGCCTTCGGCGCCACCCGGTCGGTCAGCGGCAGCTCGCCGCGGGCGAACACCAGCATGTCGCGTACCTGATGCTCCAGTTCGTGCAGGCGCTCCTTCAGGCGCCCGGCGAAGCGTTGCTGCTGGTCGGTCGGCAGCGCCTGCTCGCTGAGGTGCCCGGCATAGAGCAACGCCGCCGACAACGGCGTGCGGATCTGGTGGGCCAGCGAGGCGACCATCCGCCCCAGCGCCGACAGGCGCTCGTGGCGCGCCAGTTGCTCCTGGAGACGGCGGGTATCGGTGAGGTCGTTGAGCAGGATCAGTTGACCCGGTTCGCCGTTCAGCGAGCGGGTGGCGATGGACAGGCGACGTCCGTCGCGCAGGGAAATCTCGTGGCCGTCATCCTCGCGCGGAGCGAAGCAGCGGGCGATCACCTCGCGCCAGAGCATGCCCACCAACGGTTCGCCAAGCAGGCCCAGGGCCGCCGGGTTGGCCTCGCGGACCACACCATGGGCATCGATGACGATGACGCCGCCGGGAAGCAGGTCGAGCAGGCTCTGCAAGCGGTTGGCCAGGCGCTCCTTTTCCGCCAGCTCCTCCATGCGCTGCGCGCTGACCAGGGCCAGTTGCCCTTTCAGCTCGGTAACGCGCTCCTCCAGCAGGCTGTAGGACTCGCTGAGCTGGCTGGACATCTGGTTGAACAGCGCGAAGGCCTGCTCGAGGCCGGCGCGGCTGGTGGCCTCGGCCGTATCGGCTGGCTGCTCGGTGAAGGCGTTGAGGGCTGGTTGCATTGCGTTTCTCTCGGTCGGCGCGACGTCATGGTTCTGTCGGTCGACGGAGATATAGCAATACCCGTGCCTAAATTTTTTTCATTTGAAAATCAAAGCGTTGCGAAACGACCTGTCAATCATCCGACAGGTCGTCGTCGCGCCGGCTCATGCCGTACTTGCGCATCTTCTCCACCAGCGTGGTGCGGCGGATGCGCAGGCGTTCGGCGGCCCGCGCGACCACTCCGCCGGCATCGTCGAGGGCCTGCTGGATCAGGCCCTGCTCGAGGTTGGCCAGGTAGTCCTTGAGGTCCAGGCCTTCGGCCGGCAGCATCGCCGGCGCGTCCATTCCCGGCAGCCCGGCGTTGATCGCCGCGCGCTCTTCCAGCTCTTCGCGCAGGCTGCTGGCGAGTTGCTCGTCCTCGTCGTCGACATGGCGGAATTTCTTCGGCAGTTCGCCGACCCCGATCACCCCGTAGGGATGCATGATCGCCAGGCGCTCCACCAGGTTCGCCAGTTCGCGGACGTTGCCCGGCCAGTCGTGGCGGCAGAGCGACATGATGGCCGCCGAGTTGAAGCGGATCGACCCGCGCTTCTCGTGCTCCATCCGCGAGATCAGTTCGTTGAGCAGCAGGGCGATGTCTTCCACCCGCTCGCGCAGCGGCGCCATCTCGATGGGGAATACGTTGAGGCGGTAGTAGAGGTCTTCGCGGAAAGTGCCGTCCTCGATCATCTTCTCGAGGTTCTTGTGGGTCGCGGCGATGATCCGCACGTCGACGTTCTGCGTCTTGTTGCTGCCGACCCTTTCGAAGGTGCGCTCCTGCAGCACGCGCAGCAGCTTGACCTGCATCGGCAGCGGCATATCGCCGATCTCGTCGAGGAACAGGGTGCCGCCGTTGGCCAGCTCGAAACGTCCGGCACGACTGGTGATGGCACCGGTGAAGGCGCCCTTCTCGTGGCCGAACAGTTCGCTTTCCAGCAGTTCCGCCGGGATCGCCCCGCAGTTCACCGGGACGAAGGGCCCCTCGCGGCGCTTGGAATGGTAATGCAGGTTGCGCGCCACCACTTCCTTGCCGGTGCCGGACTCGCCGAGGATCAGCACGCTGGCATCGGTATCGGCGACCTGCTGCATCATCTGCCGCACCTGCTGGATCGCCCGGCTGGTGCCGACCAGGCTGCGGAACAGGTTCGGCTCGCGGGAGCGGCCGCGCTCGCGGGCCTGGTCGTACATCTCGCGGTAGACCTGGGCGCGATGCAGGGAGTCGAGCAGCTTGTTGTAGCTGGGCGGCATCTCCAGGCTGGCGAGCACCCGGCGGCGCAGCTCCTCCGGCCAGTCGGCCGGGGCCGGCTCGCCGATCAGCAGGATCGGCAGGTACTCGTCCCAACTGGCCAGTTGCTTCAGCAGCTCTACCGCCCCGCCCTTCGACTCGACGCTGCCGAGCAGCACGCACAGGGCTTCGCGACTGTTGCTCAGGCCCGCCGCTACCTCTCGCCAATCCTCGCTGTTGCAGGTCAGCTGATCTTCGCCGAGGAAGTTGAGAATGACTGCCAGGTCGCGACTGCGATCGAGATTGTCGTCAATCAGCAAGAGTTTGGTTTCGCGCCACATTTTGATCAGCTGCCTTGCATCGAATGGGTCTCGCTCGACCCGAAAGAGGGCTGGGACTAATGCCTATTTCTAATAAGCAGCCAGCATTTGGCCACTAGTTAAGTCAAATGTGAACGATTAGTCAATTTTATGGCGTGTTTTTTTTGCTGTTTCCGACAGGGAGAGGCAATAAAAAACCCCTACAGACCGCATGGAAAGCAGTACTGGCAGGGGTTTTGGGGGATATGTAAATTTTTCCGAAAAGCCTTGCGCCAAAGTAACGGCACAAAGCCATGAAAAACTTATCCGAACATCTGGTAGACCTTGGCGCCTTGCTTCGACTGGTTCAGCTGGATCAGATCGGTGGCCAGCTTGCGCTGCTCGCCCTGGCAGACATCGATCAGCTCGCGATACAGCGCCAGCAGCTCTTCCATCCGCGCCCGCAAGGTGGCTTCGTCCTGTACATCGAGCATCGCCTCGTCGACGGCCTGGCGGCAACGCTGGTCGAGTTCACCGATGGCCTCCCAGTTCTGGCTGGCCAGGGCAACGCGCAGGGCGCTACCGGTTTCTTCAAGGATCTGTACAGCTGCACTCATTGCTTGGTCCCTCTGGGGATGCCTCTCAGGGGGCAATCGCATCCCAACCGGATTTGATGTTGCGCAACAGCTCGGAAACTTCCTCGAGCTTGCCCGCGTCGTTCTTCAAGTTGGCTTCCGTCAGGCGCATCGACATGTAGGCGTAAAGGCGGTCGAGGTTGGCTGCCAGCTCGCCGCCCGCCTCGAAGTCGAGCCCTTCGCGCAGGCCACCGACGATGGCGATGGCCTTGCCGATCAGCTCGCCCTTCAGCGCCACTTCGCCGCGCTCCAGGGCTCCGCGGGCCTGCGCCATCCGGGTCAGGCCGCCTTCCATCAGCATCTGGATCAGGCGATGCGGGCTGGCATCGATAGCCTGAGCCTGGGTACTGACATTCTGGTATTGCCGCATGGCTGCCATTGCGTTCATCGACGGTTGCCTTGTTCGGTGACTGATACGCTCTATATCGGTCGGCTACCGCGATTCTTTAGCGCCGTTCGCTGTCTTCGCCCTGCGCTTCGGCGCTGCCAATGGCATCCCAGGCCTGCTTGATCTGGCCCAGCAGCGCCTCGACCTCGTCCAGCGGACGCGGTGTGTCGTCCAGCGCGACACCAGCCAGGCGGCGGGTCATGTAGTCGTACAACGCATCCAGATTGCCGGCTATCTCGCCGCCCTGCTGGTGATCGAGGCCAGCCTGCAAGGCGCCGATGATCGACAACGTGGTGCCTACCGCTTCGCCGCGCAGCGCCGGGTTGCGCTCCAGCACCGCGCGCCGGGCCAGGGCGATGCGTTCGAGCGCGCCGTCCAGCAGCAGCTTGACCACCTGGTAGGGCGGGACGTCCTGTGCGCTGCCTACCTGCCGGTAGGTATCGATAGGACGCGACATCAGCTTTTCTTCACAAGGCCAGGCAGGCTGCTAAGAGCCTGGGCCATGCGTCCGCTGGTCTGGTTGAGCTGGCCGATCAACTGGTCCATGGCGGTGAACTGCTTGAGCAAACGATCCTGCAACTGCTCGACCCGGCGATCGAGCGCTTGGCGCTGGGTATCCACCGACTTGATGGTGTCCTGCAATCCATCCAGGCGCTGCTGGAGCACACCGCCGGTCTGGGTGTAAGGCGTGAGCTTGTCGTCGAGACGCTTCATCAGGCCGGTATCGCCGGTGAACAGAGCGGAAACCGACTCGAACTTGTCCTTCAGAACCTTGTCGAGTTTCTTGTCGTCGATCTCCAGGGTGCCGTCTTTCTTGGTGGTGATACCCATGTCGGCGAGCATGCGAACATCGGTACCTTGCCCCGGCTGGACCATCTCGTTGCGCATGGTGGTGAGCAGGTTGCGCACGCTGCTGTCACCGACCAAGGCACCGACCACGGGAGCCTTGTCGTCGCCCACCTTGGTCACGCCGGTCAGTTCCGAAGTCACGCCGACCAGCTTGTTGTAGGCCTCGACGAACTTCTTGATGTTGTCCTTGACGCCGCCACGGTCCTGCTCGACCGAGATGGTGATCGGCTTGTTAGTGTCGGTGACCGTCTTCAGCTCGAAGGTGACGCCGTTGATGACCTTGTCGACCGTATTGGTCGGACTTTCCAGGGTCAGGCCGTCGATGCTGAACTTGGCATTCTTCGCCTGGGTGATATAGCCGCTGCTGCTGGAGGACGTACCGTCCAACTGGGACAGGGTCAGCTTGCCATCGGCGCCGACGCTGCCGATGTTGAAGTTCTCCAGGCCGGAACTGCCCTGGACGAACACGTCCTTGCCGGCGCCGGAATCCTTGCCGGTGAAGACCAGTCGCGAGGTTCCGTCTCCAGGGTTGTTGACGATGTTGGCGCTGATGCCCTTGTCCTTCAGCTGCGCGTTGAGCGAGTCGCGCACTTCGGCGAGGGTCGCGCCCGCCGCGACGTTTACCGTGACGCCGGCATCGTCGGCGCCCTGCTTGATGGTCAGGGTGCCACCGGAAGTGGTCTTGTAGCCATCGGCAAACGACGCGGTGGCCACCTTGCTGACGCTGGCCAGCTGGGTCACTTCGAGCTTGTAGATACCCGGCAGGGCGTCCTTGGTGGCGGTGGCGGTGGCGAACTTCTCGTCGCTGGTGCTCGCCGAGCGCTTCTGGAACAGCTCGGGCTTGTTCAGCTCCTTGAGGATGGTCTGCAGGTCGGAGATCGCGCTCTTGAGCTGGCCGATGCCGGTGAACTTGGCGGTGGTGTCGCTTTCCAGGCGCTTGAGCTGCGCCTCCTTCGGCGCCTTCTCGGCCGCCACCAGGGTGGAAACGATGTTCTTGATATCAAGGCCCGAGTTGTAGCCGTTGATCGTCGTACTGTTCGCCATCTTGCTTCACCTCGTCAGCTCATTGACGCTTTGTCCTTCCAATTCCAACAGACAGTCAAAAGACGTGCCAATTCCGCTCAGGCTTCCGCCTTGAACAGCAGGCTGCGCGCTTCGTCCAGTCGCTCTGCCAGGCGCAGGGCCTCTTCGGAAGGGATTTGCCGGATGACTTCTCCGGAAGTCGAATCGGTCACCTTGACCACTACCCGCCCCGTGGAGTCGTCCAGGCTGAAACTCAGATCACGGCGGATGCTCTGGGTGAACTTCTCGATGGAGGAAACCGCCTCCTCGACCGCAGCGCGTTGCTCCTTGTCGCCCATCCTGACGTCGCCCGTCCGTTGCGCGCTTGCGCTGGCGGCCGCCTCGCCGGCCTGGCCGGCCGGGCGTGCGCCATCGGAAGAAGACGCCGAGCCGAACAGCCGGATTACCGGAGCAGCCGTCGAATTGTTGACATTGCTGACGTCCATCGTCGCTACCTCTCAATGAGATACGAGGGGAAGCGCGCCAGCGCTCCCCCTCGTGACTTCACCTTGACCTCGCCGAAGCTTAGCGCAGCAGGCTCAGAACCGACTGCGGCAGCTGGTTGGCCTGGGCCAGGATCGCGGTGCCGGCTTGTTGCAGCACTTGGTTCTTGGTCAGGTTGGCGGTTTCGGCTGCGAAGTCGGTGTCTTCGATCCGGCCGCGAGCAGCCGATACGTTCTCACCGATGTTCTTCAGGTTGTTGATGGTGTTGTCGAAGCGGTTCTGCACCGCACCGAGGTCGGCACGCTGGGCGTCGATCTGCTTGATCGCCTCGTCGATCACCAGCACGGCGGACTGAGCGCCCTTCGCGGTGGAGATGTCGATCTTGGCGACGGTGTCGTTAGCCTCGGTGAACGTCGTGGTGCCTGCCGCGGTGCCTGCGCCGGTGCTGCCGGTGTCGGTGATGGCTACGCCGGAAACCGCACTGGTAGTACCATCCGCACTAGCCTTGGACACGTAGCTGATCTGCGCGCCGTCGGTGAAGGCACCGATGCCGACGTTGGCGTCGTTGACCGCAGCGGCGATCTTGGCAGCCGCCTGCTCGGCGGTTTCGTTGCCCTTCATGTCGACCTTGACGTTCACGGCGCTGCCGCCAGTGATGCCGATCGCGATGTCGACGGTGCCCGAAGCGGTTGCAGCAGTGACCGCACCGCCGCCAGTAGCCGTGAAGTAGGTGCCGTTCAGCGACTCTGCGCTCATCTCGTCGATGCCGACGCTGATGATTTCGTTGGCGGCCGAACCCACCTGGAAGCTGGCGACGCCGAAGGAACCGTCGAGCAGCTTGCGGCCACCGAAGGTGGTGGTGTTGCTGATACGATCCAGTTCTTTCTGCAGTTGCTTCACTTCGCCATTCAGAGCGGTACGCTCGGAGTCGCTGTTGGAGCCGTTGGCCGACTGCAGGGACAGGTCACGCATACGCTGCAGGATGTTGGTCGACTGCTGCAGGGCGCCTTCAGCGGTCTGCGCCAGGGAGATACCATCGTTGGCGTTCTTGGTAGCCACGTTCAGGCCGTTGACCTGGCTGGTCAGACGGTTGGCGATCTGCAGGCCGGCGGCGTCGTCCTTGGCGCTGTTGATGCGCGAACCGGTGGACAGACGCTGCAGCGAAGTGTTCAGCGACGCGGAAGAGTTGTTCAGGTTCCGCTGAGTGTTCAGCGAAGCGATGTTGGTGTTGACGGTCAAGGCCATCTTGATGCCCTCCAAGGACGATATGTTTGCCTGAGCTTGCGACCTCGGGTGGGCATCGCCCAGGCACCCCTAAAGTTCGCATTCGTGATCTTTATCGGCGCTTCCCTGGGGAGCTTTAGGTTTTTTTTTGACCATCCTCGTTTTTCATGCATCGTCCCCGTCGGAGGGGTTCGCGCAAGGCCTCCCAAGCGCTGCGGACAGCGCGACGGAAAGCCCCGCCGGCCGCTCAGTCCGGCATCCAGGCACGATACCAGGCGCGCAAACGCTCGCCGTCGAGCATCCAATCCGCCAGCACCCGTTCGCGCAGGTGATCCCCTGCCCTGGCCGCGGCATCCAGGTCGCGGGTATGCATGCGGATCGCGTCCACCCAGTCGCGGAAACGGTTCTTCACCCGCGTCACCGGCAGATCGTCCTGGTAGCAGCGCACGTCGCTGCAGACCACCGGGAAACCGCAGGCGCCGTATTCCAGCAGGCGCAGATTGCTCTTGCACTCGTTGAACAGGTTCTGCTCCACCGGCGCCAGCGCCAGGTCGAGATCGAGAGCCGCCAATGCCCGCGGATAGCGTTCGATAGGCACCCCCGCATGCACTTCCCTGACGAAGGGACGGATGGACGGCGGGCACATGCCGAAGAACACCCAGTCGACTTCGTCGGCCAGTTCCCGGACCACGTCGGCGATCAGTTCCAGGTCGCCGGTATGGCTCGAGCCGCCCGCCCAACCAACACGTGGCCGCTCGCCGCGCCGCCGCTGCGCCCGCAGCCCCTGCCACCACCCCACCGGCAGGCGGTTCTCGATCACCCGGATATCCGGGTGGAGACCGGCGAAGGCCTCTGCCAGGGCCGGCGTCGACACCACGAAGCGGTCGACGTAACCCAGCCCGCGACGCAACGTGCGCAGGATGTCCTTCGGCAGGTGCTGGCGATGGGCGCTCTTGAGGGGCACGTTGGGCAGATAGTCGTCCAGCTCGTAGACCTTGAAGGCTCGCGAGAACGCCTGCATCCGCCGCATGGCCTCGAGACGCTCCTCGCCGACCTGGCGCTGCAGCACCAGTACGTCCGGGTCGTAGCGCTCCAGATCGGCCACGTGCATCAGGCCGATCGACAGCGCGCCATCGATGGATGCCGACTCGCGCAACGCGCTGAACGGCTGGATCACCCGGTAATGGCCGCAGCCGAACAGGTCGGCGGGGTGCGCCAGGACAGTGGGCAAGGGCCGCCACCCCTGCAACGGGCGCCAGGCCAGCTGCGGGTCGGCCAGCTTGAAACCGCCTTCGGCCTGCAACGAAAAGCCCGGGTTATAGGCGGGATCGCGTGCCAACAACGGTAGCCAGCGCGCGTACAGCGCATCTTCTTCCTCGACGCTCGCCGCCGTCGTGGCAGGCGCATCGAGCAACAGCCGCGCACGCGGCGTCCATACGTTCAGGTAGCCCGCCTGGACCGCCCGCAGGCAGATGTCGACATCGTCCCAGCGCGTCAGCGCCTCGTCGAAACCGCCCAATTCGAGGAACAACTCGCGGCGCATCAACAGGCATTCGCCAGCCACCGCCGAGTAGTTCTGGTCCACCTGCAGGCGCTGCAGGTAACCGGCGTCCTCGTGCGAACGCCCTTCGAAGGCCCGCCCGGCCGGTCCGCACAAACCGAGCAGCCAGCCGGCGTGGCAGACCCGTCCGTCCGCCGCCAGGAGCTTGGCGCCTACCGCGCCGACTTCCGGACGCTGGCCATGGTTGAGTAACTGCTGCAGCCAGTCCTTGTCGAGGATGCCGCTGCCGGCATCGAGCCAGAGCAGGAATTCGCCGCGCGCCCGGGACGCCGCCAGGTTGCGCAGAGCCCCACGGGACAACTGCCCATCGCCTCGCAGCACCCGCACCTGCTCGACGCCCATGCCTTCGACGGCGAGCAGCCATTCGCGAACGTCGGCCGCTTCGCCACCCTGTTCCAGCAGAAGGATCTCGTAGTTGGGATAGGCGGTATTCTCCAGCACGGTTTCTACGCAACGCTGGAGCTGCGCCAGGCGCTCCCCGGCCAGCACCAGGATGCTGACCGGCGGTTGCCCGGCGTGGCCGTAGTCTAGCTCGTAGCGCCCCGGCAGCCGGCTTCCGACTGTCGCCTGCGCGTAGCCACGGGCACGCAGGTGGCCTTCGATCGCCGCACGCTCGGCGGTGCTGTCCTGCAGGCGCAGCGCTGGGCCAGACAGCAGTGGCTCGCTGATGTGTCCGATACAGCCCAGGCCCCGCTGCTCGACGAGACGCAACTGGTAGGCCAGCTCGAAAGCCTCGCCGGCGGTCTCGTCGAATCCGCCCGTGGCAAGCAGCGGCTCGCGGCGGAACAACCAGTGCCGGGACAGGCCGGCGGGGAAACTGAGCAGAAGGTCGAGATTCAGGTCCGGGCGCAACGCCGCGCCCAGCTCGCCGTCATCCAGGCGCATGAGTTCGTCGGCGTACACCGCCTGGCAGCTCTCCGGTGCCGCCAGCAGGTCCAGCGCCGCCACCAGCAGGCCGCTGACAGTGAATTCGACACCCGCTTCGACCAGGAGCAACCAGTCGGTATCAAGCCGGGCAAGCGCCTGGTTGATCGTCGGCACCGGCCCCACCTCTGGATCGAAGAGCATCGCTCCGTTCCGCGGACTCGTGCCCAGCGGCGCGAACAGGTGGCTCTCGACACGTGGATACGAATTGACGTGCTCCAGGCTCTGCAGGGTACGCTCCACGGCCTCGGTATCGCCGTGGGCATCGAGCACCAGCACCGCGAAGCGCGGCCCACCACCCTGCTCCTGCAGGAATCGATCGATCAGCACCTTCTGCACCGCATCCGGCCGCCGCGCCTCCAGCCAGGTCGACAGCGTGACGCTACCGAAGCCCGCCGCCCGCCTCAGCGCGGCGAGCAGGTTGACCGGCTTGAAGACACGGGCGTCCAGGCGGGTGATCGGTGCCACCCGGACGAAGCGGTTGTCGCCGGCCTGGCGATACCAACCCAGTTCGCGGATAGCCAGGCGGAAGTCGGCATGGCCCTGCTCGCCGATACCGGGCTGGTCGCGCCCGATCTGGCTGAACTGCTGGCGGGAGACGCGGAAACGGGTCAGCGGCCGCGACAGGAACGCCAGGTCGCCACGCTGTAGCAACTGCGCACACATGGCCAGGTCGCCGATCCAGTCGATGGCCCGGCCGTTGAGCATCATCAGGCGCTCGCAGATCTGCAGCAGCGCATCGCGCCGGGCCATCAGGCAACTGGGTTCGCCGATGAAGTTGATGGTGTGGTCGGCGAGGAACGAGACCAGCTCGCGACCGTCGATCAGGACGTCGCCGGCGAACGGGAAGCAGGTCGCCAGGATGTCCGGCAGCGGCTGCCCTTCCTCGTCGATACGCAACCGCCGCGACGAGGCCAGGACCACGTTCGGCTCGCGCTCCATCGCTCCCACCAACGCCTCGACGCACTCGGGAAGCAACACGTCGTCGTCGTGGAGAAACTTGACGTACTCGCCCTCCGCCAGGCGGATGCCTTTCGCCGTGCTACCCAGCTCGCCGAGGCGCGTCTCGTTACGGAAGTAGCGGATCGGGAACGCCGCGGAGGCGAGCTTCTGCTCGACCAGCGTGGCGATCCGCTCGTCGCTGCTGTCGTCGCAGATGATCAGCTCCAGGGCCGGATAGGTCTGCCCGAGCACGCTGTCGAGGGCGTCCTCGAAGTACTCCAGCTTGTAGGTCGGCATGACGATGCTGACACGAACGTTCGCGCTCATTGAGCCATTCCTGAGTAATTGGTGCAGCGCATGGTGATCGGAAGGGCCGGGCCATGGCCCTTCGTGTCGCCGCTCCCGGTCTCGACTCCCCGCGGCGGAGCATCTGCTCCGACGAGCGCGTCAGCGCCCTTCACGAAGAGCATCGGGCCAGTCGACATAGAGGATCGTGTCGTAGAAATACAGCGAGTAATGGCGCAGGCGCAGCCGGGCTCCCGCAGCGATCCCGTCGATCGCGGCGACGATGTCCAGCAGGTCCTGCACATGGTGGTAACAGGTGATGGCCATGCGCGGCCGGCACTCGTCGATCAGCCGCGCGGCCCCCCGCAGAACCCGTGCCTCATGGCCTTCCACATCCATTTTCAGCAAGGTCATGACATCGAGGACATCGTCGAGCCGCACGCACGGCACCTGCACGGTGCCGTCTATCTCGACCCTGCTTCCCATGGTGCCGTGGGCTGCGAATGCGAGATGGCCGCCGGTATCGGACACCGCCTGGTTATGCAGATGGAGACCGACACTTCCAGCAAGCGACGCATGCATGAGCCGGTAATTCGCCGGATCAGGCTCGAAGGCATGGATCGAAGCATATTCATGACGAGCCGCCAGCATGAACTTCTTCACCGTATCGCCATCGTAGGCACCGATATCCACGTAATGCTCGTCGCTTCGCAAGACGATCGGATGCTCGGGGCCCCGGTACAGGGAAAAGTATTCCTGCTCTCCCGGACACAACACGTCCAGCAACGCAGCGCGGTTGCCGTCCAAACGCAGGCGCATGATGGCTTCCAGGGTCTTCCGGCTTCGCTCGTCGGCCAGGCGCTCGCGCAGCGAGACGAACTCGGCGTGATGCTGCATCGCCAATTCGCGAGTCAGCGCGCCGGTCTGGTAGACCAAAGGAATATCCAGCAGGTAGAGAAGCTCGGGCAGATCGAGGGTGATGCATTGCGCAGTCTTCGCCAGGTGATCCAGCGTCAGCCAGGTAGGCAGCGAATAGGCACAATTCACTGCGGGTTTCCCTGCGTGGCATGGTTCCTTCAACTGGGCGGTAGGAATCACCTGGTCGAAACCATCGGGAACGCTATTGCTGGCGAAAAGCACATCGTCCACAGCAATCAGGCGAACCCCAGGCAGACGCTGCGACAAACCGGCAACCACCTGTGAGCGGAACACCCCTCCAAGATAGGAAGTAGGCACCAGCACCAATAGATATCCGCTCCGTTCGCATCGCGAAAGGAAGTCCGCCTGCGTCATATCGTTTCCCGCCATCATCGACAGCTCCCCGCTCATAGGATGCGTGCCCCATCGGGCATGAGTTCATCGTAAAAGGAGTAATTGGGCAGTTCCCGGGGAAGCCTGCCCGGCAACAACCATTCGCAGTGTCGCCCCACCCGGGTGTCGGCGAGCGCGACGCTGCCCGCACCCAGCGTGCTGCCCTGGCCGATCTCCACTCGCCGTCCCAACTGCACGCCAGCGAGCAGCGTGCTACAGGTTCCGACCCGGCAGTCCTCCTCCACCAGGACCTGCAGCTCCAGCCAACTGCCAGTGCCGATGCGGGCAGGACCGGCGAGCACGCAACCGGCGCCGACGAACACGTTGCCCAGCAGTCGCACGCCTTCGCCGACGATGGCCTGAGGCGAGACGATATCGAATAGCCGGTAGCCCGCCAGGCGGATATCCGCGATGAGCTTGTGGCGGGCGTAGTTCACCGCCCGCTCGTCCAGCGCCACGAATACTTCGCTTTCCGCAGCGGGGTAGCGTTCGAGCAGAGGCGCAATATCGAAGTTGTGTCGATCCGCAGCATTCAGCTCCAGGACCCGGTGTCCCAGTCCCCGTTCCCGCGCAGTACTGTCCGCCCGTTCGAGCGCGCGCCCTTCCCCGACGATGATCGCCTGCTTCATGCCCTCTCCCCCAGTACCTGCGCGCGATACCACAGGTGCTGGCGCACCAGCTGCACCTCGTAGTCGCCGTGCATGAACGGCGGCGAATGTGCGCCCAGCCCCTCCTGGAGGCGTTCCAGGACCAGGGTGTCCTCGCCGATCACGTTACGCTCGCCGCGAATCAGGGTGCTCAGCAAAGCGCTGAAATCGGTCTTCGGATCCTTGCGCCGGGCAGTCATCATCCACAGGTGGTAGTCGGTCTCGCCGGGAGCCACCGGATCGTACTGCTGGAGCAGGAAGTGCTCGCCACGGACGCTGCAGAAGTTCACGTTCGGGTAGATGAACCAGTTGTAGTAGGCGTGCTCGTCGCCGTAGCCCTCACAGAGGTCGGAGAACCAGCTCTTGTAGGGCTGGATCGGCGCCTTGGTGGGGAAGCTCAGCGAACGCAGCTCCGGCGTTTCGCCTTCCTGCAGCAGGCGCAGCACCTCGGATGGCACCGCAGCCTCGCGTGCCAGACCGCGCACCGGGGCGGTCATCACCGGGAGGAAGGTCTTCGGATGGACGAAAGGAACATGGTTGTAGTCCTTCACGTTCTCCATGTTCAGCTTCCAGTTGTAGCGCACCTTGTGGCAGCTGTAGATCAGCCGCGTATCCAGGTGCGAGGAGACCTCCCGCAAGGTTTCCAGGAATCCATCGTCGAACTGCTCGCGCAGCGGCAGCGGGTCGTCCGCCAGGTTGACGAACAGCAGTTGCCCCACCTCTTCCAGGTGCAGCTTGCGCAAGCCGATCCGCGCCCGCTCCTCGGCGCTGAACTGGTACAGACTGGAGTTCGGAATGCCCTGTAGCTGCCCCTCGGCGCCGAACGACCAGGCATGGTACGGGCAGACCAGCGGTCGCTGGCCGGTGCATTCGGTCTGGATGGCCGACAGACGATGCGGACACTGGTTGAGAAAGGCCCGGATGCCGGACTCGGTACGCTGCACCACGACCGGCACGCCGGCGATCTTGCGGGTGAAGAACTGGTTGCGCTCGCGCACCATCGAACTGAAGCCGACGAAGATCCAGAGCCTGCCGAACAGCCTTTCGCGCTCCAGCGCGAGCGTCTGCGGCTCGGTGTAGTGCGCTGCGTCCAGCGCATGGCGAGTCATGTCCACATCCACAACCTTCACTTGCTGAAAATAACCCGGGCCGGATTGCCGACCACGGTCTGTCCGGCCGCCACGTCCTTGAACACCACCGCGCCCATGCCCACCACGGCGTCTTCGCCGATACTGACGTCGCGGGCGATCATCGCCCCGGAGTTGATCACCGCACGATCGCCCACCTTCACGTAGCCGGCCAGCAGGCAGCGCGGGCCGATATGTACATAGTCACCGATGACCACGTCGTGGCCGAGCATGGTTTGCTGGTCGATGAAACCGTAGGCGCCGATACGGCAGTCCACGCCGCTGCTCACGTCGTAGCCGAAGAAGGTCGGGCCGTAGCTGGTCCGCACGCCAAGGGTGCAGCGGGTGCGGATAGCGACGAACTCGGCGCCCTTCGCCAGCAGGCATGCGACCTGCTTCTGGCGACTGAGCGGATCGCCGACCGCGGCGACGAACAGTTGGTCAGGCTCCGCGACGAAGCTCTCCGGATACCCGAGCCACGGGTAGTAGAGCGACTCCGCGACCGCTTCGGGGCCGCGCTCGTCGAGAAACCCGCCGATCACCCAGTCGATGCCGTGACCGTAGTCGACCTGCAGCTGGGCCAGCACCTGACGCCCCAACCCACCGGCGCCGAGGATGATGATCCTCTTCATTGCATCGTCCTCAACTGATGGTCAGGCCGCCGTCCATCACCAGGGTCGTGCCGGTCACCCAGCGGCTGGCATCGGAAAGCATGAAGATAGCGGCGTTGGCGATATCCTCGGGCTTGCCGAAGCCCATCGGGTGGTTGCTGCGTTGACCGTCCATCGAACCGACCGTCTGGGTGGCTGCATCCAGAAGCGGTGTTTCCACCAGTGATGGAGACAGGCAGTTAACCCGGATGTTGCGCTTCACCACTTCCATGGCCAGGCAGCGGGACATGGCGATCAGAGCGGCCTTGGTTCCCGAGTATGCCCCCACTCCGGCAACCCCGATGTGGGCGGCGATGGAAGCGATGAACAGGATCGAACCGCCGGGCGCTACCAGGTTGCGTTTGAGCAACGCCTGGGTAAGCAGCATCGGCGAGTCGACATTGATCGACTGGACTTCATGCAAGTGCGCTTCGGTCATCATCCGCACTGGACACAGACGGGAAATACCGGCGCTATGCACCAGTCCATGGATTTCGCTGTCGACAGCCGCTACCACCGCAGCGCGCTCCTCGGCTACCCGAAGATCGGCCTGGACAGCACGGTGCGGCAGCTCCGAGATCGACTGCAAGGTTGTCAGGCATCCATCCAGGCGGGTCTGGTCACGTCCGGTAACGATCAGCTCGGCGCCCATCCGCGCGCAGCTCTGCGCGATGGCCAGGCCCAGGCCGGAACTGGCGCCGGTGACCAGGATGCGCCTGCCCGACAGGCTGAAGGGATTGAAGGAAGTCTCGTCGTTCACTTGGCTGATTCCGCGTTCAAGGCTCTCAGGATTCGATCAGGTCGGGGAACTTCGCCCCTTCGATATCCACCAGGCAGGTACCCCAGGACAGGCCGATACCGAAGCCGCAGAGCAACACGCGATTGCGGCCGGCCTCGAGTTCCCGGTTGATCCGCGCGGTCATGGTCACCGGCAGGGAGGCGCCGCTGGTGTTGCCGAAGTCGCGCAGGGTCGAAGGCACCTTCTCTACCGGCAGGCCGAGCTTCTTGCGGATGGTCTCGTTGATCATCCGGTTGGCCTGGTGGAAAACGAAGTAGTCCACTTCGTCCTTGCTCGCACCGGCATAGTCGAGCAGCTTTTCCACCGCCGGCGGTACGCGCTGGGTGGAGAAGCTGAGCACGGCGGTGCCGTCGAGCTGCAGGTCGATGGCACGGTGCCAATGGTCGTTCTCGTCCTCGCGGAACGGCATCAGGTGCTGCACGCCGACCGGTTCGCGATGGCCGCCCACCGGCAGGATGATGGCCTTGTAGCCGCTGCCGTCGCTGTTCAGGTCGAAATGCATCGGCGGCGCGCCTTCGCAGAACTCCAGCGCCGTCGCGGTGCCCGCGTCGGAGAAGATCGGATCGTTGACACTGGCGCCGCGGTCGCCGACCAGCACAAGGCCCTTCTTCACCCCGCCGGCGGCAATCAGCGAACCCAGCAGGTTGAGGGCGAACGGATAGGCCGAGCAACCCAGGTTGACGTCGAAGGCCACGGTGGAATGCGGCAGCCCCAGGCGGTCCTGGAGGATGATCGCGGTAGCCGGCGCCAGGTAGTCGGGAGACTGGGTCACGACGATCAGCGCATCGACCTCCTCGCGCTTCCACTCCAGGCTTTCCAGCAGGCGCTCGGCGGCGTCGAAGGCCAGGTCGGAGAAGCACTGCCACTCCTGCGCCATGCGCCGCGTCTCGATGCCGATGTTGCGCACCAGGCGTTCGCGCTCGGCGCGCAACTGCGGCTTGCAGTCGGTCAGGTTGGAGATAACGCGCTTGGGGACGCAGGTCGCCATCCCGGCGAAACGGACGTTCTTCAGCGTGGAGGTGGCCATGGTCAGAGTCCGAGCATCTGGTAGAGGTCGCCCACCGTGCGAGCCTTGATCAGGTCTTCGCCGGTGATGGTCTTGCCGTATTCCATGTCGAACATGACGATGACCCCGAGCGCGGCCAGCGAGTCCCATTCCGGCAGGTCTTCGAGCTGGGTGTCCATGCTGACCTCGACGGGATTCTGGAAATCGGTGGCGGAAAGGAAGTCTTCGATGAATTTTGCTTGGCTCATTTCTTGTCTACCTGAGTGAGGCGGTTGTTCATTCTGTTATCGGTCGCGACGGGCTCAACTTGATGCTCGCCGCCGCGGCATGGCGGCGGAAGCGATCAGGCCGGCGACGAACTCGACGTCTGCGGCGGCCAGCCCGGGATAGATCGGCAGGCACAGCACCCGCGAGGAAATCGACCGCGCCACCGGAAGATTGGCGGGCGCCGCCGAGGGCAGCGAATGGTACATGGGGAAGTCGCTGATGAGTGGGTAGAAGTAGCGCCGCACCAGCACATCCCTGTCGCGCAGGCGCTGGTACAGCTCGTCGCGCGAAAGCGGAAAATCGTCTTCCACCAGGATCGGGAAATAGGCGTTGTTGGCGAAGGTCTGGGTACCAGGCCGGAGGCACTGGATGCCAGGGACGCCGGCCAGCAGGCGCCGATAGCGCTCGGCGATCTCCCTGCGCTGCTCCAGGGCCTGGTCGACGTGCTTGAGTTGCAGCAGCCCGAAGGCAGCGCCGACCTCGTTGAGCTTGCCGTTGATGCCGGGCATGACCACCGTGACCTCGTCGACGAAGCCGAAATTCTTAAGGTGGTTGAGGCGTTGCCGGGTGTTTTCGTCCGAGCAGATGATCGCACCGCCCTCGAAGGTGTTGAACACCTTGGTGGCATGGAAGCTGAGGATGCTCAGGTCGCCGTGGCGCAGCACGCTGCCGCCGGCGTCGCGCACGGCGAAGGCATGCGCGGCATCGTAGATGACCTTCAGGTGGTGGATATCGGCGATCCGCTGGATAGCCTCGACATCGCAGGGGTTGCCGTAGCAATGCACCGGCAGGATCGCGGTGGTCTGCGGGGTGATCGCCGCCTCGATCCGCGACGGGTCGAGATTCATGGAGTCCTGGTCGATGTCCACGAAGATCGGCTTGAGCCCGTTCCACAGCAGCGCGTGGCTGGTGGCGACGAAGGAGTACGGCGTGGTGATCACCTCGCCGGTCACCCGCAATGCCTGCAGCGCGGTGATGAGCGCCAGGGTGGCGTTGGCGAAGAGCACAATGTGCTTCACCCCCAGGTACTCGCACAGGGCCTCTTCCAACGCATGGTGCATGTCGCCCCCGTTGGTCAGGAAACGGCTCTCCCAGATCTTTTCCAGGTAGGGGATGAACTCTTCCAGGGGCGGCAGCAGCGGGCTGGTGACCGGGATCGTCTTGTTGTTCATGTAGGGCCCTGATGAATGGATACTCAGGCGAGTAAAGGGCGAAAAACCCGAGCACGCCACTCTATGCAAGGCCCGTACCCAAAGAGCTTGATGCAGGTCAAAGCCCCTGGTCGCGCGGCCCCTGGCTGTTCCACAGGCGCTGCGGCGCGAATCGGCAGTCAAACTTCTGACAAATTCTCCCGTGTTTCCGTAGACCTTGCGGAACATACCCTCCAGCGACACAGGTACAGTCCCTGCGAACGAAAAGGCCCATGACGGAGTCATGGGCCCTGTTCCACAGAGGGACTGTCACTTCAGGTAGTTGAACAGGCTCAACCCCTGGATCTTCACGTAGCTCTGCTGCGCGGCATCCATGATGGTGGACTGCAACGACAGCCGCGACAACGCCTCGGCGTAGTCCAGGTCCTGGATCTGCGACATCACCGACGCATTCACCAGCTTCACATCGTCGATGAAGGTCTCGGTGCTTTCCACGGTATTCAGGCGCGCGCCGATCTTGCCCTGGCCGCCATCCACGGCGGCAGCCACGGCGGAGAGGTTGGTCAGGGCCACCGCCGTCGCATCGCGGATGGCGTCGTTGCCGGCCTGGTTGTCGGTGGAGCTTTCCAGGGCCTTGCGCAGGTCCGACACCACGTTCAGCAGGCTGCGCTTCTCGCTGCCCGGCTTGTAGTTGACGTTGAACTCGTCGCCCGCCTTCGGCGTGCCGTCGATCGTCACGCTGACGCCGGCGTAGAGCACCTTGTCGATGGTCTTCGGGTCGTCGTCGATGGCGCCCTTGGACAATTGCCAGGCCGGCGGCGAATTCGGATCGTATGTGGTCCAGTCATAGCCCGGAGGCAGGCTCTTCGGATCGTAGACCACGTACTCCTTGTCGCTGACGAAGTGGATGTTGAAGCCGTCGGTTGCCGCAGGCGGGTTGCTCGCCGGGAACTGGCTGTCGAAGGCCAGCTCGTCCTCGACCAGGCCGACCGAGATGCGACCGTCGCCGGTATTGCCAGCCGCCGCCTTGGTATCGAGACGAGCGGCGTTGACGATGTCCTCGAACAGCACCTTGCCGCTGTCGCTGACCGGAATCCGCGTGCTGCTGGCGATCTGCACCTCGCGCTGGCTCTCGTCGCCCATGTAGCTGTAGGTGCCGTCCTCGTTGCGCACGAACGGCTGCACCGAGCCCTGGGACCCGGAAAACAGGTATTTGCCACTCGCGTCGCGGCTGTTGAGCAGGTTCAGCAACTCGTCCTCGCGCTGGCGCAACTCGCTGGCCAGCGACTTCTTGTCGTTGGAGTCCAGTGCGCCGTCGCCGGCCTGGCCGGCGATCTCGCGGATGCGCTGGAGGACGTTGCCGACCGAACGGAGGATGGTTTCCTCCTGGCTCAGGCTGTTCTTCGCCTCGGTCATGCCGGTCTTGTACTGCTCGTTCAACCCCTGTTCCTGGTCCAGGCGCAACAGGCGTACCGAACCGACCGGGTCGTCCGCCGGGGTCAGGATGCGCTTGCCGGTGCTGATCTGCTCGAAGGTACGGTTCAGGTCCGCGTAGTTGCGGGAAATCCCGTTGACCGAGTTGTTGAAGGCCTGGATGGTGGAAATGCGCATGGTGGCGGTCTCGCTGGCTTAGGCCCCGTCGAGAGAACTCAACGGAACGCTCCAATCAGGGTATCGAACAAAGTGCGGGCAACTTGAATCACCTGGGCCGAGGCACCGTAATACTGCTGGAACTGGATCAGGTTGGCCGCCTCTTCGTCGAGGCTCACCCCGGACAACGAATCGCGGCTGTCCTGGGCCTGCTTCAGCACCGTGGCGCTGGCCTCGCTGCTGGCACGCACCTGGGCGGTCAGGGTGCCGACCCGCTCGACCAGGCCACCATAGGCCTCGTTGTAGGTGGAACCGGTGTTGTCGGTGCCGCCGACGGTCGGCTTGGTCTGCAAGGCCAGCAGGTTGAGAGCGTTGCGGTTGTCGGAAATGCCCTTGTCGTTGAAGCCCAGCTTGAAGCTGTCGGAGTTCTGCGGTACGCCGCTGAGCTCGAATTCGTAGCTGTATTTCTGCCCGCTCGGGTCGGTGAACGCCATGCGCACGGTATTGGTATTGCCGCTGGTCAGCGTCGGGCTGCCGCTCAGGGCGTTACCGTCCTTGTCGACGTAGTTCCAGCCGGCCGGCAACGGCGAGGACAGGGTATAGGTCTTGCCGTCGGCGCTGAGCGTCGCGCCCAGGCTGATCCCGTTGGGCCCGAACGCGCCCTGTAGCACCGCCGGGTCCACCGGCGACGGACCGCTGGTGAGGGTCGGCGCGCCGATCTTGCCGGTGCCGCGGTTTTCGGTGGTCGATTCGGTACGCGCGGTACCGGCGAACGCCAGTTGCGAGGCATTCTTCAGCGTCGCCTCGATATCCGCCGCGCCACGCCGGGTCGGCTGCAGGGTGAAGCGGTCGCCGGCAGCCGGGAGCTGGTCGAGGGTCAGGTTGAAGCCCTGGTCGACGCCGTTGGCATCCTTGAACGAGAGGGTGTAGGGACCGGTACCGCTGACCGTGACCTGCATGCTTGCGTCGTCGCCCAGGCGCCGCGCGGTGAAATTGGTGCCGTCGAAGTCCAGGCGGAAATCGCTGGAATTCAGCTTGCTGGTATCGGTGATGTTCAGGTTGGCGTGGACATTGCCGGTGTTGCCGTTCTTCGCCAGGACCCGCAGCGCGGTGATGTCCGGATCGTTGATGTCGCCGAACAGGTTGGCGCCGGCCTTGCCGGCCAGGTCGAGGCCCTGCCCCAACTGCTTGTTGATGGTATCGGCGAGGGTGATCGCCAACTGCCCGAGCTTGTTGTAGCTGCTGTCCAGGGCGCTGTTGCGGTAGGCCAGCAAGCCACCCATCTCGCCGCCGGACACCAGGCCGGTGACGTTCTGTATGGAGTTGCCGTTGCTCAGTTGCACCTGGTAGCGGGTCGGGTCATCCAGCCCGGGCACCACGCTCAGGGTCGACACAGTATTGCCCACCACCAGCGGCTGGCCGCTACCGATGAACAGGCTGACGCTGTTGTCGTCCTGGGTGACCGCGGTCACCCCGATCATCTCGGATAGCTTGCGCACGGCTTCGTCGCGCGCATCCATCAGGTCGTTGGGCACCGCGCCCGCCGACTTGGCCTTGGCGATGGCATCGTTGTAGCTGGCCACGCTCTGTGACAGATGGTTGACCTGCGAAGCCAGCGCGCCCAGTTGCTGGTTGATCAGGCTGTTCTGCTTGTCCAACTGGTCATAGAGGGTATTGAAGGTCTTGCCCAGCCCCTCGGCCTGGGCAAGCACTGCCTCGCGCGCTTCGGTCGAGGAGGGATTGTTGGCGGCGGCCTGCAGTGCGGCGAAGAAGCGCTGCATGGCCGGGCTGACGCCGGTGGTGGTGTTGGACAACAGGCCGTCGAGCTGCTCGATCTGGCTACGGAATGCGCTCAACTCGCTGTTCTGGCTGGTGGCGTTGCGCAACTGGCCGGTGAGGAAGTCACTGGCCAGGCGGCGCACGTCGACGATCTGGCTGCCCGAGCCCATGTAGCCGGCACCGCTGAACTGCGGGACCTGGGTCTGCTGGATGGCATCCTGGCGGCTGTAGCCCGGCGTCTTGACGTTGGTGATGTTGTGCCCGGTGATGGTCAGCCAGGTCTGGCTGGTGCCGAGGCCGGACAGGCCTATCGAGAGTAGGTCGGACATGGGTCAGTTCCTCCTTGCTCAACCCAGAGGCGGCGTGCCGGCGGCGGCGACGGCCTGGTAGGTCTGCATCTGTCTGGCGATCTGCGCCACCTTGCGGGCGTACTGCGGATCGGTGGCGTAGCCGGCGCGCTGCAGTTCCTGCATGAAGCGCTCGGGGTTGGCGGCGCTGTCCAGGGCGTTCTGGTAGCGGTCGTTGCCCTGGAGGAAGCTGACGTAGTCGTGGAAGCTCTGCTCGAACGACGAGTAGGAGCGGAACGCCGCGACCTCCTTGACCGCCTTGCCGCCTTCGTATTCGGTGGTGAGGGCGCGCGCCGAGGCACCATCCCAGCGGCTGCCGGTCTTGATGCCGAACAGGTTGTGGCTGCTGCCGCCATCCTGCTGGCGGATGATCGATTTACCCCAGCCGGTCTCCAGCGCGGCCTGGGCCACCAGGTAGCGGGCATCGACGCCGATCCGCTCGGCGGCCTTCTGGGCCATCGGCAGCATGGTGGCGATGAATTCGTCGGCGGAGGCGAACATCGACTTGCCCCTGGCCAGCGGCGGCTGGGCGATGCGCCGGCTGCCCTGGCTGTCGACGCCATCGGTGGAGAAACCGCGGCGGCTCGCCGCCGGGTAGCTCTGCGCCGGCAGGTAGCTGTCCTGGCCCAGGCTCTGCATCTGGCTGGCGGCCGGCGAGGCGGAGGGAACGATGCCGGCGAGCATGCGCTCGGCCAGCTTGCCCGGCAGCGCCAGGCGCCTCTGGTTGAGCAGCTTCGAGTCGTCGCGGCCGGCTTCCGGCATCGGCAGGGCCTTGCCGGCCTGCGCGCTGGGGTTGCTCGGCCAGCGACCGGCGCCGTTCTCGGCGCCCCGGGCGAACGGGTTTTCGCCGTTGCCCCTGGAGCCTTGCTTCATCTTCGACAACTGGCGCACCAGCACGTCGGCCAGGCCGATGCCGCCGGCATTCTTCGACAGGCTCACCGACAGTTGCTGGTCGTACATGTCCTGGTACTGCTTGGTGGTCTGGCTGTTCATGAAATTGCCGTCGCCCAGCGCTTCGTTGGCCGAACGCATGGACTTGAGCATCTCGTTGAGGAACAGCGATTCGAATTCCTGGGCGACCTTGCGGATGTTCGCCTCGCCGTCGCGGTCCTTGCCGACCTTGAGCTGGTTGAGGCGGTTGAGATCGGTATAGGAGCCGCTGTCGGGGCCTGCGCCGATACCGCTGAGCAAACGGGAATCCATGGCGTCGTCCTCAGATCACGATCAGGTCGGCCTGCAACGCGCCGGCCTGCTTCAGGGCTTCGAGGATCGCCATCAGGTCGCTCGGCGCGGCGCCGACCTGGTTCACCGCGCGGACGATGTCGTCCAGGGTGGTGCCGGGACCGAACTTGAACATCGGCTTGGTCTCCTCCTCGGCGTTCACCCGCGAGCGTGGCACCACCGCGGTCTGGCCGTTGGAGAAGGCACCGGGCTGGCTGACGATCGGGTCTTCGGTGATGCTCACGGTCAGGCTGCCGTGGGTGACGGCGGCCGGCGATACCTTGACGTTCTGGCCGATGACGATGGTGCCGGTGCGCGAATTGATGATGACCTTGGCCACCGCCTCGCCCGGCTGCACGTCGAGGTTCTCCAGGATCGACAGGTAGTCGACCCGCTGGTTCGGGTCGAGCGGCGCGCTGACCCGCACCGAGCCGCCGTCCACCGCATGGGCGACGCCCGGACCGAGCAGTTCGTTGATGCGGTCGACGATGCGCTTGGCAGTGGTGAAGTCCGGGCGGTTGAGGTTCAGCGTCAGGCTGTTGCCCTGGTCGAAGCCGCTCGGCACGGCGCGCTCGACGGTGGCGCCGGCCGGGATACGTCCGGCGGACGGTACGTTGACGGTGATCTTCGAGCCGTCGCGGCCTTCGGCGTCGAAGCCGCCGACCACCAGGTTGCCCTGGGCGACCGCGTAGACCTGGCCGTCGATACCTTTCAGCGGAGTCATCAGCAGGCTGCCGCCGCGCAGGCTCTTGGCGTTGCCGATGGACGACACGGTGACGTCGATCGGCTGGCCCGGCTTGGCGAACGGCGGCAGGTCGGCATGCACCGATACCGCGGCGACGTTCTTCAACTGCACGTTGCCG
Source organism: Pseudomonas sp. HMSC067G02 (assembly GCF_001813485.1). Lineage (NCBI taxonomy): Bacteria > Pseudomonadati > Pseudomonadota > Gammaproteobacteria > Pseudomonadales > Pseudomonadaceae > Pseudomonas > Pseudomonas sp. HMSC067G02. The sequence goes on from NZ_KV812632.1 coordinate 78,428, forward strand.
ACGTTGGCCGGCACCTTGATGCCGAACTGCGCCAGCATGTTGTTGAAGGTCTGCAGGGTGAACGGCGTCTGCGTGGTCTGGTCGCCACTGCCGCTCAGGCCGACCACCAGGCCATAGCCGATCAACTGGTTGGTCCGCACGCCCTGGATGCTGGCGATATCCTTCAACCGCTCGGCCTGGGCCGCGCCGGCGGCCAGGAGCAGCGCGGCGAGGGCCAGCAGGTGCTTGAACTTGGTCATCGCGAGCGTCCTCAGAACGGCCACAGCGGGCTGAGGAAGAAGCGGTCCAGCCAGCCCGGCTGACTGGCATCGGCGAAAGCGCCGGTGCCGGAATAGGTGATCCGGGCGTCGGCCACGCGGGTCGAGGACACGGTGTTGTCGGTGGCGATATCGTCGGCACGGACCAGGCCGGCGATGCGCACCAGCTCGTTGCCGGTGTTCAGGGTCATCCACTTCTCGCCGCGCACGGAGAGGATGCCGTTGGGCAGCACCTCGGCAACGGTCACGGTGATCGAGCCGGTCAGGCTGTTGCTCTGCCCCGCCTGGCTGTCGCCCTTGGCGTCGCGCGAGCCGCCGTATTCGGCGCTGAGGCTGAGGTCGCCGCCGCCGATCGGGTTGTTGGTGGTCATGCCGCTGCCGAACAGCGAGGTCAGCCCCATCTTGGTCTTGCTGTCCTTCTGGATATCGGAGTTGGCTTTCTTGCTCGCCTGGGTCTTCTCGTTGAGGGTGATGGTAATGATGTCGCCCACGCGGAAGGCCTTGCGGTCGTCGTAGAGGTTCTGCTCGAAACCGGCCTGGTAGATCGCGCCGTTGTTCTGCGCGGCGGGCAGCGGGGTGCGCGGCAGCACCGGCGCGTAGTACGGATCGTTCGGCTTCGGCGGTGGATTGACGCAACCGCCCAGGGCGGTGGCGATGCCAAGCAGGGAGACGATCATCAGCCGGTTCATATCAAGCTACCTCGCGGCGTACAGCCAGGGCCCGGTCAGGGCCCGTCAAAGATTCTGGGTGACGAAGGACAACATCTGGTCGGCGGTGGAGATGACCTTGGAGTTCATCTCGTAGGCGCGCTGGGTGGTGATCATGTTCACCAGTTCCTCGACCACGTTGACGTTGGAGTTTTCCAGGGTGTTCTGGGCAACCGTGCCGAGGCCGTTGAGACCCGGCGTGCCGACCTGCGGCGCGCCGCTGGAGCCGGTTTCCAGGAACAGGTTGTTGCCGATGGCCTGCAGGCCGGCCGGGTTGATGAAGTCGGCGGTCTGGATGTTGCCGATCACCTGCGGCTGGGCGTTGCCGGTGGTGGTCACCGAGACGGTGCCGTCCTGGCCGACGGTGAAGGTCTGGGTCTCGTTGGGCACCACGATCGCCGGCTCCAGGGCGAAGCCGTTGGAGGTGACGATCTGCCCGTCGGAGTTCAGGTGGAAGCTGCCGTCGCGGGTGTAGGACACGGTGCCGTCCGGCAGCAGGACCTGGAAGAAGCCGCGCCCGTTGACCGCCATGTCCAGCGGCTGCTCGGTGGTCTGCAGGCTGCCCGGGGTGAAGATCTTCTGGGTGCCGACGACGCGCACACCGGTACCCAGTTGCAGGCCCGAAGGCAGCTCGCTGTCCTGGGTCGACTGGCCGCCCGGCTGGCGCCGGATCTGGTACAGCAGGTCCTGGAACTCCGCGCGGTCGCGCTTGAAGCCGGTGGTGGATACGTTGGCCAGGTTGTTGGAAATGGTGGTCAGGTTCATGTCCTGGGCGGACAGACCGGTCTTGCTGACCCACAGTGCCGATAACATCGTCGTGCTCCTCGGGTGCCGGTTTTATGGCACCACGCTCAAGTGATTAGCTGATTTGCAAAACCCGCGCCATGGCCGCCGAATCGTCCTCGGCGGTGCGCATCATCTTCACGTGCAGCTCGAATTGACGGGACAGCGAGAGGATCGCGGTCATCTCTTCCACCGCGTTCACGTTGCTGCTTTCCAGGAAACCGGAGACCACCTTCACGTTGGCGTCGGCCAGCGGCGCCTGCTCGCCCGGCTGCGGCTTGTAGTGCAGCAGGCCGTCGGTACCCTTCTCCATCTGCTTCAGGTTCGGGTTGACCAGCTTGATCCGGTCCACCACGGCGACCACGTTGGGGTTCTCGCCAAGGGCGCGGATGCTGATGGTGCCGTCCTGGCCGATCTCCACCTTTTCCTCCGGCGGCACGGCGATCGGTCCGCCGTTGCCGAGCACCGGCAAACCGTCGCCGGTGCGCAGCATGCCGAGGGCGTCGATGTGCATGCCGGCGGTACGCACGTAGGCCTCGCTGCCATCCGGCGCCTGGACCGCGACGAAGCCGTCGCCGTCGATGGCGATGTCCAGCTCGTTGCCGGTTTCCTGGAGGCTGCCATGGCTGAAATCGGTACCGGGCCGCTCGCTCATGGCGAATACCCGCGCCGGGAAGCTGTCGCCGAACACCTGCATCGAACGCGCCTGCTCGAAGTCGCGACGAAAGCCGCTGGTCGAGATGTTCGCCAGGTTGTTGGCATGAGCACGCATCGCCAGGGTGTTCTGGCTGGCCCCGCTCATGGAGACGTACAGCATCTTGTCCATCGAATCCTCCAGGCACCGGCACAATCCGCCGGGCTTTCTTGCAGGTTATCCAGCAAGCGCCGTGCCAGAATTCGAAAAAACAATTAATACATTGATTTAAAAGGATTTTATAAAACAGAAAGCCTCCTTTCGGAGGCTTCGGGGGCAACCCCTGGCCAGGGGTTGCCGCTGGCGGCAAGGGCCTTGCCGGTGCCCGGACGGCACCGGCACGCCGTCATCAGCGCAGGTTGATGATGGTCTGGGTCACCGCATCCTCGGTCTGGATGGTCTTGGCATTGGCCTGGTAGTTGCGCTGGTGGACGATGAGGTTCACCAGTTCGTTGGAGATGTCCACGTTGGACGCTTCCAGCGCGCCGGATTGCAACGCCCCCAGGGTGCCCGAGCGCGGCGCGCCGACCGCCGGCTCGCCGGACTCCGCGGACTGCACCCAGGAGGTCTTGCCGATCGGCGTCAGGCCCTGGATGTTGGCGAAGTTGGCCAGCACCACCTGGCCCTGCACCTTGGACTGGCCGTTGGTGTAGCGGGCGAAGATCACCCCGGTGTCGTCGATTTCCAGGCCTGCCAGCTGACCGGTGGTGTAGCCGTCCTGGATCGGGTTGCTCTGGGCGAACGCGGTGGAGTACTGGGTGGTCTTGCGCATGTCGAAGGAGATGCCGCTGGCGGCACCGGTCGCGCCATTCCAGGCGTAGGTCGGCGGGGTCTTGCCGTCCGAGGCCGCCGGAATCCAGCCGGTGCCGGGAGTCGGCGGATTGCCGGTGGCCGGGCTGAACTGGATCACGTTGGTGGTCGCGTCGATGCTGAAGCCCGGCCCGCTGGTGCTGCCGTCCGGAGCCCGTACCGAGGTCATCTGGCCGCTGGCGTCGAAGGTGACGTTGAAGCTCATCGGCGTCTTGTTCGACGGGTCGAGCGGATTGACCCCGTCGATCAGCACTTTCATGGTCCAGCTGTTCTCCGGAATCGGCGGGGTCGCATTCGGGTCCGGCTCGTTCTTGATGAAGAACTGGCTCATGGTGTGGGAGTTGCCCTGGCTGTCATAGATGCCCAGCGAAGAGGACGAGTTGTAGGTGGCGGCGTCGGACGGATCGAACGGCGTCACGGTCGGCGGCTTCAGCGTCGAGTTAAGGTTGTACGACTGCTGGATGCTCGAGGTGGCCTGCGGCGCCTGGTTGGCGCGCTCGACCTTGAGGTCGGTGACCACGCCGTTCTGCAACTGGCCGTTCGGCCCGACGGCATAGCCCTGCAGGCGGTAGCCGTTGTTGTCGACGATGAAATCCTGCTTGTCGGTATTGAAGTAGCCGGCGCGGGTGTAGCTGATCGCCCCGTTGTTGCTGGTGACGAAGAAGCCGTTGCCGTTGATGGCCAGGTCCAGCACGCTGTTGGTCGAGTCGATGTTGCCCTGCTTGAACATCTGCGAGACGTCCGAGAGCAGCACGCCGCTGCCCTGCGGGTTGCTGCCCGAACCCAGCACCGAGGCGGCGTAGACGTCGGCGAACTCCGCGCGGGATTGCTTGAAGCCTACGGTGCCGGCGTTGGCGATGTTGTTGCCGGTGACGTTCAGGCCGCTGGAGGCCGCCTGGATGCCGCTCAGGCCGATGTTGAAACTCATGGATAGCTCCTTGCCGGAAACGCCGGCTTACTGGCCGATGATCTGTACTTTGGACAGCGCGATGCTGCCCAGGCCTGCGAGGTTGAGCATCAGCTCGCCGCCGTTCTGCCCCAGGGTGACGCTGTCGACGTTGGCCGGCAGGTAGGTCTGGAGCCCATAGGTCTTGCCGTCGATCGAGGTCTGCGCCTCGAACTTGTAGGTGCCCGGCGGCATGATGTTGCCGCTGCTGTCCTTGCCGTCCCACATGAAGCTGACGCTGCCGGCAGCCTGCTGGCCGAGGTTGATGCGATTGACCACGGTGCCCTTGTCGTCGTAGACGTTGACCCAGACGTTGCTGCTGGAAACCGGCAGGTTGAGGGACGCCTTGAAGGTGTCCTTGGTGTCCACCACCGACTTGTCGGTCGCCACGATGACCTTGCGCCCCACCAGCGACGAGGCTTGCAGGGCCTGCGACGACTGGTAGTTGGAGAGAATGCTCTCCATGCTCTTGTTCAGCGACTGCACGCCTTCCACGGTGCTGAACTGGGCCAGTTGGGCGATGAACTCGCCGTTCTGCTGCGGCGACATCGGGTCCTGGTTCTTCAACTGGGCCACCAGCAGCTTGAGGAATTCGTCCTTGCCCAGGTTGCTGCTGCCCTTGACGCTCTGCCCGGTCTCGGTGGCGCCGCTGCCGGCGGCGCGATTGCTGCCGTTGACGTTGCCGGTGTTGCTGCTGGTGCCGCTGACGTTATCGATGCTCATGCTCTACTCCGCTCACTGACCCAGGGTCAGGACCTTCTGCATCATCTGTTTGGCGGTATTCATCATTTCCGCGTTGGTCTGGAAGGCACGGCTGGCGGAAATCATGTCGGCCATTTCCTCGACCACGTTCACATTGGGGTAATACACGTAGCCGTTGGCATCCGCGGCCGGATGGTTCGGCTCGTAGCGCGGCATCAGCGAACTCTGGTCCTCGACGATGCCCAGCACCTGCACGCCGGCGCCGGAGCTGTCCTGGTCGGCGAACAGCGAGCCGCTGTCGCCCTGGGCCTGCTGGAACATGGTGGAGAACACCGGATGGCGGGCGCGGTAGGTCTTGTCGACGCTGGAGGAAACCGTCTCGGCGTTGGCGATGTTGCTGGCCACAGTGTTCAGGCGGGTGCTCTGGGCGCTCATGCCGCTACCGGCAATGTTGAAGACACTGGCGAGGGACATGGCGGTTACTCTCCACGCAGGGCGCTGACCAGCCCTTTGAATTTGCTGTTGAGGAAGGTGAAGGACGCCTGGAAGTGCATGGCGTTCTCGGCGTAGTTGGCCTGCTCGATCTGGGCGTCGACAGTGTTCTGGTCGATCGACGGCTGGACCGGGATGCGGTACTGCAGGCTGCCCTCGCCCATGCCGAAACCTTCGGCGGCGATATGCCGCTCGTTGGTGGTGCGGGTGGCGAAGGTACCCTTGGCGGCCTTGTCCTTCTGCTCGGCGAGAACCGCGGCGAAGTCCAGGTCGCGAGCCTTGTAGTTCGGGGTATCGGCGTTGGCCAGGTTGTTGGCCAGCACTTCGGCGCGCTGGGCGCGGAAGCTGAGGGCCTGCTGGTGGATACCGAGTGCTCTGTCGAAACTGATGCTCATGGCTGCGAACCTGTTTGCCGGTGTGGCTTTCGTCGCCAACACTTCAGCAAGGCCCGTGCCAAATTATTAAAAACCTTTATATTCAATAACTTGAATTTATTTAAGGGCAACCCGGAAGCGGCAAGCGGCAAGCCGTTTCCGCTTGCCGGCAAGGGTGGCAAGCCCCTGGAACGGCCTCTCCGGCAAACGAAAAAAGGCCCGATATCGTCGATATCGGGCCTTTCCCATGCTTCCGGCCGCCGGGGACACGGCTCACTCGTGGCGAATGATCCGCTCGAGATCCACCGGTTCGCCGGGATGGGCATGCAGCTTGGCGCGAATGTCCTCGAACATCGCATCGTATTCCTTGTGCACCCGGGTGATCGCGCCGAACTTCGGGTGCAGGCCGTGCTTCTGGGCGACCCGCGTGGCATCGCTGGCGAAGTTGAAGGCGGTATCGCGCGGCAGCTCGAAGGAGTCGCTGAACGGCTTGCCGTCGATCTCGCCGTCCATGTCGAAGTGCACATAGGCGCCGGATTCGGCGTTCTGCCGCACCTCGTAGCGGATATGGATGTTGATGTCCTGCTGGTCGAGGCCGGGTAGGCTGACCAGATGGAGGTGGCCTGGTTCGAACATGACGAATCTCCTGGTGGGAATCGGAATCAGTCTAGCCAGGGTCGAGCGAAAGAAAACCGCCCTGGATCAGTGCAACGTCGCTTTTTCCGCGCGTTCCTGAATGACCACCCAGGGCGCCACCACCACCGCCCAGAGGGTCGGGTCGCGTTCGAGGAAGTCCTTGGCCGCATCCTCCCCGACCTTGCTCAGGCCGCCGCCGGAAAGCCAGGCGGCGACCTTCTCGCGGTCGTCCCCGGCCAGGGCCTCGGCGACTTCCACCAGGTCCAGCGCGGCATCGACCTGGAGCAAGGCGCCACGGGCGAAGAACGGTTGCAGCTCGGCCCAGGAAATGACCGCGGTCTCGCCGAGCAGCTTGGCATAGAGGGTGCTAGTTTGTTCTGTCATGGGATCTACCTGGATTGCATGGGCGCCATGATAACGCCCGCCGGTAGCCCACGACAGCCGAAGGGAAACCGGGCCCAGGGAGGTGAGGCAGGTCCGCGCCGTTTTTCTATACGTTTATGTCAACCAGGCGACACGACTCACGGGAGCTCGCCGTGCCGTGCTTTTCAAGCGACGAAGCGCCGCTCTACACTGTACCGGTACAGTTCCCGGGGTCCGTCCATGACGATCACCCGGTCTCCTCCGGCCCCCGCGGCCGCGAGACTACAACAATGACAACACACAAGAAGAGTGGAGCACTATGAAGAAGGGTACTCAGCGTCTATCCCGCCTGTTCGCCGCGATGGCCATTGCCGGGTTCGCCAGCTACTCCATGGCCGCCGACACCATCAAGATCGCCCTGGCTGGCCCGGTCACCGGTCCGGTAGCCCAGTACGGCGACATGCAGCGCGCCGGTGCGCTGATGGCAATCGAACAGATCAACAAGGCAGGTGGCGTGAACGGCGCGCAACTCGAAGGCGTGATCTACGACGACGCCTGCGATCCCAAGCAGGCCGTGGCGGTCGCCAACAAGGTGGTCAACGACGGCGTCAAGTTCGTGGTCGGCCATGTCTGCTCCAGCTCCACCCAACCCGCCACCGACATCTACGAAGACGAAGGCGTGCTGATGATCACCCCGTCAGCCACCGCCCCGGAAATCACCTCGCGCGGCTACAAACTGATCTTCCGCACCATCGGCCTGGACAACATGCAGGGCCCGGTGGCCGGCAAGTTCATCGCCGAACGCTACAAGGACAAGACCATCGCGGTACTGCACGACAAGCAGCAGTACGGCGAAGGCATCGCCACCGAGGTGAAGAAGACAGTGGAAGACGCCGGCATCAAGGTTGCCGTCTTCGAAGGCCTGAACGCCGGCGACAAGGACTTCAACGCGCTGATCAGCAAGCTGAAGAAAGCCGGCGTGCAGTTCGTCTACTTCGGCGGCTACCACCCGGAAATGGGCCTGCTGCTGCGCCAGGCCAAGCAGGCCGGGCTGGACGCGCGCTTCATGGGCCCGGAAGGGGTCGGCAACAGCGAAATCACCGCGATCGCCGGCGACGCCTCGGAAGGCATGCTGGCGACCCTGCCGCGCGCCTTCGAGCAGGATCCGAAGAACAAGGCCCTGATCGACGCCTTCAAGGCGAAGAACCAGGATCCGAGCGGCATCTTCGTCCTGCCCGCCTACTCCGCGGTCACCGTGATCGCCAAGGGCATCGAGAAAGCCGGCGAGGCCGATCCGGAGAAGGTCGCCGCGGCCCTGCGCGCCAACACCTTCGAGACTCCCACCGGGAACCTCGGGTTCGACGAGAAGGGCGACCTGAAGAACTTCGACTTCACCGTCTACGAGTGGCACAAGGACGCCACCCGGACCGAGGTCAAGTAAGCATCGTTGCAGTACGGAGCCCACGTCACCCACCGTGGGCTTTGTTTTAGTACCCGCATGATTCCGCGAGCGGCGGCCCGGCAAGGGCAGGCGAAGACCGGCAGCGTTCACTCCTGGTGGACGGGAGCGCGGCTTTCCCCTGCCTCCCGCCGGCCCGCCGCGCGCCGGATCGTGACGGGTCTCAGCAGCGTTCCGGCCCCACACCCGCGAGCCGAACGTCTACCTGCCGTACAACGGCGGGCGTTTAGCGAGAGAGTCCCATGCCCGAGATTTATCATTACCTACAACAATTGGTTAACGGCCTGACCGTCGGCAGCACCTATGCGCTGATCGCGATCGGCTACACCATGGTCTACGGCATCATCGGCA